>NZ_SBJL01000003.1:0-300000 GCF_004634425.1 Vitreimonas flagellata | reverse complement strand
TCTAAAGCAGACTCGTCACGGCGTGACGATGGCGAAGTTCAGATCGGGGTTGTCGAAGACATCGCCAAGCCCCTCCAGCGAGCGCCGATTGCCTTCGATCCGGATTTGCCGCGTGAGCACAGCGCGGGCCATGCTCTGCGTCGCCATCGCTTGCAGGAACACGCCGCGGGGCGAGGTGATGGTCGGCGCGTCCGCAATGGTGACATCGCGTTCATGCACCAGCACGCCATTGGCGATGCTCACCGCAAAGCGCTCGTTGCGCTCCGGGAAAACCAGATTGAACGCATAGCGCCGCTCGCCCAAGCGCTCAGGATTGAGCCGCACGGACAAGAGATCGAGAATGTAGCTCGTCGGCGTCGCAACCACGAGATCGGCACTCTGCACGCCCGATGCACGCGGCGTCACACCGTTTTCCAGTTCTTCCGCCGCAACCAGATACATATTGCGCCAGATCGCGCTCTCGGCCTGCCACGCCATCTGCCGATGCGTCCGCGCCAACAGCGCGCGCGCCGCTTGGTTGTTCGGCTCCGCGAACACCAAATGATTGAGCACCCGCGCGCCCCAGCGATAATCGCCTTCGTCAAACGCGCGCTGGCCTTCCGCCAACACCGCAGCCGACCCGCCCATCGCGCGCACGTAGCGCGCCGCTTCTTCAACAGGCGGCAACGGATTGAGGTTCGCCGGATTGGCGTCGTACCAGCCCATGTAGCGCTGATACACGGCGCGCGAATTGTGCATCATCGTGCCGTAATAGCCGTGATTGAACCACCGCGCCGAGAGCGAAGCCGGCAGGCGCACCGCCTCGGCGATCTCGCGATCGGTGTAGCCCGCATTCATCAGCCGCACGCTCTGATCGTGCAGATACTTATATGCGTCGCGATGGCTGGCGATGAAATCGCGCACACGCTCGCCGCCAAAGCGCGGCCAGGCGTGGCTCGTCACCATGATCTCGGTGCGCGGCCCATAGAGACGGAGCGCTTCCGTCAAATAATCAGCCCACGCTTTTGAATCGCGCACCAGAGCGCCACGCGGCGTCAGGATATTGTGCATCGAGGCGTTGGCGTTTTCGGCCAAGCACAACACACCCAAATCCGGGAAGAAGAAATTCATCTCCGCCGGCGCTTCGGTCTCCGGCGTCACCTGAAACTCGATACGCACGCCATCAATGGTCAGCGTTTCGCCTGTGCGCGCAATGGTGCGCGTCGGGGGAATGAGCGTGAACGTGCCCGCCGAGATCGCGAGCCCGATACCGGACGTCATCTGCCCTTCGGGGCCAGGCGTCAGCCCCGCGCCAAACTGATAGGTCGCACGCCTGCCCATCGCGTTGCCGGCGATGACGTTCTCCGTCACCGCGTGCTCCATGAAGCCATCCGGGGCGATAATCGCGACGCGCCCTGCTGCTACGTCCGCGGGATCGACCACACCACGAACGCCGCCGAAATGGTCCGCGTGGCTGTGCGTATAGATCACCGCGCGCACCGGCAGATCGCCGATCGTGCGCCGCGCCAATGCAAGTGCGGCGCTCGCCACTTCGCGGCTGGTCAACGGATCGATGATGATGAGCCCGGTGTCGCCGACAATGATCGTCATGTTCGACACATCGAAGCCGCGCACCTGATAGACGCGCTCGCGCACTTGGAAGAGCCCCGCGCGCGCCAGCAATTGCGCGTGCCGCCAGAGGCTCGGGTTCACCGTCTCAGGCGTTTGCCCGCCGAGGAAATTATAGACGCTGAAATCCCACACGACGCGCCCGTCATCGGCGCGAATTTGCGGTTGATCCCAGGCGGAGATGAAACCGCGCGTCGCGAAATCCTCATCTTCCCGATCGGCCCAAGGCAACGTCTCCGCCATAGCCGCGTTCGCCGCGCGCGTTGTCTCCGTGACCTCCGCGTGCGCTACACCGCCCAGCGTCAAGCTCAAAGCCAGAGCCGCCATCCACCGCATCGTTCCCCCCTGTCGTGTTTTGCCGGACTATGCACCCGCCACCGCGCGCTCGCAAATGACGCAGCGAAAATCAGCTCATCGCTTCGGCAATCAGCGACGCGGCATCCTCCAGCACGGCCTCGTCCGCGCCGCCCTGTACTCCGACCCGACCCACTTCGAGCATCACCGGTGCGGCAAACGGCGACACGTGCGGCAATGCGCGGTGCACGAGCCGCCCCTTCACGCGCCGCAAAAGCGCGCCCACGCGCTTGATATCGAGATAGCCCTCGCCCGCATCCGCGAACGCCGCCTGGAGCAAGATATGATCGGGCTCATATTGCTTCAGCACGTCATAGATCAGGTCGGTCGAGAACGTGACTTGCCGGCCCGTCTTGCGCGCCGCACCCGGCAATTTCCGCTCGATCATGCCGGCGATCACGGCGCACTTTGAGAACGTCGCCTTCATCAAAGTCGATTCCGCGAGCCAGGCTTCCAGATCGTCGCCCAGCATGTCCTCATCGAACAAGACTTCGAGATCAACATCGTCCATCGGCTCCAGCGCCCACACCGCCATCGCATATTCGCTGGCGAGAAAGCCCATCGGCTTCTTGCCGGCGCGCTCCAGTCGGCGCGTAACCAGCACCCCCAATGTCTGGTGCGATAGCCTGCCTTCGAAGGGGTAGCAGACGAGATAATGCTTCGCGGCGCGCGGGAACGTCTCGACCAGCATTTCCTCAGGCGCGGGCACCACAGAGCGCTTCTTCTGCATCCTGATCCAATCGCGCACCTGTTGCGGCAGAAGCTTTTGGCGCTTCGGCTCATCGAGCATGCGCCGCACGCGATCGGCAAGGAACGTCGAGAGTGGAAATTTGCCGCCGGCGTAGGACGGAATGCTCGGGTTCTCCGCACCTGGCGCGCGCACCACCAACGCATCCGTATCGCGCACGCTCAAGAAACGCAGCACCTCGCCGGCGAACAAGAACGTGTCGCCGGGCGCTAAGCCTTCGATGAAGTATTCTTCGATCTGTCCCAGTCGCCGTCCCGGCATCAGCGGGCGTGGGCCTTCACTCGCCGGCGTGCCTGGTCGTGACGCCTGAACCCGGTTCGCCAAGCGTACATCGAGCATCTCGGACTCAACGATCGCGCCAACATTCATCCGATGTTGCTGCGCAATCGTAGCATTGCGCGCACGCCAACGGCCCGTAGCCAGATCCTGCACGATCCGCTTGTAGCGGTCGTAGGAGCGCAGCGCGTACCCGCCCGTCGCCACGAAATCGAGGACGCGGTCGAATTGCGGGCGTGGTAGGGCCGCATACGGCTCGGTCGAAACGACCTCTGCATAAAGCTCATCCGCATCAAATGGCTCACCGCAGGCACAACCCATTATATGTTGCGCCAAGCAATCCAGCCCGCCAACGCGCGGCTCGGCGCCATCCATCGCGCCCTCCTTCACCGCTTCTTGCGCGGCGCGGCACTCCAACACTTCAAAGCGATTGCTCGGCGCCAGCAGCGCGCGTGATGGTTCGTCCAATCTGTGATTGGCCCGGCCGATGCGTTGCACCAAACGCGCGGCGCCCTTTGGCGCACCCATCTGGATCACCAGATCGACGTCGCCCCAATCGATGCCGAGATCGAGCGTGGAGGTGCACACCACAGCGCGCAAATCCCCGCGCGCCATCGCCGCTTCAACCTTGCGCCGCTGCGCCACGTCGAGCGAGCCGTGATGCAGTGCGATCGGCAACGCATCATCATTGATGCGCCACAACTCCTGAAACGTCATTTCCGCCTGCGCACGCGTATTCACGAACACCAAAGCCAGCTTTGCCGCTTTGATCGCCGCATACACTTCCGGCAACGCATGCCGCGCCGTATGCCCCGCCCAGGGAATTCGCGCATCGGAATCCAAAACATCCACCACTGGCTGCGCCCCGGGCGGCGCTTTGACGACAACGCTTTGTAACGCTCCCCCGTTCACGGGGGAGCTGTCGGGCGTATCGCGCGAGACTGAGGGGGGCGTGCCCGCCTTCCCCCTCCGCTTCGCTGCGCTCAGCACCTCCCCCGCGTGCGGGGGAGGATTGGAACCCAACAAATACCTTGCCAGCCCTTCCTCATCCGCGACCGTGGCGCTCAAGCCCACGCGCCGATGTCCGGGCGCCCAACGCTGCAACCGCGCCATCGCCAGCGCCAGCAGATCGCCGCGCTTTGTCGGCGCGAGCGCGTGGATTTCGTCGATCACGACCGCCTGCAAATCTTCGAAAAACACGCGCGCGTGCTCGGACGCGATCAGCAGGCACAATTGCTCCGGCGTCGTCAGCAGAATGTCGGGCGGATGCGCGCGCTGGCGCTGGCGCTTGTGCGGCGGCGTATCGCCAGTGCGTGACTCGATCCGCAGATTAAGTTTCATCTCGCTCGCAGGCGTATCGAGATTGCGCGCCACGTCCGTCGTCAGCGCCTTCAGCGGCGACACATAGAGCGTGTGCAAACGATGTGGCCGCCGCAGCCCATCCTCGGCGCGCGGCGCAAGCTCAATTAAGCTCGGCAGAAAGCCGGCCAACGTCTTGCCTGCACCCGTGGGCGCAATCAGCAACGTCGATAACCCTGCCTCAGCCCGGCGCACCAATTCCAATTGATGCGGACGCGGGCTCCAGCCGCGCGCGGCGAACCAATCCGCGAACGGCGACGGCAGGGAGGGCGTGCGGGCGTCCATGAGCGGGCGCACTCTAGCGCAAGCGAACCCCGCCCGAAGCCCCTTCACCTGCGATTGAAGCGGATGACGAGACGCGGCATGCTTCCGCCATGCCAGGACGCTACCAACAGCTCAGCGCCGACCACATCATCGCGACGCTGGAAAAGCTCCACGCGCGCATGGTGGCGCGGTTTCCAGATGCGGGCTTGGGCCGAGTTTGCGCTGAATTGATCGAAGTTGGGCGCGCCAGCGTCAATGAGGCCGCCGAGCTGGCGCGACCGGATTATCTTTGGCGCGGCGCGGCGTGTGCGCTCGTGGTTGCCGGATTGATCGCCCAGGTCGCAGCCTTCCGATTCCTACACCTCGAACGCATCGAAGGCTCGGCGCCGGAATTGCTGCAAGGGCTGGAAGCTGCGGTGAGCCTGCTCATTCTGTTCGGCTCGGCTGTCTGGTTCGTGCTGACGCTGGAGGAACGCATCAAGCGTCAACGCGTGCTCGACGCACTGCATCGGCTTCGCTCGATGGCGCACATCGTGGACATGCATCAGCTCACCAAGGACCCTACGATCGTGCTCGACGCGCAGAAAACGCCCGCCTCGCCCGAACGGACGATGAGCCATTTCGAGCTGACGCGGTATCTCGATTATTGCTCCGAGATGCTGGCGCTGATCGGCAAGCTTTCGGCGCTCTATGCCGAGCGCATGCGCGACGGCGTCGTGATCGAAGCGGTCAACGACATGGAAACGCTGACGACAGGGCTTGGCCGCAAGATTTGGCAAAAGATCACGTTGATCGGCGTGCTGGAAGATCGCGCCCCTTAATCGGCGCTCTACTGCATCAAATACCGGCGCCGGGCCCGATATTAACCGCTCCGAAACCGCCCCAGCTTCAACGATTACTCAGACATCCCATGCAAACTGAGCGATCGTCTGGGGAGCGATTGTGTCTTGATCAGCGGCGACGAATTCGACCCGTCCGATCTCACAGCGCTCGTCATTGATGAAAATCATTTCGCGCGCGGAATATCCTTAGACCAATTGCGCGCCATCGGCTTTGGCCGCGTGCTCGGCGCGTCCAACACAATGGAAGCCTGGGACTTGGTGATCCGCACCAATCCCGACGTGATCCTGCTCGAATGGATCGAAGGTCTGACCGATGGGCTCGACTTTGTGCGCCGCATTCGGCTCAATGAAGATTCGCCCAACCGCGCCGTGAACATGTTCATGCTGACGTCGCGCGGTTCGAAACATGACGTCGAACTTGCGCGTAAGGCGGGCGCCGACGGCTTCTTGCGCAAACCGATCTCGGGATTGGCGCTGCAAAAGCGCGTACGCCGTGTGCTGACGCATCCGCAGCCCTTTATTGTCACGGCGACCTATGTGGGCCCCTGTCGCCGGCGCAGAAAAGACCCTCAGTACGCCGGACCCTGGCGGCGGCTCAACGATACGCTACCGGCGGAGGTTTCCGTCGATGAGCCGGCGTCGGAGGCCGACATTCACGCTGAAATCGCACGCGCGCGTGTTGCGGCGCTGGAGACGACGGTGCGCACGCTCGATCCCGCCAATCCGCGCTCGGTTCGCGATGTGTTCAAGGCGGTGCAGGAATTGATAGAGGTGGCCAAGCAGATTGGCGACACCAGCCTCGATCTCGGCGCCAAGGAAATGGCGCGCTATTTCCAAGCGCACGGCGCAACCGACCGGATCGATGCGGAGGTCGTGCGCACGCACGTCGCGGCGCTGCACCAGCTCGTGCACTTGCCGACGGCCTTGGGCCAGGAACGCCAGCGCGTTGCGCTCAGCCTGAAGCGCATGGTCGATAAGAAACTTCGCCAGGCCGGCTACGGCATGAGCTGACGGAGCGCGGGGTCTTCAGACCCGCGTTGTGCTAGTGCAAAGGCTGCGCGTCTGAAGACGCACGCGCCGGCGGTTTCACGAACAGCAACAACACAAAACCCACGATCAGCAGGATCGAGATCGCGGCGAAGCCCGCGCGCTGGCTCTGGTACGTCTCGGTGAAATGCTCAACGAGCAGCGGCCCAAGCCACACGGTCGCCGCGCCCGAGAGCGCATAGAGGCCGAAGAGCTCGCCCTCCATGCCGACAGGCGACAACCGCGCCATCAACGTGCGGCTCGAGGCATAAGCGGCCGAGATCGAAATCGCGATCACGCAGGTTGTCAGCAGATACGCCAATTCCGGCGGCGATTGGAACAACGGCCCGTTCCACGCCACCGCGCCTTCCGCGACAGGCACAACGAAGAACATGCTTGTCGGCGTCATCGACACCATGATGAGCAAGCACACGAAGGTCACGCCAATCTCGATCGCGACAGCGCGCTTTGGACCAAGCCATGAATCGAGATGTCCGCCGGAAAGGCCGCCGATCACGCCGAACGCTGTCGTCACCACGCCGAGCGTCAGCATTTCCAGTAAATCCCAGCCCATCACGCCGGCCGCATAAACACCGCTGAAGATCAGGATCGCCGTCTTGCCGTCCGCGTAGAGCATGCGCGCCACGAGAAAGAGCGCGACGTTGCGGTGATCGCGTAGCTTTCCGATGGTGCCGACCACCTTGCCAATGCCATGGCGCATGGCGTCACCGAATTTCTCCCCTGTCGTGTCGAGATCGCGCGAATAAAAGAAGAGCGGCAGCGCAAAGATGGCGAGCCACAAGGCACAAAGCGGCCCAACGATGCGGTTTGGCTCATACGCCGCCGGATCAAGCCCGAAGAGCGGCGCTTCCGGTACGAACGGCAATTGAAACACGCCGGGCAACGCAAACGCGAACAGCACGAACACCAGCAGCAACACGGAAGCCGCATTGCCCAGCGCAAGACCGAGCCCCGACACATGGCCAACCACGTCAGGCTTTGCCGCAGTCGTCAGCATCGAATTGTGAGCCACCTCGGACCACGAGAACATCACGCCGGCGAGCACGGTGACGGCGCCCAAGGCCCAAAGTGGCAGGCCTTCGCCGCCCGGCATCGCCCACCATTGCGCGAAGAACGCAATGACCATGCCGGCAGTGACAACTCCGAGGATGGGCTTACGCCGCCCCATCCGATCCATCGCGGCGCCAATGAACGGCGCACTGACCGCTACGATCAGGCCGGCCGTCTTATGCCAGCTCGATATGGTCGCCTGCCCTTGCACCGGATCACCGATCACGGTGGTGGCGATGTAGGGCGCCATCACATAGATGGTGCAGAGCAACACATACGGATTGCGCGCCGCTTCATAGAGCGCCCACGACCACGCGCCGCGGTCGATCTGGGAGGCGGCCAATTAGCGCTGCCCTTTGAGCGCGGCTGCCGTTTCGCGCGCGATTTTGCGGTTAGCTTGCTCAGCCGCGCGGGTCGCGGCGCCAAAAGCGACGAAACCGTGCGGCAGCGATTCAAAGCACTCGTAGCTCACCTTGACACCAGCATCGCGCAGGCGCTCCGCATATTGCGCGCCTTGATCGAGCAGCATGTCGAAGCCCGCCGTGTAGATCAGCGCCGGCGCGAGGCCACGCAAATCTTCGGTGCGGATCGGCGAGATGCGCGGGTCGCTCGGATCGACATTCTCCGGCAGATATTGCTTCATGAAAAAATCGATCGTCTCCGCCGTCAGCGGCCACGCATCGGCGAAATCATGCATCGACGGCGTGTCGCTGAGGAAGTCCACGGCCGGGTAGATCAGAAGCTGCAACACCGGCGGCTTCGTCTTGCGATATTCCTGCGCGATGATCGCGGAGAAATGCCCGCCCATGCTGTCGCCGCCGACAGCCGCCTTGCCAACTGGCGCGCCGTAACGCGCCGCATTGTCCACGGCCCAGAGATACGCCGCCTGGCAATCCTCAAGGCCAACCGGAAATTTGAATTCCGGCGCCAAGCGATAATCGACCGAGAGCACCGGCGCGCCAGCTTCCTTCGCGATCAGCCCGCACAAGCGATGGCAGCTCTCCAGCGAACCAATGACGCCGCCGCCAAAATGGAAATACACCATCATCGCCGCGGAATTATCGCGCACCGTCGGCAGGTAAAGCCGCGCTGGCACCGAGTGCGAGCGGCCGGTGATATACACTTTCTCCGTGCGCACGCCGCCAACGCTTGAGCCGCCAAAGAGCTCAGCACCCGCATCCGTGTTGTCGCGCAACGCCTTCACGGTCATCGTCGACCAATCCACCGGCTTCAGCCGCGTTTGGTATTCAAGAAACTGAATCCGCGGATCGAGCGTCATGCCGCGCACAGTCCGCGGCTCGCCGCCGGAAGCTTTGATCAGAGCCGCGTCGGAACGCGACAAGGCCAGATGAACGAGCGCTTTGCGCAGCCAGGACAAATCCTGCTCTCCCTTGGTGTTCTTGTTATTGTTTACGCGGGGCGCCTTCGAGGCCCTTCAAAATAAGTCCAGTCGCAAACGCAGCGGCGCCCTGAATATCCGGCGGCGAACGCCGCATCATGGCCGGGCCAAGCTCTTGCGCTATGCCAATACAAGAATGCGCCAAATAATCGGCATCGACGTGCGGCAGATCGCCATGTGCAATCGCATCTTCGAGGCTTTGACGCACCTCTTGATAAACCGCCATCATCTCCGGCGTATCGGTGCGCACATGCGGGCGGCGCTCGTCGGCGGGCCGGCCAGCTTCGCTGTTCTCTTCGGCGACAAAGCGGAAGTACGCGACGAACGCACTGCGCAGATAATCTTCGAAGCTCTTCGCGTGCTCGCGCGCCAAACGCAGGATCGGGCGGAAGCGGCGCGCGCCGTCGTCGGCCAACGCTTCGAACACTTCTTCTTTCGAGCGGAAGTAATTGTAGAAGGTGCCTGACGCGAGATCGGTGCCGCGAATGATGTCGCGCACGGTCGCGGCTTCGTAGCCAAGCTCCGCAAACACACGCCGCGCCGCCACCAGAATAGCCTGGCGGTTGGCGACCTTGGTTTTCTCTCGCTTGCCGATCGGCTCTATGGACGCCGTCTCGCTCATGTCTGCTCCCAGCTGGGCTTTGCCCTTAGCGCGGCATGGGGCCACAAAAATGACGTGTCGTCAATTTCATACATTGGCGAACCGAGCGCACCACTGCTAGCACGGAGGCCATGTCCGATGACAATCCCTCCCCCGGCGAGAACCCTTTAGAGATGCTCAGGGCCATGCTGGCGCACACGCCGCAAGCGAAAGCCATCGGCGCTGACATCACACGCATGGAGCCGCCGCGCGTGTGGGGCCGCACGCCGTACCGCGAAGATTTGGTCGGCGATCCTGAGACCGGCGTGATCGCCGGCGGCGTCATCACGACGTTTCTCGATCACATCTCGGGCGCTGCGGTGTTCTCCTCGCTGAAAGAAGCCAGCTCCGTCGCCACCATCGACCTGCGCATCGATTACATGCGCGCGGCGACCCCGCATAAGGACGTGCTGGCCGAAGCGCATTGCTACAAGCTTGGCCGCAACGTCGCCTTCGTGCGCGCCATTGCGTACGATGAAACGCCGGACGATCCGGTGGCGCAAGCGTCGGCGGCCTTCATGATCAATTCCAACGGCCGCCGAAGGATGGGCTCAAATTTGCGGAAGCCGAAGCCATGAGCGCGCCCTCACTTAATGCTCCCCCATTCATGGGGGAGCTGTCAGCGAAGCTGACTGAGGAGCGCGCCACCGCCCCCTACGTCTTGCGCTGCGCGCGATCCACTTCCCCCGCAAGCGGGGCAAGATTGGAGCGCACAACATGAGCACGCCGCAGAGCCGTGTGGCGGACGCGATCGCGCGTGTGCCGTATGCGAAATTTCTTGGCCTGCGCGCTGAGCTCAAAGGCGATGAGCTGACGCTCATCATGCCGTTCGCGCCGCATCTCGTCGGCAATCCGATGCTGCCGGCTTTGCATGGCGGCGTCGTTGGCGCGCTGATGGAAGTGACGGCGCTGACGCAGCTTTCGATCACGGCCAAGAGTGAGAAATTCGCCAAGACCATCGACATCAACATCGAATACCTGCGCTCCGGCAAACCCGTCGACACTTACGCGCGCGCCCGCGTCGTCAAGATCGGCCGCCGTATCGCCAATGTGCAAGCCGAAGCCTGGCAAAACGAACGCAGCCAACCGATCGCCACCCTGCACGGCCACTTCATGACGCCAGAGACGGATGAGGCGGGCGCGTGAGTCTACTTCAGCCGTTCGGACCAAACATCTGGATCGTGGACGGCCCGATCGTTGAAAGCGCGGGCTTTGCGTATCCGACGCGCATGGCGATCATGCGCCTTGATGATGGCGCGCTGTTCGTTTGGTCGCCAGTCGCGTTGACGTCCACACTACGCACCGCGATCGATGCACTTGGCGCGGTGCGCTTCATCGTGACGCCAACCTGCATGCATCACGTGGCGCTGCCGGAATGGCGCACGGCGTATCCGAACGCACTGCTCTATGCAGCACCCGGCTCGCGCGATCGGCGCAAGGACATCGCCTTCGACGCAGACCTCATTGACGACGCGCCCACAGCATGGGCGGGCCAGATCGATCAAGTCTTGATGCGTGGCAATCTGATCGCGACGGAAGCCGTGTTTTTCCATCGCGCCAGCGGCACGGCGCTGTTCGCGGATCTGTTGCAGAATTTTCCGCCCGATTGGTTCGAGGGCTGGCGCAAGCTCGTTGCGCGCATGGACCGCATGATCGGCGCCGAACCGCAAGCGCCGCGAAAGTTCCGCATCGCCTTCAGCGATCGCAAGGCCGCGCGCGAAAGCTTGGCCCGCATCCACGCTTGGCCCGTCGAAAAAGTGCTCATGGCACACGGCGCGCCTATCACCGGGAACGGCGCAGCCTTCCTCACGCGCGCGTTCGCGTGGCTCTAGCGACGCTTGCGCACAGGACATTTCGGCGCATTGCCGGTTACCGCTTCATCGCGTCTGCTCTCACACGGAGAGAACGATGCGCGATAGCTTCGATGTCGTCGTGTTGGGTGCGGGTTTGGCAGGCATGGCGGCGGCGTGTCGGCTGCAGGCCAATGGCTTCTCGACGCTCGTCGTCGAAATTCACGACAAGCTTGGCGGCTGCGCCGGCTATTATGAGCGCGACGGCTTTTCGTTCGACATCGGCGCAACGACGCTTGTCGATTTCGATGAGGGCGGCGTGGGCGGCGAGTTTTTGAAGGAGATCGGCCTCACCGATCTCGCGCTCGAACATCTACCCGGCTATCAAGCGTGGCTGCCTGATCAAACCATCACATTGCACCGCTGCCCCGAACACTGGCGCGCCGAGCGCTTGCGTGCATTTGGCGATACGCCAGAGACGCGGCGCTTCTGGCGCGTGATGGATGAATTGGCGGCGGTGTTTTGGCCCGGCGCGGCCAAAGGCCTGCGCCTGCCGATCCGCGATGCGGGGGACGTGACACGCGCGCTGACAACGCTTTCGCCCGCGCATTGGCGCCACGCCCGTCATTTGCTCACGAGCCTCGGCCAATTGGTGCGCAGCAGCGGACTTGCAGAGAGCAAGCCTTTACGCGGTCTGCTCTCGATGCTGTGCGAAGACACGCTGCACGCACGCTGCATCGAGGATGCGCCGCTGATCAACGCAGCCCTCGGCACAAGTATACGCGGCCGCATTGCGCGTCCAGTCGGCGGTTTCAAAGGCTTTTGGACAGCACTCGCGCGCCGCTATCGCGACCTCGGCGGCGATCTGCGGCTGAAGACGAAAGTGACGAAAGTCGAAGGCGTAGCGCCCTCATTGCGGGTTGAGACATTGCGCGGGGTGTTTCAAGCACGCGCAATCGTCAACACCATCCCGGCGCCAAACTTCGCAGCTATGGCGCCGGCCGACGCACGCGCGCGCATGGCGCCCTTCCTGCGCCGCGATGCCGAGTCGTATGGCGCTGGCATCGTGGTGTGCCTTGGCGTGCCGCAAAGCGAGGTTGTCGACCACGACCATCGCCATCACCAGCTGTTGCAGGATTACGAAGCGCCGCTCGGCGACGGCAACAACATGTTCATCTCGATCTCAGCAGCGGGCGACGAGCTGTGCGCGCCTGCGGGCCATCGCGCCGTGATGGTTTCGACGCATACTGAACTTTCGCGTTGGCGCGATTACGATCACGCACAAGCGGTAGCAGCAAAAGCGGAGATCGGTGCGCAGCTATTGCGCTATGCGCGGCGCGTCTATCCACGCTTGGGCGACAACGCGCGTGTGTTGGAGATAGGCACGCCCAACGCCTATGCACGCTTTGCGCGGCGCCCGCATGGCGCGGTGGGCGGCGTGCGCATCAATATGCGCAACTCAAATCAGTTCGCGATGCCGTGTGATTTAGGCGGCGGCGTGTACGTGGCGGGCGATTACACGTGGCCGGGTCTCGGCAGCGTTGCGTGCTTGCTAAGCAGCCGCATCGCCGCCGAGAAAATCATGGCCGCCGCTTAGTTCAGTACGCCGAACAAGAAGAGCAAAATGATGATGGGGAACGGGATGCCGATCACCCAAAGGAGACAACCCTTGCCAAGTTCTTCCATGATTGGCTCTCCTTAAATTTTCGGCGCGGTGCGATAGGCGACAGAATCGTCCAGGCGCGGACGCGTTTCCCATTTCGGATGATGCGAGCCGAGCCAGCCGCCAGCGATCGAACCCGCAAGGCCAAGCGAGAGCGCACCGAAGGTCCACCACGAAAGTGCGGCGAGCGCGTCGGCGGCGTCTTCAGCTGTTGCAAGATCGCTTGCGTTGGCGCTTTGGCCGTCAGTCGCATCGCTCAGTTCGCCGATGGTTTCGGCAACGCCGGATGGCAGCGCATCGCCACCCACGGCCTGGCCAGCAGCAAACGTCGCGAGCGAAACGGCGATAGCAACAGCGAATGCCCACACCATGAAGCCGGTGAGCAGGCCGCCGAAATGATCAGGATAGCGAGAACCGCGCGCGGCGATATACGCGCCGACTTGGAACGCAACGAGCTGCGCAAACATCACATACAACCCGCCGCCGATCGAAATCGTCTCGTCTTGCGCATTGATCTCGTACGGATTGAACGCGGACGCGCCGATGGCGAGCCCAAGCACGTTCAGCAGAAAGCCGATCGCGATCGCCGCAACAGCGCCCGCGATGATTGTCGGCCATTGAATGAGCGGATGCGCGTAGTGGCGTCCCGCAATTGTGTAGTCAGGGTCAAATCGGTACGCGACCATGGACGTCCCTCCGGTCGAAATTGCTCGACCCGTAACGTGAGGCGCGGAGATTTAGTTCCGACACTCCTCCCCCGTTTACGGGGGAGGTGGTGAGCGGGGCGAGCCGGAGGGGGAAAGTCCGCCAGTGATGTGCGCGCTTCTCGCCCCCTCAGTCGCTGCGCGACAGCTCCCCCGCACGCGGGGGAGCATAAAGGAAGGACTTTAAGCGTTCTTGCGCCGAACCAGCGCCGAATAGCCATGCACAAGCGCTTCGCACACAGCCGCAGGCTTGTATTGGATGCCGGCGATTTCCTTAATCGGCGTCACCTCGGCCGCGGAACCGGTGAGGAAGGCTTCTTGGAACGTCGCCAATTCGTTCGGGAAGATCGCGCGCTCAACAACGTCCATACCCTTCTCACGCGCAAGCTTGATCACGGTCTGACGGGTGAGGCCGTTCAAGAAGCAATCCGGCGTCGGCGTGTGGATGACGCCATCGCGCACGAAGAAGATGTTGGCGCCCGTGGCTTCAGCGATCTGGCCGCGCCAATCGAACATCAGTGCGTCGTTGAAACCGCAATCCTCAGCAGCGTGCTTGGAAAGCGTGCAGATCATGTAGAGGCCGGCCGCTTTCGAATTGCACGGCGCGGTGTCCGGCGCAGGGCGACGCCACGGCGCGATCATCAAGCGGATGCCGGCCATCTTGTCGGCGAAATAATCGCCCCATTGCCAGCTGGCGACGGCGACATGGATCGTGTTGCTCTTGGCCGAGACGCCAAGCTGCTCCGAGCCCCGCCAGGCCAGCGCACGCACATACGCGTCGCCGAAGCCCATCTTGGCGACCAGTTCGTGCTTCACCCGATCGATCTCCTCGACCGAATACGGCACTTGGTAGCCCAGGATGCGGGCCGAGCGGTGCAGGCGTTCGCTGTGCTCGCGGCTTTTGAAGATCACGCCGTCATAGGCGCGCTCGCCCTCGAATACGCATGAGGCGTAGTGCAAAGCGTGCGTGAGTACGTGGACCTTGGCCTCGCGCTGGGGCACGTATTCCCCGTCCATCCACACCCAACCGTCGCGGTCGTGGAAAGGCGCTGCGGCCATGATCTTTTCCTCTGCTATACTCGGCGCTAAAAACGCCGCCCCGAAATGGGGATGGTTTTCTCTCTATTGGGTGATCCACGATATGCCTGTCAACAACCGGCAAGCAAACATGCAAAAAATCACCCATTCACGGACCAAAAACGGCCAATATATGCCCCCAAAGCTGGCGCAACGCCCATGAGCGCCGCCCCCGTTTTCGACGCACTCGACCGTCCGCCACACCTTCTGTTGGTGGATGACGACGACCGTATTCGCGATCTGCTCAAGCGTTTTCTAACCCAGGCTGGCGCGCGCGTCTCCGCCGCTGCTGACGCAGCTAGCGCCCGTCGTCTTCTCTCGTCGATGGATTTCGACCTACTCATCCTCGACGTCATGATGCCGATCGAGGACGGCTTCTCGCTCGCCGAGAGCGTGCGCAAGAATTCGAAAGTGCCGATCATCCTGCTGACGGCGCGCGGCCTCGCTGAAGACCGTATCCGCGGCCTCTCCATCGGCGCCGATGATTATGTGCCCAAGCCCTTCGAACCAGCTGAGCTTACGCTCCGCATCAACGCCATCCTGCGCCGCACGGTGACGCAGCGCGGCGAAACGCGGGAGCTCGTCACCTTCGGGCCGTTTAGCTTCAATTCCAGCCGCGGCGAGCTGCAGCGCGAAGGCGCGACGGTGCGGCTCACGGAAGCTGAGGTTGCGATGCTGCGTGTGCTCGCCGCGCGCCCCGGCGAGGTGGTCACGCGCGAGGATTTGGCCAAGCGTACAGGGCAAGGGCTCGAGCGCTCGGTCGATGTGCAGATCACACGCCTGCGTCGCAAAACGGAAACCGATCCGCGCGCGCCGGTCTATCTGCAGACAGTGCGCGGCGTTGGTTATCGCTTGGCGGTCGATTGATGAACGCGCCCGCGCCGCCACCCCGCTTCCGCTTTCGCGACATTCTGCCGAAGGGCCTGTATTGGCGGACACTGCTGATCATCGTCGCGCCCGCGGCGTTGCTGCAGCTCATCATCACCCTCGTCTTCCTCGATGACCATTGGCAGGCCACGTCAAAGCGCATGAGCCAAGGCGTCGCCGCAGATATCGCGTTGATGATTCAACTCTACGAACGCAATCCAACGCCGGAGAACTTCGCCGACCTCCAGCAGCTCGCGCGTAGGCCGCTGCGGCTAGACATCGAATTCCTGCCCGACGCCCCCGTCGATATCGCGCGTTGCAATCGCAGCGGCTCGTCGCTCGATCGCTATTTGACGCGCGATCTTGAAGGCTCAATCGGGCGCAACGTCTGGTACGATTCAACCTGCCCCGGCAATCAGGTGATTATCCGCGTGCCAACGGAGGGCGGCGTGCTGCAATTGCGCGCCTTCCGTGACCGCGTGCAGGCGCGCTCCGGACCGCTATTTGTAACGTGGATATCCGGCGCGACGATTTTCCTGATCGTGGTGTCGGTGATTTTCATCCGCAACCAAGTGCGCCCGATCGAACAACTCGCAGCGGCGATGGAGCAATTCGGACGCGGCGAAGATACTGGGCATTTCCGCGTGCGCGGTGCGCGTGAAGTGCGCGGCGCCACGCACGCCTTCTTCGACATGCGCCAACGCATCCGAAAACACATCGAGCAGCGCTCGCAATTGCTGGCCGGCGTCAGCCACGATCTACGTACGCCGCTGACGCGCCTCAAACTCCAACTCGCCCTCATGCCGCCTTCGACGGAGATTGAGGACGCCAAACGCGATCTGGCGGAGATGGAACAGACGCTCGACGAATATCTCACCTTCGCAAAGGGCCTCGCCGAGGAGGCGCCCGAACAGGTCAATCTCGCCACCATCGCCAACGAGATCGCCGTCGACGCCCGGCGCGGCGGCGCGGACGTGACCATCGAAACCAACGGCGCTGTGGAGACAGCGGGCCGCGCCCGTGCGCTCAAACGCTGCCTCGCCAATCTGATCGACAATGCGGCAGCGCACGGCGACAAGGTGCAAGTGCACATCAAAGGCGAAGAGAATTTCGTCACGGCCTCCATCGAAGACAACGGCCCCGGCATCCCCGAGGAGCTTTACGACGAAGCCTTCCGCCCTTTCTCGCGCCTCGATGAAACACGCTCGCGCAACCAAAAAGGCGTCGGCCTCGGCCTCGCCATCGCGCGTGACGTCGCGCGCGCACACGGCGGAGACATCCTGCTGAGCCGCAGCGCGCTCGGCGGCCTGCGCGCCACGTTGCGTCTGCCTCGACCTGCCTAAGCTGTGGATAAGGTGTGACTATTCACAGCGCGGCGCCTGCCCTGCGTCGCGGCGCTTCCAAAGTCTCCACGATCTAATAAACTCCGCGCGCTGGGCCGGGGCATTCCCGCGCATCACGTTTGAGCTGCGAAACCATGGATGAAGGCGAAAGCGCCCGTTACGAGCGGGCCCGCATTTGCATCGACTTCGGCACCGCCCTGTCGAAGGCGTCGATCTGCCTTGATCCAATGCTGCCGCTTGAAGTGGGCGTAAAGCCGCTGCCGATCGGCGCCATCGCGCGCGGCGAACATCCGCTGCTCACGCCATCTGTACTCTATGTCGATGGCGGGCGTTTGTATTTCGGCCCGGCCGCGATGGATCACGCACGCCGCGGCGTCGAGAGCCAGCGCGACCCGCTGCTCTCGTTCAAAACCGTGCTCGGCGCGAGCAACGTGCCGCAAGCTTTGGCGCAGAAACTCCGCCCTTCAATGGACCCGACCGGCACGTTCATCAACCGCGATGCGCTCGTGCTCTATCTCGCCTATCTTGACCAATTGATCCGCGAAGCGATCGAATTGGCGCCGAACATGCCCAACGCCGTGGTCAACGCCAAGCGTCGTTACACCAGCCCGGTCTGGAAACCCGGCAGCGGCGACGACAAGACGTTTGAGGCGATCTTCGATGAAGCCGCCGCCGTATCGCAGAAGCTGGGCAAGCTCTTCTTGCAAGGCGAAGGCATCTCGATCGCGCAATGCAAGGACGCGCTCGATAAAGCGCGCGCGCAACCGGGCGCCGGCCTGCTAGAGACCGGCATTTTCGAGCCGCACGCGGCCGCAGCCACGGCGCTCGCGTTCACCAGCATGCCCACGCGTTTCGTGCTCGTGTTCGACATGGGCGCCGGAACGGTCGATTTCGCGGCATTCGAGTTTGATGAAAGCACAGAGCCGCCGGCGCTCACAGAGATCAAGGAAGCGCGCCAGTGCAGTGCGCTCGCAGGCGACGAGATCGACCGCATCCTGATCGAACTCTATCTGCGCAAGCGTGGCGGCGAGAAAAGCCGCGAAGACGAGCTGAAATTGCTGCGCACCGCTCGCCTCTCGGCGCGCGACATGAAGAAGGAGCTCTTCAGCACCGGCAAGACATCACTGAAAACCAGTGGCTGGATGGCGACCACCATCCGCCTCAGCGAGTTGATGGAAGATCAGAATTTCCGCACCTATCTCACGGCATTGCGAAACACGATGGCGGCGAGTCTGAATATCGTGCTGCAGCGCGCGGAAGCCGTTGGCGCCAATGCAGTCGATATCGTGCTCGCGGGCGGCGGCTCGAATCTGCCGTTCATGCCGGACTTGGTGAAGAGTGCTGGCCAAGTGCGCCAGCACAACATCACGCTGCGCTACGGCCCGCTCTCGCCGGCCAACCCGCTCTACAACAGCGTCGATCCATCACTGCGCGATATCTTCCCGCAGATTGCGATGTCTGTCGGCGGCGCGCTCGTCGAGATGATGCCGGCGCGTTAAGCGGCGGCGTCCTCGGCGACGAAGCCCTTCCACGTGCGCATGTAATTCACAAACACTTCGCCGAGCGCTTCTTGGCGCAGGTAGTCTGCCGTGACCGGCGTCGGCACTGGCGTGAAGTTTGGATCAGCGGCGACGCGCTTCGGATAGTCATGGTGCAGGATCGCGCCGCGGCCGATCACGACGTAATCCAAACCTTCGTCCAAGCAGCGCGCGCATTGTTCGCCAGTCATGATCTTGCCGGCCGCACCGAGGCGTACATTCTTGCGCTCCAGGCTCGCGAACACTTGCAGCAGCGTTTGCCCTTTGAAGCGCTCGTCGAGTGGCTCCTTGAAGACGTCCCAGAGCGACATATCGAGGTAATCGATCTTCTCTTCGCGCAGCAGTTTCTGCGCCAGATCGCGAATCTCGACGATGTCCATATCGAAGCGCTCCGGCGAGAGCCGGACGCCGAGCGAAAAGCCCGGCTTGGTCACGGCACGCACGCCGTCCACCAATTCGTTCAGGAAGCGCGCGCGGTTTTCGGCCGAGCCGCCATATTGGTCGGTACGTTTGTTAATGCCGGCGCTCAGGAATTGGCAGATCAGATAGCCGTGCGCGCCGTGTAGCTCGACGCCATCGAAACCCGCCTGCTCCGAACGCTTGGCCGCCGCGATGAACGCGTCGCGCGCCTCGTACACTTCATCGAGCGTCATCGCGCGCGCTTTGAATTCCGCGTTGTCGGACGGGCAAAGCGGCGCGTGGCCGATGACATTCGCCATCGCCCGCATACCCGAGTGCTGGAGCTGCACCACTGCGTGCGCGCCATGCGCCTTGAGTCCCGCCGCCAAGCGCGTGAGCCCCGGGATGTGCTTGTCGTCGTGCGCGCCCAATTGGCCGGGAAAGCCCAGGCCGCTCGGCAGGATCGAGGCCGCGCACGTCATGGTAAGGCCAAACCCGCCCTCGGCGCGTTTGGTGAGCCACTTATACTCGTCATCACTCAGAACGCCGTCGGCGCCGCTTTGCAGATTGGTGAGCGGCGCGAGCATGAAGCGGTTCTTCAGCGTGGCGCCGGATTTCAGGGTGAGCGGTTCGAAGAGATTGGCCATGAGGCAAAACTTAGACATGCGTCCCGCCATTCGCCAAGGCGCCGCTAGGACATATAGTCCGGAGCGCGGGTCTTCAGACCCGCGTCAACCCCAACCGACAGAAGCGCGTCTGACGACGTACGGTCCGATTAGAGCGTGAAGCTCGCGAGCTTACGGGAAAAGTCGGTCGCGACCGTGGACCAATTGTCCGAGAGGCGATTGACCTCCGGCGCGATCACTTCGTCGTACTGGATCGCAAAGATCGCCAGCGCCATGAACACGAGGCCAGCGCACATGCGCCATTGCCTGTCGAAGGCGCTGCGAAGATTTTGCTTCAGCTCGGTCGTATCGAACAGATGAGCAATCATGGTCGGCGCTCGTTGTGTTTAACGTTCGTCAATCATGACGCCCGAACAGTAAACAAGCGCTTGCCAAAAGGTTTACGCGAGCAGGAACTGCAGATGAAAAGCAGTTCAATCGTAGCGAATGACGAAGCGCTTTTTCATCGGCGCGATCACACGCCAAACACCAACGAAGCCCGGCTCAATGACGAAGGACTCGCCCGCGCCAAAGCGTGTCGTCTCACCGCTCTCATCCGATGTGAGTTCGCATATGCCTTCCAGCATATGGCAGAATTCCCACTCGTCGTAGCGCACACGCCACGCACCTATCGTAGCGCTCCATTCACCCACGAAAGTTTTGCCGTCGCGCTCATACTCAAGCACCGTCGTCTCGATCGGCGCGCCTTCAATCAGGCGATCAGCGGCGATCGGATTACTTTCGCTTGCCGCGCCACCGAGCTTCAGCACGCTCATGCGCTCGCCGCGTCATCCGTCTTGGGCCTGGCTTCAAACCCAGCGTAGCGGCCGAACATTTCTTCGGCGCGGCGGAGGTTCTTGTCGAGCGAGGCCATGGTCTTGGCGAAATCGCCGGCGCTGTCGCCGCGCCAGGCAGCGCGCGCTTGGCCAATGATCACGCCGAGCCCTTGCGCTCGCGCTTGGCCGGTCATGCCGTCCGCCTCCATGCCCGCGATCGCCAATACCCAGCGCGCGCAACGCACATGACGCTGGTGCGCCGCCGCCATTAAGGTCGGGTCGCGGTCGAGCCCGTGTTCCATGCCCAACACCGCCTCGCGGTGCGGCTCCATCGCCTCGAAGCGGCGCATGATCAGTTCAAACAAACGGTCACGGACCGTCTGCTTCGGATCGAGTTCGTCGGTTGCGTCGGCGATGGCGCGGTCGAACGCCTCCTCCACGCAATCGACCGCCTCGCCCAAGGTCGCGCCGTAAAAGTCCGACACCGGCCGCGCCGCTGCGTCCGCCAAGCGGATCAGCGTCACCTCGCGCCAAGGCGTGCTGCCCGCCAGCGACAAAGCCGCCCGCGCCAAGTCCCGGCGGATGGATGAATCGAGATGCGCCATGAATGCTCGCAAAGTTCCACGTACGCCTGCGATCAAGGCGAGCGCATGTGGCGCCGTCAAGGCGTTTGCGCGTTTAGCGCTTGCCCAGATCCCGCGACCTTTGCGCCGCGGCGCTCACCGCTTTGCGCAGCAGCGGACCAAGGCCGTCGCCGGCGCCCAGCACATCGAGCGCGGCTTCGGTGGTGCCGCCGGGCGAGGTCACCTGCTTGCGAAGCGCGCCTGGCGCCTCGCCGGTTTCCAGCATCAATGCGCCAGCGCCCGCGACCGTAGCGCTCGCGAGCCGCATCGCGGTTTCGCGATCGAGACCTTCTGTTTCGGCGGCGGCCGCCAGCACCTCGGCCAGAAGGAACACGTAGGCCGGCCCTGAACCTGAAACGGCGGTGACGACATCCATCAACCGCTCGGCCGCGATGGGTTCGACCGTTCCCAACGGTTCCAGCAATTGTTCGACGAGTTCGCGGTCTTGCGCCGTGCACGCGGGCGACGCCACATAAGCGGTGACGCCCCGCCCGATCTTTGCCGGCATGTTCGGCATGGCCCGGATGACGCGCTGGCCGCCCAATTCACGCGCGAGCGCTTCCATCGGAACACCAGCCATAACGGAGAGGATGCGCGTGTTCTCGCCCACAAAGCGCTTGGCTTCAGCCGCCACCGCCACGAACGCCTGCGGCTTGACCGCCAGCACCAGCACATCGACTGGCCCGCCGCCACTCGGATTGACCACGCCGCCAACGGTTTCGAGTTCGCTCTCAAGCGCGGCATCGAAATTTGGCTCCACGACGGTGAGCGAAAGCCCACCGCCCTTCCGCACGGCCTCGATCCAGCCCCGCACCAAAGCGCCGCCCATGGCGCCTGCGCCAACAAGGGCAATGGACGGGGCTTCGAGTCCGCTCACGCTTCTCCTAGAGTCTCAAACAGCGACGCCGCAGATGCGTCTTCGGCGGACATACCGCCCATGATCAAGAAATGGAATGCGGGTTGGAAACGCTCGGCCGCATCCATCGCCGCAGCCAGCATGGCCTGCACTTCGCCGACCGAAATTTCCTCCCGACCGATCATCGGCATGGCGTGCCGGAAGATGATCGTGCCGTCGTCGGACCAGACGTCGAAGTGGCCGAGCCAGAGGTTTTCGTTGATCAGGCCAGCGAGCCGCACCGCTTCAGCCCGGCGCGAGATCGGCGCCTGGATGTCGAAGCCCAAGGTGAAGAGCAGCGCCGGAAGCTCGTGGCGCATGCTGAAATAGCCGACCGTCTCGCCCGAGGAGCATTTGAAGGAGAAGTGGACGTCGCCATCCTCAGCGCGCTCGCTAGAGAAGCGCTCGTCACAGCCAATAACCGCTTCCACCGTTTCCAACGGATCGCCGGTGCTTACGACTTCGTCGTCGAGATAGAGATCCATGAGCGTCCCCTTCGCGAGCTCAGAGCCGCCCCCGGCGGCCCAAAATGATCTCTTCGCCCTGGATGCGCGTCTTAAGCGGACGCGTCGAATCGAGCCCCGTACAACAAGCTAAGCGCTCTGGAGGTTACCCAGAACTTACCGGGACGGCTTTATGACCGCCGCGCGCCGTGAAGTGTTTATGACGCCCGGTCTTTGAGCAGCGCTTCGAGCGCCGCGATCCGGACGCGCAATTCGTCGGCTTCGGCGCGGGCGTCGGCGGCCATCTGCTTTACCGCCTCGAACTCGTCCCGGCTCACAAGGTCCATTTCGGCAACGAAGCGATCGGCCTGGGCGCGCATGAAGCTTTTGGCTTCCAGGCTCGCCCCTTGGGCCACGCCCATGGCCCCCGTCATCAAACGGGCCAGATCATCGAACACCGAGCTTGTCGTTTGCATGTGGACCGATCCTTTCGGCCTACTTAGAAACCCGGACCGGACCGGGCAATGCGGCCAAACAGCTAAACGAAGGGCGCCAGCGGGTGATTTTAGAGGCAATCCAATTCCCCAATATCGACCCCGCGGCGATCACCTTGCCCGGTTTCGAGCTGTTCGGAACGCAACTCGGGCCCTTCCCGCTGCGCTGGTACGCGCTCGCCTATATCGTCGGCCTGGTGCTGGGCTGGCGCTGGATGGTTTGGCTCATCCGCCGCGACAAGCTCTGGGCGCCGGGCAAGCCCGCGATGTCCGTGCCGCAAGCCGATGACTTTCTCTTCTGGGCGACGCTCGGCGTCATCCTCGGCGGCCGGCTCGGCTATGTGCTCTTCTACAAACCGGACATGATCTGGACGTCGCCTGCCGAGATCCTGCAAATCTGGCAAGGCGGGATGAGCTTTCACGGCGGCCTAATTGGCGTCGCCCTCGCCGCGATCTGGTTCACCAGGCAAACCCACGTGAACGAAGAGCATTTCGCATCGCTCGCGAGGAAGCACGCCGTTGCCGAACCGCCTGCCGGACAGCGCAATGATTATGCGCGCCTCGGCGAACTCGGCTGGGTGAAGAAAAACGACGTCGAAGCCGCGCGCGAAAAATCGAAGACGGACAAGATCGATCTGCTCCGCCTGGGCGATGTCGCCGCTGCGGCCGCACCGATCGGACTCTTCTTTGGCCGCATCGCCAATTTCATCAATGGCGAGCTCTGGGGCCGTGTCACCGACGGCCCGTTCGGCGTAATCTTCTGCAACGAACGCCTAATGGCGCAAAATGGCGGCTATTGCCCGGCCGGTCTCGATCCGCGTCACCCGAGCCAGCTCTATGAAGCGGGTCTCGAAGGCTTGGCATTGTTCGCGATCGTCAACATCGCCACGCTGAAGTTCGACAGCTTGCGCCGCCCCGGCCTCAACGTCGGCATCTTCCTCGTTTGCTACGGCCTCTTCCGCGCGATCCTGGAAACCGTACGCGAGCCGGATGCGCACATGCCGGAAGAACTGCGCGGCATTGTCACCATGGGCATGCTGCTCTCGATCCCCATGATCCTCGCGGGCATGTGGCTGATCAATCGCGCATTCAAACAACCCAAACTGGCGTCCGCGTGAGTCTCAAAGAGAAACTGATCGATTATATTCGCGACAACGGCCCGATGACGGTCGCGGAATATATGGGCGCCTGCCTCTACGATCCGGACGACGGCTATTACGCGACGCGCCCCGCCATTGGCGGCGCCAGCGCGGACTTTCTGACGGCGCCGGAAGCGAGCCAAATGTTTGGCGAGCTGATCGGGCTATGGTGCGCGCATGAATGGGACGCGCTAGGCAAACCCGCGTTCAATCTGATCGAGCTCGGCCCCGGTCGCGGCGTGCTCATGCAGGACGCGCTTCGCGCCACGCAGCGACTGCCCGGCTTCCGCGAAGCCTGCAACATCGTACTGATCGAAACCAGCGCGCCCCTGCGCGACGAACAAGCGGAGCGTATCGACGAGCCGGAATGGGCGTTGCGTTTGGAAGATGCGCCACCCGGCCCGTCGCTGATCATCGGCAATGAGTTTCTGGACTGTATGCCAATCCGCCAATTCGTGCGCGGCGAGGATGGCTGGCACGAAAAACTCGTCGGTCTGAACGAAGCGGAGCAACTCGTATTCGGCCTGAGCGCCGCCATCCCGGGTCCCGAGACCGACGACGAGCCTGGTACTGTGCGCGAGATCGCGCCTGGCCTGGAAAGCTTCATGTACGAAATCGAGCGCCGTCTGCACGACGCGCCCGCGCGCGTGCTGCTGATCGATTACGGGTACGTCCGCCCCGAAGGCGCGGACACGCTACAAGCGCTGAAGAACCACAAAAAGGTCGATCCGATCGAAGCGCCGGGCGAAGCCGATCTCACGGCTCACGTCGATTTCGCTCGCGTCGCCATGCTTGCGCTGAACGCTGATCTGCAGGTGCATGGGCCGATCACACAGGGCCAATTTTTGCGCAATCTCGGTATCGAGGTGCGCGCCGAAACTTTGTCGAACGCCAATCCGCAACACGCCGCGCGTCTCACACGTGAGTTGAAGCGCCTCACAGACGCTGATCAAATGGGCGCGTTGTTCAAAGTGATATGCCTGTCCAGCCCCAACCTCCCGCCCCCGGCCGGATTTTGAACGAACCGGCCGCGGCGCGCGCCGATGCGCTCGCGCATGTGCGCCACGGCTTCTTCGGCCGGCGCGGCGGCGTGTCGGAGGGGATTTATGCCAGCCTCAACGCCGGCGTGGGCTCTAAGGACGATGCGGATGCCGTGCGCGAAAACCGTGGCCGCATCGCGGCAAGCTTTGGGGTTGAGCCGCACATGCTTGTCGGCGTGCATCAAGTGCATTCACCAGACGCCGTGTTCATCGATGCGCCGTGGAGCCGCGAACGCCCGCATGCGGATGCGCTGGTCACCACCAATCCCAAGCTCGTCCTTTCTGTGCTCACCGCCGATTGCGGCCCGGTATTGTTGGCCGACAAGGACGCCGGCGTGATCGCCGCCGCACACGCCGGCTGGCGCGGCGCATTTGGGGGCGTGTTGGCGTCCACAATGAAGCTCATGATCGAGCACGGCGCGCGCGCGGACCGCATATGCGCCGCCATCGGCCCCTGCATCCAGCAGCCCTCCTACGAAGTCGGCGCCGATTTTCGCGGCACTTTCCTCAGCGCCGATTCCGCCAACGCGCGCTTCTTCAGCGACGAGTTCGGCCCCAGGCCGCATTTCGATCTGCCCGCGTTTTGCGCACATCAGCTCGCCTTGCTTGGCGTGGGCGACGTTGAGATCATCGATATCGACACCTTCCGCGATGAGACATATTTCAGCCATCGCCGCTCGATGCGCGAAGCCGCACCCGATTACGGGCGCAATTGCGCTGCTATATGCCTAGGCTGAACCAGCAGCGCGTCAGCGCGTTGAAGGAACCGTATGCCGTTCGCCTCGCTCACGCCGTATCGCGAAAAACCGATCCCGACGCCGGCCAGCGCGCGCGGCTATCGCGCGCTGCCAATTCTGTTCGACGGGCCACGCAATTCCGAGCCACTGGTGCGCGCCGTCGATTACGGCCTTGCTGGACGCAATTACTACGCCTCATCGCGCAATCCGCCCTATTACGGCGCCGTTCCCGGCGCACTCGACGACATCGTCATGCGCGAGGGCGTCGCGATGAAACTTGTCGCCATCAATTCAAAGCTTGAGAAAGCCGATCTCGAACTCTTCCTGTTCGACGGCTGGCGCCCGCAAGCGGTACAAATCTATTTCCATGACGTCTGGCTCCCGGCGGAGATCAAGCGCCGCAAACCAGGCATCAGCGACGCGGATCTTATCGCCGAAGTCGAGACCTATTGGTCCGCGCCGACCATCGACGCCAACGGCCCCTCGCCGCACGCCACGGGCGGCGCCATCGATCTGACGATCCGCTGGCGAAACGGCGATCAACTCTGGATGGGCTCGCTGTTCGACGACGCTTCGCCGCTCGCGCATACGCCGCGCTTCGAGACGCACGTGGCTGAGTTTAGCTTTTCCGACGACGAAGCCCGCGCCAACCGGCGCTTGCTCTATTGGCTCATGGTCGAGGCCGGCTTTGCCTCAAATCCCACTGAATGGTGGCATTTTTCCTATGGCGACCAGATGTGGGCGCAACTCTTGGGCAAGCCGGAAGCGTTCTATGCGGGCGCCGCCTATGCCGAAAGGCCGACGCCTGAGTCGTGATGTGAATGCAACGGCGTTCGCTCATGTCACGAAAATGCATCAAACGCTTTCCTTGCGCCCGAGTCGAAGAGTAAGAGCCCCCAATCGCGTGAGGGCTCGCATCCGATGAAACTGATCTCCGGCAACGCCAACCAAACACTGGCGAAAGCCATCGCTGAGCACCTCGACCTACCGCTCGCGGAAGCTGAGTTTCGTCGCTTCAAGGACAATGAGATCTTCGTCGAGATCAAAGAGAACGTCCGCGGCGAGGATGTCTTCATCATCCAATCGACATCGTACCCGGCCAACGACCATTTGATGGAATTGCTGATCGGCATCGATGCGCTGCGTCGCGCCTCGGCCCGGCGCATCACGGCGGTGATCCCCTATTACGGCTATGGCCGGCAGGACCGCAAAGTTGGCGGTCGCACGCCGATCTCGGCGAAGCTGGTGGCCAACCTCGTGACGATGGCCGGCGCCAATCGCGTGCTGACGCTCGAACTGCACGCCGGCCAAATCCAAGGCTTCTTCGACATCCCGACGGACAACCTCTTCTCCACGCCGGTGCTGGAGAAGGACATCCGAGAGCATTGCAAAGACACGACCAAGCTCATGATCGTCTCGCCGGACGTCGGCGGCGTCGTGCGCGCTCGCGCGCTGGCCAACAAGCTCGGCGCCGATCTCGCCATCGTCGACAAACGTCGAGAGAAAGCAGGCGTCTCCGAAGTTATGCACATTATCGGCGACGTTGAAGGCCGCGACTGCATCCTGATTGACGATATCGTCGATAGCGGCGGCACGCTCTGCAACGCCGCCGAAGCCTTGATCGAAAAAGGCGCGACCTCCGTTTCGGCCTATATCACACACGGCGTGCTCTCGAATGGCGCCGCCAAGCGCGTCGATGAGTCGAAGCTCAAGGAAATGGTCGTCACCAATTCGATCGATTCCGCGACGCGCGTGGAAAATTGCAAAAAGCTCCGCGTGGTTTCGGTGGCTGCTTTGATGGGCGACGCGATCTCACGCATCGCCAACGAACAAAGCGTCAGCTCGCTGTTCGAATAATCAGCGCGCCGCTATACTGGCGCGCATGAATTTGCGGCCCGCTACCCCCAACGACATCCCCGCGCTCCACGCTTTGGTGGAGGCCGGCTATCGCGGCGACAGCGCCAAGCAGGGCTGGACGCATGAGGCGGATTTGCTCGGGGGCCAGCGCACCGATGCGGCCGCCCTCGGCGAGGTGATCGGCGATCCGGATCAGACCATTCTGCTGGCTGAAGCCGACGATGGCGCGCTGCTCGGCTGCGTGCTGATTGCGGATGAAGGCGAACGTGACGGGGGCCGCGTTGCGTATCTCGGCATGCTGACGGTTAGCCCCACGCTGCAAAATGGCGGCCTAGGCCGCCAACTCATTGCCGCCGCCGAGAGCTACGCTCGTACGTTCGGCGCACACGTGATGGAAATGACCGTGATCAAGCAACGCCGCGAACTCATCGATTGGTACGTCCGCCGCGGCTACGCCGACACTGGCCGCGAAGAGCCTTTCCCGCTCGACGACGAACGCTTCGGTCTGCCAAAAACACGTGATCTCGTGTTCGTCGTGCTGGCCAAGCCGCTGGTTTAGCAACACTTCGTTCACTGTAACTGCGCGCCCCGCGCAACGCTTCGGCAAAGCCTATGAGCTATCGTGATTGATCAGATCGGCGGCTGGGCGACGAACGTTGACAGAGCGTAAACATAAGTGGGACCCCGCGTCGCGACGCGCATGGATCAGCGCCGGGGCGCCGATCCTGGCGCTCGTGCTCGTCGTGGCGGTGCTGTTCTTTGCGCTGATCGCCAATTTCGCGCAGCGCCAAGATCGCGCGTTCGCCGAGGATTCAAGTCACCTCGTTGAAAGCGTCATCCGCAGTCGCGGCGAGGCGCTGGCGCGTCTTACGCTCGATTATGCGATGTGGGACGAGGCGTACGAGAACATCACGCTCGACTACAACGAAGCCTGGCTCGGTGAGAATTATTATAGCGCTGTCGCCGATGGCTTGGTGTTGCTGCGCGCCGACGGCAGCCACCGCTATGACTGGCAGATGGAAGGCTTGGAGGATGGCGACGTCCTCCTCGCCGCAGCGATCGCCGCCAGCCGCTCCGACTTTCCGCTGCCCGCCGGCGACAGCGCCAACAGCGACGATCTCATCACGTATTCGGTGATCAGCCAGGACGGCCGTTTGGCCTTACTCGCTGTCGCAGCCGTGAGCCAGGAAACGGCCTTCGACCGCCGCACCCGCGGCGACACGCCCGTCGATTATCTGGCGATTGTCGATGTGCTCGACGAAAGTGAAATCGCGGAACTGGGCGCGACGCTCAATCTGGACGACCTCGCGTTCACCACCGGTGCTGCGCCCCGCGACCATCTCGCGCTGCCGCTTCAGACGCCCAGCGAACGCGTCGTCGGCGCACTCACTTGGGTGAATGAGAAGCCGGGCAGTGCAACATTCGCACTGCAATTCTGGCCCATCATGCTGGGCCTGACCTTCATCGGCGTGCTCGCGGCCTTTGTCGCGCGTCGCCTCGTTACATCGCACACGACCATCACAGCGCGCGCGGAGTCAGCGCTGGAAAGCAGCCGCCTGCGCGCGGAATTCATCGCCACGATGAGCCACGAGCTGCGCACGCCGCTCAACGCCATCATCGGATACACCGAACTGATCCAGGATCAGATCGGCGCCCCGCACGATGCTGTCGCCATGCGCAACGACACCAATCGCATTCTCGGCGCAGCCAAACATCTACGCCAATTGGTCACCGACATCCTCGACCACGCGCGCATCGACGCCGGTCGCCTCGCGCTCAACGTCGAAGCCATGCCGGTCGAAGGATTGCTCGAGGAGATCGCGGAAATCTCCGAGTCATTGGCGATGGCGCAGAACAATGTGGTGTCGATCGTCGATCCGGGCAAAGGCCTCGAAGTGATGGCCGACGATGTGCGCGTGCGCCAAATCTTGATCAATCTGGTCGGCAACGCGATCAAGTTCACGAAGAACGGCGACATCGAAATCAGCGCACGCCTTGAACATAGCGGCGAGGCGATCGAGTTCGTTGTCCGCGACACTGGCATCGGCATCGCGCCGGACGAATTGGCGCGTCTCTTCCAACCCTTCGTGCAGGCAAACGCCGATATTCAACGACAATTTGGCGGCACCGGGCTTGGGCTTTCGATTTCGCAAAAGCTCGCCCGTGCGATGGGCGGGGCCATTGGCGCGACAAGCACGCCCGGCAAGGGCTCGACCTTCACGCTCACGCTCCCGCGCGCGCGTCCGGAACAACGCCAAGCCGCCTAAAGAAACGGCGACGCGTTTCCGCGTCGCCGGAGCTCTAACACCGAGCTTAGGGGAGGATTATTCAGCCGCGATCTTCGCAGCGGCCAGGTTCTCTTTCGTCGGCAGCGGCTTTTCCAGTTGCGCCCAATCGATCAGGACGTCGCCAGCGAGGTCTTCGTATTTCAGCGCGCCGAGCGCTTCGTATTTCTCGCGCACCTTGTCGGTGAGCAGGCCAACGCGCTTTAGGTTCGGCATGATGCGTTCGAACAGAAGCTCGCGAAACAGACCGATCACCATCGAGTCCATGATGTGCTTCTTGGCGGCCTCTTCATTGAAGCCGTACTCGCGCATCACGTCCATGCCAAACAAGCGATCGCGCATGATCGCGCAAGCCTGATAGGCAAATTCCGCGCGATCTTCGATCTCCTGCTCCGGCAGCGCTTTGATCCAATCTTCGAGATAATTCACGCCGAACGCCACATGGCGGCCTTCGTCACGCATCACGAGCTCGACGACTTGCTTCAGCACCGGGTCGCGCGTCGTGCGCACGGTGGTGCCGAAGGCGGCTAGCGCCAGCCCCTCGATGATCAGCTGCATGCCGATGAATTTCAGATCCCAGCGCTCGTCGGCGAGAACCTTGTCGATCAACGCTTTGAGGTTGTTGTTGATCGGATAGATGCGGCCGCAACGCTGACGCAGATAATGATTGAACACTTCAACGTGGCGCGCTTCGTCAAACGTCTGCGAAGCGGCGTAAAGTTTCGCGTCCGCCGTCGGCGCGCACGACACGAGTTGCGACGCCACCAGCAGCGCTCCCTGCTCGCCATGCAGGAACTGGCTCATGGTTTGCGCATGCGCCTTCCATGAGAATTCGATCTTTTCCTGCTCGCTCAACGCTTCGTATTCGGGATAGCCGTTGAGCGCGCTCAGCGACGGCTCGGACGGATAATCGTCCATGTTGCACGGTGCGTCCCAGACGATGTCGTCGGTCGGATTCCAATTGAACTTCTTGCCGAGTTCATAGAGCCGGCGAATTTTCGCGTTGGCGCTGTCGTAGTCCCAGTTGAAGGAGCCGGTCAGCGGCGTGTGGAAGATTTCGCGGATCGTCTCCACGTCCTCCATCGACAGCTTGTCGGCCAGATCGTCATTCTCGAACGTGCGGACCTCTTGCGGGGGCTTGTCGACGATGGTGACGCGCATTTCTTGATCTCCCTATAAAATTGACGCATGCGTCATTTTTGAGAGAAACCCCACGCGACGAAGCTGGCATTGATTTCGATCAATCCCCTCGCGGCTTTGGTCCGGCGCCCTTAGATTTGCGCCATGCGTGTGATGTTTGCGGTATTCGCGGCTCTGGCCTTGGCGGCGTGCTCGATCGGCACGGCGGCCGACGACAACGATCGCTTCCCAACCTCCAGCTCCTATCCCGCCGGCACGATGGAGCGGACGACGTTTACGGCCGGCGTCCCCGAAGGTTGGCGGATCTCCGCGTTGCAAACGCCGCCACGGCCGGACGCCTCCTGGAAGATCGTCATCATCACCGGCACCCCCTCGTGGAGTGAGTATTGGGCGCCCACCATCGCGGCTCTGCCTGAAACCCGCGAAGTGATCGTCGCCGACCGCCCCGGCTTCCGCACCTCCGAGCCGGAAGACGCCGTCCGTGACCTAGCCAAGCAAGCCGACGCGCTGGCCCCCATGCTGGAAGCCCGCGAAGGGCAGCGTATTCTCCTTGTCGGTCAAAGCTTTGGCGCGCCCGTCGCAACACTGATGGCGGCCCGCCACCCCGACCGCGTGGACGCTTTGGTGCTTGTTTCAGCCTATTTCGGCGACCGCGGCCCTACAGCACGCCGGATGATTGGGGCGGGTCAAATCGTGCACGGCGTCTTGCCGCGCGATCTGCGCAATTCGATCTCCGAGCTTACCGCGCAGACCGATCAATTGCCGTCTGTTTGGACCGCATTTCAGGGCTTGGGCCAGCCCGTCGTCTTCGTGCATGGCGATGCCGACACGTTCGTGCCGCTGGCGGCCGACCAGCGCATCGCCGCCGAATATGGGCGTTCCCTGGTTACCGTTCCTGGCGGAGACCATTTTCTGAACGCCTGCTGCGTCTCAGCGCTGTTGTCCGCGTTCGAGCAGGCGATTTCGGAAGCCGAGGGTCGCGACACGGCCGCCCCGCCGACCTCGGTAAATGACCCTGATCCGGCTGGCGGACCTACCTTGCAGTGAGCGCCGCCATCCGCTAGAAGCCCCGCTTCCATTTTTCCGACGATAGCGGATTTCGAAGGGGCACGGGCCCATGGCCGGCATTGTATTGAACGTTGAACAGCGCGAGCGCATCGGCACGGGCGGCGCGCGCGCTACCCGCAAGGCCGGCCTTATCCCTGGCGTGCTTTACGGCGGCGACCGCGGCGCTGTCTCAATCGAAATCAACGCCAAGGACGTCGAAATGGCGCTCCGTTCGGGCAAATTCATCTCGCACATGGTTGAGCTCAACCATAAAGGCGAGCGTCAGCCGGTGATCCCGCGCGCGATTCAGCTGCACCCGGTTTCGGATCAACCGATCCACGTCGACCTCTACCGCGTTGAAGAAAACTCGGTGATCACGATCGACGTCGTCGTGCACTTCAAGAATCACGAAGCCTCGCCAGGCCTGAAGCGCGGCGGCGCGCTCAACATCGTGCGTCACACCATCAAGATGAAGGTCAAGGCCAACGCGATCCCGGAAGAGATCGTGGTCGACCTCACCGGCAAAGACATCGGCGACTCGATCCACATTTCGTCGATCACGCTGCCGGCTGGCGCACGCCCGGTGATCACTGATCGCGACTTCACGATCGCGACCATCACGGGCCGCAAGGCGGACAAGGAAGAGACCACGGAAGCGACCGCGGAAGCTGCTCCGGCCGCCGCCGCTGCGGACAAGAAGCCAGCGGCGACAGACAAGAAGTAAGGAAGGCAGACACGCCTTCCTTTCCTGCTCAAGGAAAGACTAGAAGGCGTCCATGCTGCTCCTTGTCGGCCTCGGCAATCCTGGCCCGAAATACGCTGGCAATCGACACAACATCGGCTTCATGGCCGTAGATGCGATCGCGCGCGCGCATGGCTTCGGGCCGTGGAAGAAGAAGTTCCAAGGTGAGCTTGCCGAAGGTCACATCGACGGCGTGCGCACGCTGCTTTTGAAGCCGCAGACCTTCATGAATGAGAGCGGACGCTCCGTCGGTGAAGCCGCGAACTTTCACAAGCTCAACGCTACCGACATCGTCGTCTTCTATGACGAGATCGATCTGGCGCCCGGCCGTTTTCGCATGAAGACCGGCGGCGGCGCTGCTGGTCACAACGGCATTCGTTCGATGATCGCCTCGTCGGTGGGCGAAGGCTTTCGGCGCGCGCGCATGGGCGTCGGCCATCCCGGCCAGAAGGAGCTCGTGCATCACCACGTGCTCAGCGACTTTCACAAAGCCGACACGGACTGGTTGCAAAAGCTGCTCGACGCCTGCGCCAAAGCCGCGCCATTGTTGGCCAAAGGCGAGGACGAGAAATATCAGGGCGAAGTGATGCGGCTGGCGCCGGCGGAAAAGGTCAATCCGCGCCAGCAAGCCAATGGGGGCGAAGGCGCGTGATCCTGCTCATCCTTTCCTACGTGCCCTCACTGCTTTGCGGCGTGCACGTCGTGCGTACTGGCCGAGAAATGTATTGGCTCTGGCTCTTCGCCATCGCGCCGATGCTGGCGCCGGCGTTCTATTTCTTCGCGGTGCTATTACCCGAGATGATGGGCGGGCGCACCGCACGCAATGTCGGCAAGGCGGCGCGCCAGGCCATCGATCCTGAGCGGGATTTCCGCAACGCCATGCGCGCGCTCGATGACACGCCGACCGTCGGCAATCGCATGAAGGTCGCGCAGGCCGCCGCCGCACTCGGCCGCTGGAGCGATTCCGAGGCGCAATGGGCGCTCGCCGCAGACGGCCACTGGGCCGATGACCCCGCCGTTCTCAAAGGGCATGCCGAAGCGCTGCTCGAACTTAACCGCTACGAAGATGCGTTAAAGCGCCTCGAAAAACTGCGCGCCCAAGGCAGCGAAGGCGCGACGCCACAAGTCGCATTGCTGTTCGCGCGCGCCTATGAAGGCCTCGGCCGCAACAACGAAGCGGATGACGCCTATCACTTCGCCGCTGACCGCGTGCCTGGCTTAGAATCCGGCGCGCGCTATGTGGCCTTCATGGCCAAGACGGGCCGCCGCGAAGACGCTGAGATCGGCATGGCCGAGATCGAACGCCGCTATTCAAAAATCTCGCCGCAACTGCGCGGCGAAGCCCGCATCTGGCGCGACATGGCCGTCAAAGCGCTCGGGCGCTAATAGATCGAACGAGGAAAGACTTATGGGTTTCAAATGCGGCATCGTGGGTTTGCCGAATGTCGGCAAGTCCACGCTCTTTAATGCGCTGACCAAAACCGCCGCGGCGCAAGCAGCGAATTATCCGTTCTGCACCATCGAGCCGAATGTCGGCGAAGTGGCGATGCCGGAGCCGCGCCTCAACGCGCTCGCGAAAATCGCAGGCTCAAAGGAGATCATCCCGACGCGAATGAATTTCGTCGACATCGCGGGCCTCGTACGCGGCGCATCGAAAGGCGAAGGCCTGGGCAACCAATTCCTCGCCAACATTCGCGAATGCGACGCCATCGCCTACGTCCTGCGTTGCTTCGAGAATGACGACATCACCCACGTCGAAGGCAAGATCGATCCGATCGCCGATCTGGAGACGGTCGAAACCGAACTGATGCTCGCCGATCTCGAAAGTCTCGATAAGCGCGTCAACAACCTTGAGAAGAAAGCCAAGGGCGGCGACAAGGAAGCCAAGCTCACGCTTGAACTTGTGCTGCGCGCCAAAGCCTTGCTGGAAGACGGCAAGCCGGCACGTCTCACCAAGCGCGCCGCGGAAGAAGAAAAAACCTTCGGCATGCTGCAGCTCCTGACCGCGCTACCGGTGCTCTATGTCTGCAACGTCAACGAAGAAGACGCCGCCAAAGGCAACGCGCACACCGCACGCGTTGAAGAGCGCGCGAAGGCCGAGCACGCCGCTTGCGTGATCATCTGCGCGCAACTCGAAGCCGAGATCGCCGCCCTCTCCGACGACGAGCAAGCCGAATTCCTCGCCACCGTTGGCCTCGAGGAACCGGGTCTCACGCGCCTCATCCACGCCGGCTACGATCTACTCGGCCTGCAAACCTATTTCACTGTCGGCCCAAAAGAAGCCCGCGCCTGGACCATCCAAAAAGGCTGGACCGCGCCACAAGCGGCGGGCGTCATCCACGGCGATTTCGAAAAAGGCTTCATCCGCGCCGAGACCATTGGCTACGAGGATTTCGTCAAGTTCAACGGCGAGAGCGGCGCCAAGGAAGCCGGCAAGATGCGCCTTGAAGGTAAGGACTACGTCGTCAAAGAGGGCGACGTGATGCACTTCCGCTTCAATGCATAACGCCGCCGCCTCTCGGCCGGCGCTCTCGACGTGGGAATTGGTGGCGATGACGGCGGCGCTGTCGGCGCTGAACGCGCTCGCCATCGACATCATGCTGCCGGCATTGCCGGACATCGGGCGCGCGTTCAATCTCGCGAACGATAACGACCGTCAGCTCGTCATCGTCGCCTACGTCGCGCTGTTTGGCGTGGCGCAGCTCGTCTATGGACCACTTGCGGATCGATTTGGCAGACGCAGCGTCCTGCTCTGGGCGCTGGCGATCTTCAGCGCCGGCACATTGCTCAGCATCATCGCGCCGACATTCGAGCTCTTTCTCGCCGCGCGCGCCTTGCAAGGCGTGGGCGCCGCAGCCACACGTGTCATTTCCATCGCCGTCGTGCGCGATCTCACCGAAGGCCGGCGCATGGCGCAGATCATGTCGACGGCCATGACCATCTTCATGATCATCCCGATCGTGGCGCCCGGCATCGGCCAGCTCATCCTGCTCGTGGCGCCATGGCGCTGGATTTTCGGCACGTTGCTCATCTATGCGCTGCTCGTGGCGATCTGGGCTTTGGTGCGCCTGCCCGAAACGCTGAAGCCGGAGATGCGCCGCGCGTTGCAGCCGAAGGTGATCGCCGCTGGCTACGCGGCCGTATTCAAAGACCGCCAGACCGTCGGTTATATGATCGCGAGTACGTTCCTGACCGCATGCCTGTTCGGTTACATCACGGCGTCCGAACAGATTTACGTCGATGTATTCGCACTGGGCCCGGCCTTCCCCATCGCGTTCGCGGCCATCGCGATCACGATTTCGATCGGCACGTTCCTCAATTCACGCATTGTCGTCGGCCAAGGCATGCGCCGCATCTCGCACGTGGCGATGTTCTGGTTCACCGGCATCGCCGCCGTGCACGCCGCCGTGGCCATGGCGGGGCTTGAGAACTTCTGGAGCTTTATTGTTCTGCTCGGGCTTTCGTTTGGGGTATTCGGGCTCATGTCGAGCAATTTCAATACGCTCGCGATGGAGCGCATGGGGCACGTCGCCGGATCGGCTTCGGCCGTCTTCGGCGCGGTGACCGCAAGCGGCGGCGCATTGCTCGGCGGCATCATCGCGCGCGCGTTTGATGGCGCCACAACGCCCTTCGTGACCGCCATGGCGCTCGCAGGCGTCGCGATGATCGCGAGTGTTCTGATCACGGAACGCGGGCGCCTCTTCAGAGACAGCGACCGCTAATTGTCGAGGCGCGACCCGGTCGGCGGCCCGTCCTGAATGTCGAAATAAACGATGCCGCGCGCATAATCGATGGCCATGCCACGCGATTGCGACAGCACGTCCATGCCAACCAGAAGCGTCGGTTCCTCGGTCATGCCCCAAATCCGAAAGATATGAAAATCGCCGACGTAAGCGCGCACATTGCGTACGACGAGACCGCCGAAGCGCATGCGGGGCATGAAAACAGAATCCGTCAGCATGATCGGCTCACCCGCCGTGTAGGCGCGCGCCTGTCCAAGCTCGCGCGAACGCTGCAAACGAAGATCGAGCGCGGTTCGCAACGCATTGTTCGCGAGCGAGGTATCGGACCCCGTGTCGATCAACAAATTTGTGCGCACGCCATTGATAGCCCCGCGCACGACAATCAAATGTCCAAACCGCAACTCGCCGCGCACACGCGACCAGCCTCTAAGCCGAGACGATCCGCGCGCCGACGATATCTCAATGCAATTGCGTTCGAAATCCATCCTAAGGCGCCGACCGCGCATGCCATCCACACCGAGCAGGCCTTGCTCACCAGCGAGCACACCTCCTTGCAATGCGGGCATGCTTGCAACGCCGAGCGCGAGGTCGCCGTAGTGCAGCGAATTGACCTGTACCAAGGGCGCCACCGTAACGCCGTGGACGGAATGGACTTCGCCAGTGCCGGTTGGCGTCAATCCCAACCTGTCAACAAGAGCTTGCGACAGCACCGAACGATTGGCGCCAGTGTCGACGATGAACCGGAACGGGCCCTGCCCATTGACGCTGACCTGGGCGACTACGCGCCCGACGCGATCCGACCGGGTCGCACCCATTGCGAAATCTTCCGGCGTGGCTGTTTGATAGGCGGCCAGATCCGGCGCCTCGAGACATCGCGCGCTCGCCGTGCCCGCCCACAGCACGGCGGCAAGCCCAAGCAACAGGAGCCGAAGCACTTGCATTGCGGCGAGCATGGGCCCGGCTCACACAACGCACCAGTGACAAGCCGCTCAACTTCCCGCGAGCGCCCCGCCACTCGACGGAACGCCCTCTCCATGCGACGGAAGCGCATGACGGACACAATCGAGCTTATCAGCGCCATCGATGGCTTTGCCTTCAGCGCGCTTTCCGCGCAGCCGAAAGCGGCGAGCAAGGGCGGCGTCGTGGTGATCCAGGAGATTTTTGGACTCACCGAGCATATTGGCGAGGTCTCCGAGTTCTTCGCAGATGCGGGATACGCCACGATCGCGCCCGGCCTGTTCGATCGGATCGAACGCGGCTTTCACGCCGGCCACGATCCGGAGGGCGTCAAGGCAGGCATCTCCGCTGTTAAAGCGTCGCCCTGGAAGCAAGTCATTTCCGACATCCAAGCCGCGATCGATGCGCTGCCGGCGCCAGTTTACGTCACCGGCTTTTGCTATGGCGGCGCAGCGACTTGGATGGCCGCAGCCAAGTGCAAAGGCCTGAACGCCGCGTCGTGCTTCTACGGCCGCCTCATCCTTGACCTGCTGGAGGCAAAGCCCGCGATCCCCACCATGCTCCACTACGGCGCGCGAGACGCGTCCATTCCGCCAGAGAATTACGAGCAGGTGCGTCTAGCAGCGCCGGACTCGCCTCTCTATCTCTACGACGCTGGCCACGGCTTCTGCCGCAAGGGCTCGTCCGATTTCGACGGCGCCGCGCGTGATCTCGCGTTGTCGCGCACGCTCGATTGGTTCGCGCGTTGGCCGTGAGAGGAATTACTTATGGCGATTGATCACGTCTCTGTCGGCGTCACCAATGTGCAGCGTGCGAAGGCGTTCTATGACGCCATCCTCGCGCCACTCGGCATGACGCCTGTGTATCCCGTCGAGATCAATGGCCAGCTCGTTGGCGTTGGCTACGGCGTCGACAATAAGCCGAGCTTCTGGATTCAGCTGCCGATCAACGGCCAGCAAGCCTCGATGGGCAATGGCGTGCACATCGCCTTCCGCTCCGAGACGCGCGCGGGTGTTGATGCATTCTATCTCGCCGCCCTCGATCAAGGCGGCATCGAAGACGGCAAGCCGGGCCTGCGCACCGAATATCATCCCGATTATTACGGCGCCTTCGTCCGCGACCCGGACGGCAACAAGATCGAAGCGGTCAGCCACGCGCATGAATGACGACGCGCCGATCGCCATCATCGGCGCCGGCCCCGCTGGATTGATTGCCGCCGACATTCTGAGCGCGGCTGGTAAACGCGTCGTCGTGGTCGAGCGCATGCCCAGCGTCGCCCGCAAATTTCTGATGGCCGGGCGCGGCGGCCTGAACCTCACGCATTCGGAACCGTTCGCGCAATTCATGACGCGCTACCACGAAGCGCAAACGCAGCTTCAGCCCATTCTCGAAGCCTTCACGCCGAACGATCTCATCGCCTGGGTGAACGGCCTCGGCCAAGACACCTTCATCGGCTCTAGCGGTCGCGTTTTTCCCAAAGCGATGAAGGCATCGCCGCTGCTCCGCGCATTGTTGCGAAGGCTTTCGTCGCAGGGCATCGAGATCAGAACGGGCCAGACTTGGCTCGGCTGGACCGAGGACGGCGCGCTCCGCTTCGCCAATGGCGAGCCGCCGCTTCGGGCGGCCGCGACACTCCTCGCCCTCGGCGGCGCAAGCTGGCCACGTTTGGGCTCCGATGGCTTGTGGCGATCGGTACTCGAGGAGCGCGGCGTCGACGTGATCGCGTTCACGCCATCCAATGTTGGCTTCAACGTCGGATGGACGCCGCTCTTGCGCGACCGCTTTGCGGGTCAGCCATTGAAGACCATCGCGCTTCGCCATAATGACCGCGAAGTCCGCGGCGAGGTCATGATCACGGAATACGGAGTCGAGGGCGGCGCCATCTACGCCCTCTCATCCGAGCTCCGTACCGCCGCGCCCACGACGATCCACATCGATCTTCGCCCCGCGCTGAGTCAAAACGACATCGCCCAAAAGCTTGCACGCGCCAAACGGGGCGACACGCTCTCTTCGACCCTGCGTAAGACGCTGGGGCTCAGCCCGCTCGCCATCGCCTTGCTGCACGAAAGCGGCCCGCCACGCGAACCGCACGCGCTCGCAGCGCACATCAAAGCCGTGCCGATCCATCTCATCGCCGCACGCACTCTAGATCGCGCCATTTCCAGCGCGGGGGGCGTCTCGTGGGATGCCGTGGACGAAAACCTCCAACTGAAAGGGCTGGCGAACACGTACGTCGCCGGCGAGATGCTCGACTGGGACGCGCCCACAGGCGGCTATCTCCTGCAAGCCAGCTTCGCCACGGGCGTTCACGCCGCGCGCGCCATCCTACGGCGCAGCGGCGCCAATCGGTAGCGCGGCTTCGCGCAAGCGCGTCACGTCCTGCACGGGCGGCGCGCCGAACAGGCGACGATATTCGCGGCTGAATTGCGATGGGCTATCGTAGCCGACTTCATGCGCTGCGCGTGCGGCGTCCATCGCTTCGGCGAAGATCAAGCGCCGCGCTTCCTGCAGACGCATCTGCTTTTGATATTGCAGCGGCGACAGCGACGTCACTTGCTTGAAATGCAGATGCAGCGCGGATGTGCTCATGCGCGCTTCGGACGCCAGCGCTTCAACCGAGAACGCCTCGCGGAAATTCCGCTTGATCCAGTCTATCGCGCGATTGACTTGGCTGAGTTTGGAATCCGCATAAGCGAGGTGGCGTAGGCGCGCGCCAAATTCACCCGCGAGCAAACGATAGAGCAGCTCGCGCTCCGCCAGCGGCGCGAGCATGGGTATGTCGCGTGGGTTCTCCGCCAAGCGCAGCAAGCGCAATGCGGCGTCGAGCAATTCCGGCGTCGTCTCGCTCAGCGCCATACCAAGCGAGGCATAGCCGCTCTCAACAGCCGGCCCCATCTCCAGCGCCAAGGCCGCGAGCATGCTGCGGTCAATATCAAGCTTGAAGCAAAGATAGGGCGCCTCCTTCGACGCCTCGATCACTTGGCCCACCACCGGCACATCCACGGAAGCGGCCAGAAAGCGCCCGGCGTCATAGTCCAAAGCCTGGTCGCCGATCAGCACCCGCTTTTTGCCCTGGACCACCAGGCAGATCGAGGGTTCGTGCAAGGCGTGGAGCGGCTCGGTCGGCGTCGAAAAGCGGAAAAGCTTGACGCGCGGGATCGCCGTTTCGTGCGCGCCGTCCACGCCTCCGGTATATTTTTCAATTAATTCAATCAATTCCGACAGACGCGGCATGGCGATCGCCCTTCAATCCTGCGCTTTATCGCTAGCACATCTGGGCATGCCTCCAAGCGCCGGCAAGTCAGGTTTGGAGTTTTAGGCAATCATCGCGGAGCCCTGTTCTACCGCCCGCGCCTAGGTTTGCCCCATCTTCTCCTCATCGCCGGACGTCACGCGCCGGCCCCCAAAATCACCGGAGAAGCCAAATGTCTGTCCAAGGCAAAATCGTCATCGTCACCGGCGCTTCGAGCGGCATCGGCGAAGCCACCGCCCGCGAACTCGCCGCCCGTGGCGCAACACTCGTGCTCGGCGCCCGCCGCACGGATCGGCTTGAAAAGCTCGTCGCTCAACTGCGCGCCCAAGGCGCCACGGCCGAATTCCAAGCGCTCGACGTCACCAAGCGCGACAGCGTCGCCGACATTGTCCGCTTCGCTCACGAGCGCTTCGGCAAGCTCGACGTCATCGTCAACAATGCGGGCGTGATGCCGCTCTCGCCGCTCGACGCCCTCAAGGTCGATGAATGGGAGCAGATGGTCGATGTGAACATCAAGGGCGTGCTTTACGGCATCGCCGCCGCCCTCCCGGTGTTCGCGCAGCAAGGCTACGGCCACGTGATCAACACGTCCTCGATCGCCGCCTATCATGCGATCCCAACGGCGGCGGTCTATTGCGCCACCAAGGCCGCGGTGAATTTCATCACCGAAGGTCTGCGTCAGGAAAACAATTACGTCCGCACCACAATCATCTCGCCCGGTGTGACGGAATCCGAACTGGCGCACACGATCACACACGAAGCGACAGCGAAATTCATCGACGCGTATCGCAAGACCATCATCCCGGCCGACGCCATCGCCCGCGCCGTCGCCTTCGCCATCGAACAACCCGACGGCGTGGACGTGAACGAAATCGTCGTTCGTCCGACCGCCGCCAACTAATCGAAAGCTACGATCATGAACCTCCTCTTCGTCACCAAGCCCACGTTCACTGAAGTGAGCGAAGAAGCGCCCCAAACCTATGTCGGCATCTGGAAGAGCGCCGGCGGCTTTGTCCGTCACGAGCTTCTCCCCGATGGGCGGTATGTGAAACAGCGCGGCCGCCGCCCCGCCGTCTCCGGCCGCTATCAGGTCGAAGGCGAGCGGATCGCCTACGAAAGCGATGAAGGCCGCACCTATGAAGGCGTGTTTGCAAACGGCGCCCTGCGCCAAGCCGACATGCTGTTTTACAAGGTCAATTAACCAGACGCGCGAGGCGGGCGCTTCCCCAAGGCAGCGCCCGCCCTTGCCGCTAGGGGCCCCCAACTGCTAGCTAGCGCCCCTTCCCCGCAAGGACCGCGATGCAAACCTCCGCCACGATGAACGTCATGCTTGCCGCCGCCCGCAAAGCCGCGCGGCCGCTAGCGCGCGACTTCGGCGAGGTCGAAAATCTCCAGATCTCCCGCAAGGGCCCAAGCGACTTCGTCTCTTCCGCAGACCTCAAGGCTGAGAAGACGTTGTTCGAAGAACTCTCCAAAGCGCGTCCCGGCTATGGCTTCGTGATGGAAGAGCGCGGCGAGGTGGAAGGCACCGACAAGTCGCACCGCTGGCTGGTCGATCCGCTCGACGGCACGACGAACTTCCTGCACGGCATCCCGCACTTCGCTATCTCGATCGGCTTGGAGCGCGAAGGCGTGTTGGTCGCGGGCGTCGTCTATAACGTCATCCGCGACGAGCTCTTCTGGGCTGAGAAAGGCGCAGGCGCGTACTTGAATGACAGGCGCCTAAGAGTGGCCGCGCGCACCGACATGCGCGAATGCGTCTTCGCCACTGGCACGCCCTTCCACGGCAAGCCCGGCCACCAAAAATCGCTCGGCGAAATCGAGCGTGTGATCGCACGCAGCGCTGGCATTCGCCGCTTTGGCGCGGCCGCCCTCGACCTCGCTTACGTCGCGGCCGGCCGTTACGACGGCTATTGGGAACGCGGCCTCAATGCGTGGGACATCGCCGCCGGCGCTGTCATCGTGCGCGAAGCGGGCGGCATCGTCACCGAGATAGATGGCGACGATTTCATGAAGACGGGCGCCGTCGTCGCCGGTAACGAGCGCTTGTTGCCGCACCTCCAACAAGCGTTGCGCGGTTGATCGCGCGCGATCTCTCGTGAACACTAGCGCGCAATAACAACCCGCCCTTGAAGGTCGGGGCGGGAGGGCTAGCGCGCGTGACACGACCCACAGGCAAAGTCTCAACTCTTGAGCTGATTGCGTTCGCCGCGCCCGCAGCGCCGCTTTTGGCGCTCTCCCTTCCTGTCATCATCTTCCTGCCGCCGCACTTCGCCGAGCACCTTGGCCTGCCATTGTGGGCGGTGAGCGCAATCTTCCTTGGCGCGCGCGTGTTCGACCTGCTCATCGATCCCGCGATCGGCGGCATGCAAGATCGCACGGTGCATCCGCTTGGCCGTCGCAAAATTTGGCTCGCCGCCAGCGCGCCTGTGCTGATGGTCCTGCTTTGGATCGTCTTCCTCGGCTTACCCGTCGGCATTGATCCTTGGCTCGCCGGCCTTGCCGTGTTCGCGATGTATCTCGCCTACGCTAGCATGATGATCGCGCACTTGGGTTGGGCGGGCGAATTGCAGCCGACCTATCATGGCCGCACGCAAGTGCTCGGCGCCGTGCAACTTGCGAGCGCCGTTGGCCAAGCCTTGATGCTCATCATCGCCGGCGTTGTCGTGCAAGCGTTTCACGGCGCCAACGCGGACGCCGTCTCGGCGATGGGTTGGACAATCTTTCTGTTGATCCCGCTGACGACATTGCTCGCAATTACATTCGTCAAAGACCCGCAGACGCCGCCACAGCCGCACCTAGGCTTTCGCGAGACGGTGAAGACATTGGCGGGCAACAAGCTCGCGCTGCGCGTGCTCGCGCCGGACCTCCTGCTCGGCATCGCGCAAGGCGTCTCGGGCGGGCTCTTCCTCTTCTATTTCCAATTCGTGCTCGGCTTCGAAAACGAAGCCCAGACGCTCCTCGCCATCTACTTCATGGCCGGGCTTCTCGGCGTGCCGATCTGGTGGTGGCTCGCACGCGCGCGCGGCAAGCATGTGGCGCTGCAAATCGCGCTCGTATTCGCATCGCTCACCACAGCGGGCATTGTCATTCTACCCGCGCATGAGTTTTGGTTCGCAGCGCCGGCGATGCTGGCGGCTGGCCTCACCAATGGCGGCGGCGTGCTGCTGACGCGCGCGCTGATGGCCGATGTCGTCGATGAAGACGAATTGCGCACCGGCGCGCGCCGCTCCGGCCTCTTCTTTGGCGTCCTTCTGACGACGTCAAAGCTCGGTGTCGCGGCAGGCCCCATCACCTACGCCATTCTCGGCGCTGTGGGCTTTATACCGGCGCTCGGCACAGAGAATTCCGAACAGGCGCTGCTGACGCTCAGCATCCTCTTCATCGCCGTGCCGATCGTGCTTTACGCCCTCGCCGCCTTGTCGCTGCGAAAATATCCGCTCGATGAAAAGGCGCAGGCTGAGTTGCACGCCGCCATCGCCGCGCGCCACGCCGCTTTAGCTGACGTGAAGGAAGAGCCCAGCGCGATCGCCGCCCCTAGTCCCACCACGACCTAACGCCGCTTCAAGGCTCGGTGTAGGAAGCGTGCGGGGTGCAGCGCGTCGAGCGTGCGCGCCGAGAGCGCTTGAGGTTCGCCCAACATTTCCGAGGCGAGGCGCTCACCGAGTAGTGGCCCGGACGTGAGACCACGCGCGCCGAGGCCGCCCAACACATACACGCCGCGATGCGCCGGCGGCGGCTTGTCGCTCTGCACCGCCCGACCGTGCGCGAGATCCGCATATTGCGCGAGCCAGGCCTCCGCGTCCGGCAGCGCACCGGCGACGGGCGCGCGATCAGGTGTGGTCGCGCGATAGGAGACACGTGAGTTCAACGCACTGGCGTCAATGCTGGCCCCGACCTCAGGCGCAATCGCCCGCAGCATCTCGAGGTTTTGCGCGCGGCTCTCAGCTGACGGCGATGCCGGCGCTTCCTGCTCGGCTTTGTCGAACGTCGCACCGAACAACACGCCGCCCTCAAACGGCGCGACGTAAGAACCATTGGTGATCGCATGCTCGGGCGCGGCGGCCGCACCCCACTCGATCTGCCCGCTCGATAACGCAATCGGAATGAACCGCGCCGGCGCAAATCGCGTCAACGCCGCGCCACATGCGAGCACGACAGCGTCCGCCTTGAGCCTCGCGCGCCCATCCGGCGCGCGCAGCACCCAGCCGTCGTCCGCCTGATCAATCGCGCCGACTTGCGCTTCGAACATCATATGCGCGCTACGCAGCATCGCTTCGATCGCCGTGCGCGGCCGCACGAGGCCCGCACGCTTATGCAAAGCGCCCTCGCCAAAGGCCGCGAACCAGTCCTCCGGCAACGGTGGATCGTTCAACAATTCAACGAGAGCCTCGGTATCGCGCGCACCCGCGCGCTCTTCGACGCCGCACGCATCGAGCACGCCCAATTCTTCGTACGCCGCGACCGCAGCAAGGTACGACGCCAAGAAAAATTCCGTCAGCGGCCCGTCGCCACGATCCAATCGCGGCATCACCAATCCCGCCGGATTGCCGCTCGCGCCAGCGCCCAGCGCGCGCGCTTCATCCAGCACAACAACCTCGACGCCACGTCGCATCAACGACTGCGCAGCCGCAGCACCCGCGATGCCAACGCCGACGATCGCCACGCGCTTGGGGCGCGCCGAGACATACGGGTAAATTTCAGCAGACTTCGGAGCAGCGCCCGCAAACACCGCCTCCAGCCGTTCCCGCTTCGCGCCAAACCCAGGCTTCTTCTCCACGCCGAAGCCCGCCGCCTCCAGCGCACGCCGCACGCCGCCAGCCACGGTGAAGCTCGCCACGCGGGCGCCTGGCTTGGAGAGCCGCGCAATCTCACGCGCGATGCCCTCGCCCCACATCGTCTCATTGCGCGCGGGCGCGAAGCCATCCCAGAACCACGCATCGAACGAGCCGCGCATGCCGCCCAACACGCGCTCGGCATCGCCCGTCCAAAGCGTCAGCGAGAAGCCGTCATCGGGAAACCAGAGCCGCTGCGCCCCGTACGCGCGCACCGGCCAGCGCGCGAGCAATTGCTCCGCCAGATCGCCGACCTCCGGAAATTGCGCCAACGCGCGTGCTGCATCGCACCTTGCGAGCGGGAATGCCTCGATGCTTGAGATATGCAAAATCGCATGTGGTAGCCGTGTCTTTTTCCAGGCAGACCATGCCGCTAAAATGTTCAAACCCGTGCCGAAGCCGAGTTCGCAGAGGGCGAAACGATCCCTATTTCGCCACGCATCCGGCAATCCAGTTCCGGCCAGAAACACGGCTTCAGCCTCGGCCAAGCCACCCGATTTTGAAAAATAGACGTCGTCGAATGCCGGCGCGCGGGGCACGCCTTCGGCGCTCCATTCCAATGCGGGCGATGGCGGCAGGCGCGGCATGACGGAAGCTCAATAACAAACGAGCCGCCCTTTCGGGCGGCTCGTCGCGAATAAAACTGCTTGCGCAGTTAAATTATGGCGTGGTGGCCGGAGCCGGAGCGGCAGCCGGGTCAGCCGGAGCGGCGGCCGGGTCGGCCGGAGCAGCAGCCGGATCGGCCGGGGCTTCAGCCGGAGCTTCCGCCGCCGGAGCAGCTTCTTCAACAGCAGCAGGCTCTTCCGTCGTCGTCGCCGTTTGGCCACAGGCCGCAACGCCGAAGGCGAGAACAGCAGCGGCAGCAGCCGCCATGCCCAACTTGAACTTCGTCATAGGTTCTACCCCTCGTCTCGCGCAGGGGTTTAGCCCCCTGAGCAGGAGCGGATTCTGTGCCTCGGATTAACCCACTTGGCAAGCACGCCCGCCAGGCGACGCTATGCATCTCTGCATAGCGCAGGCTGCCGAGATCATGCCTCGGCGGCGGCCGTCAGCGCTTCTTCGAGCTGCGCGAACGAAGGCTGCATCACCGACGGCACCGAGCCGCGGCCGATCTCCACAGAAACCTGCGCCGCATTGCCATGCAAGTGCGCCACGAGCACATCGCGAATGATTTTGTAAAATTGCCCGTCTTGTTCCGTCACCGCGTTCAAGCGCGACGCCATCGGGCCGACGATGCCGTAAGCCAAGAACACGCCCAAGAACGTGCCGACGAGCGCCTTACCGATCATCAAGCCCAACACTTCCGGCGGCTCGTTGATGGCGCCCATCGTCTTCACGATGCCCAGCACGGCCGCGACGATGCCAAGCGCCGGCAAGCCGTCCGCCATCGTCTGTAGGGCGTGCGCGGGGTGCATCGCTTCGTGGTGGTGCTTCTCGAGCTGCTTTTCCATCGCGTCCTCGACCTGATGTGGATCGTCGAGGTTCATGGTCATCATGCGCAGCGTGTCGCAGATGAAATCGACCACGAAGTGGTCCTTCATCAGCTTCGGATATTTCTGGAAGATCGGGCTCTCTTCGGGCTTCTCGATATGCGCTTCCAGCGCCACGACGCCCTTGGTCTTCATCAGCTTTGTGAGCTGAAACAGCAGCGCGAGCAGATCGCTATAATCTTTCTTGCCCCATTTGGGGCCGGACATGACTTTGGCGAAGCCGCCAACCACGCCTTTCAGGCCGTGCATGTCGTTGGAGATGATCGTCGCGCCCACCGCGGCGCCAAAGATCATCATGAATTCCATCGGCGCGGCTTCGATGATGACCTCGAAATGGCCGCCGGCGAGCATAAAGCCGCCGAACACCATGCCGAACACCACTGCGAGGCCGATAATAGGAAACATAGCTAACGCGTCTTTACCGATGGCGTTCTGCCAACACCGCTTTATGCCCGAACGCGCTTAACGCGCCGTTTCGGTTGACGGATTGAAAGCCAAAACGAGCGGGTCTATCCGTCTTTCTGCAGCCCATGACCGAAGCTTCCCTAGCGTCGCCGCCGCCGCGCCGGCGCCAATTCCTTCTCCTCTTCATGTGTTTGCTCGTGATCGGCGCGGGCAATTCCATGTTGCTGGCCGTGGCGCCGCCTTTGGTGCGCCAACTCGGGCTGTCGGATTCCAGCGTCGGTTGGATCTTTTCGCTCTCGGCTTTGCTCTGGGTGTTTACGAGTCCTTATTGGGGACGCCTCTCCGACCGCACCGGCCGCAAGCCGATTATCGCGCTCGGGCTTGCAGCGTATTGCGTCTCGATGGCGTCGTTCGGCGTCGTTGTGATGTTGGGCTTGAACAACGTCATCAGCGGCCTCGGGCTATTCATTTCACTGATGCTGGCGCGTGCGATTTTCGGCGCCTTTGGCTCTGCATCCTCGCCGCCATCGCAAGCCTACATCGCCGACCGCACCACACGCATGGAGCGCACCGAACAACTCGCCGGCCTCACCGCCGCCTTCGCTATGGGCCAAGCCTTTGGTCCCGCGATTTGTGCAGCGCTCGCGGCGTGGGTAGGCCTTGTGTTTCCGATCTGGCTCATCGCCGCGCTTGCAGCGCTCGCAGCGTTTTCAGTTTGGCGTTTTCTGCCGGAGAACACGCCGCCGAAGACCGAACGCCCGAAGCGTGGTGATTTCCGAGAACAGATGGCGTTGGCGCGCGATCCACGTCTTTCAGCTTATCTGATCTACGGCTTCGGGCTCTCAGTCGTGGCTGGCGTGACGGTGCAAGTGTTCGGCTTGTTCACGATGGATCGCTTGGGCGTCTCTGGCGAAAACGGCGCCGAGCTCACGGCGGCCGGCTTCATGGTCAACGCCCTTGCGCTGCTCGCGACGCAAATGGCGCTGCTGCCGCGCATCAAGCTGACGCCGCGGGGCTTGATGGCGTGGGGCGCGGGGCTTTGTGCGTTAGGCGTCGCCATTCAGATTGCTGCGCCCAGCCTCGGCGCGTTGCTCGTGTCGCAAGCCATTCAAGGCTTGGGCGCAGGGCTCGCGCGTTCAGGCTTCAGCGGCGGCGCTTCCGTCGCCGTGCGTCCCGACGAGCAAGGATCAGCCGCCGGCCTCGTCGTTTCTGTGAACGGCGCTGGCTTTATTTTTTCGCCCATCGTCGGCGGCGTCGCTTACGAAACACTTGGCATGAACGTGCCGCTCTTCATCACGGTCGCGCTCTTGCTCGGCATGCTGTTCTTCTCGATCCGCAGCCGCCGCCTCCGCAACGTGAACGTGATCGAGCAACCGCCAAGCGAGCCTACGACGCCGTCTTAGCCCGCCGCTTCGCGCGCACGCTCCAGCACAACGTCCGTCGCACGGCCGCGCACTTCCATGCCTTGCGCGCGTTCAAACTCGCGGATCGCATCGCGTGTGCGCGAACCGATCACGCCGTCGGCGCGGCCAGCGCTGTAGCCCAAGCGATTGAGCAAGCGCTGCAGCTGGCGAATACCTGCGCGATCGAGGCCCCGCGGCTCGCGCGCGGGTTCAGCATCGGCGACGCCGGCTTTCACACGCACTTGCTGCAACAGCGCCAAAGTCGGAAAGCCATCCGCCGGCAATTGCTCGGCCGTCTGGAACGCGCGCACGGCGCGCCGCGTGCCAGAGCCGAACAAGCCGTCGACGGCGCCTGCTTCGTAGCCCATCGCGTTCAAGAGCGTTTGCAGCTCCAGCGTCTGCTCGCGGTTGAGCGAGCCGATCTGGCGCGGCCAGCTTTGGACTAAGCCACTGCGCCCATCGAACGAGCGCGCCAACAACGCCACGACGAGCGCGTAGCGATCCGAATTGTTGTAGCGGCGGATCACACTGAAATTGTGGTGCAGCAGAAGCGCCGGCCCCTGCGCGCCCGCCGGCAAGAAGAGTTGCGCCGAGAGATCGCGATGCGCCGCCGGCCATTCACCGCCTTCGATCGGCCGCACGCCGCGTTCGTTCCAATCGGCGACGGTGCGTTGCGTGCCATCGGCGTGCGCGTAATCGAAGCCGCTTGGCAGACGCACTTCTTCAAACACCGGCTCGCCACGACGCCAGCCACGGTCTTGCAGATAGTGCGCGATGGAAGCCGCTACGTCGCCGCGATTGGTCCAGATGTCGCGATGGCCGTCGCCGTCCCAATCCACCGCCGTCGTCAGATAGACGTCCGGCATGAATTGCGGTTGGCCGAGCGCGCCGGCCCAGGACGAGCGAATTTGCGATTGATCAGCGAGGCCGCGCTCCACCATTTCGGTCAGCGCCAACAGATACGTCTCGAATTGCTGGCGACGGCGGCCTTCATAAGCGAGCGTCGCCAGCGCCGTTTGCGCATTCCAATTCAGCGCCGCTTCGCCGTAATTGCTCTCCAGCCCCCAGATGCCGAGAATGATCCCACTCGGCACGCCATAGCGTTGCTCAACGGCGTCGAGGGTTGAGCCAATTTCAGCCTTCAGCGCGCGGCCGCCGGAGATGCGGTTCTCCGTCACGCGGTTGGTCACGTAATCCCAAACCGGCGACACGAATTCCGGCTGGCGCTGGTCCAGCTCGATCACCCGATCGTCCGGCGCAATCCCGCTCAGCAGGCGGCCCAGCACAGCCGGGTCCCGGCCCCGCTCCACGGCCCGGCGGGCGAAATCGTCGCGCCATTCATCGAAGGCTCGGTTCCCCGATGAGGTGAAAGTCGGCGGCTCCGGCGCGGGCTGGGCCACGACCGTGTTCGGCCCACAGGCTACCGCCAGGCCGATCGCAGCCGCCAGAAACAAAGCACGCGCCATGATTATCCCCTTCTCCCAGCCCCACACGGCTCTAGGGCGCGCCGGTAAACGCTTCAACGCCCCCAATTGACTTCCCCCAAGCGGCCCCTTACAGACCCCGCTTCCATTTTCGCCCCGGAATTCTCGGCCATGAAAGTCAAGTCTTCGCTCAAGTCGCTCAAAGCTCGTCACCGGGCTTGCCGGGTCGTGCGCCGCAAGGGCCGGGTCTATGTGATCAACAAAGAAGATCCGCGCTATAAGGCGAAACAGGGCTGAATTAGGCCCAATTCTGAGTGCAAAGGCGCCGCCTGCCCTCGCGGGCATGGTGAAACTTGGATAAACTGACGCGATTGAATCGCGATGCGCCAAATTATTCTGACCCTTGTGATGCTTGTTTCGCTCGCCGCCTGCGGCGTGAGTGAACGCGCCCAGCCGCGTGTCGATCCCGAACTCGACGGGCTCTTTGCGCAATTGGAACAAGCTGAGGACGCTCAATCAGCCCAGCCGATCGAGCAAGCGATCTGGAATCGCTGGGCCGATTCAGGCTCGCCGACGGTGAATGTGCTGCTTGAACGCGCCGCAGCCGCCGAAAACGCGGGCGATTCCGATCTGGCCGGCCGCTTCCTCGACCAAGCCAGCGATCTCGCCCCGAACTTCGCCGAAACCTGGAACCGTCGCGCCGGCATCGCTTACCAAGCCGAGGATTATCCGGCCGCGATCTCGGCCATTCAGGAAACGCTGAAGCGCGAGCCGCGCCATTTCGCAGCGCTCGCGGCCTTAGGCATCATCTACGAAGAACTCGGTCAAGAGCGCGCAGCACTTGAAGCCTATCGCGCAGCGCTCGTGATCCATCCGAATTACGAAGCGGCGATCCAAGGCGTGCGCCGCCTCGAACCGCGCGTGGACGGCCGCGACGCATGATGCTGTGGCTCGCGGCCATAGCGGTCGCGCTCACACTGGCGGCATTTGCGTTGGCCGCGCACGCCCGCGCCTACACACACAATGTCGAAGCCCAATTCCCACCGACAGGCCGTTTCATCGACGCCGAAGGCGCGCGGCTGCACATCCGTGAAGCTGGCCTACCCGGTTCGCCGCGTATGCTGCTGATCCACGGCGCGAGTTCGAATCTGCTTGAGCTGTGGGGGCCGTTGGCGGAGGAATTTTCGCCGCTGCATCACGTCATCGCCTATGATCGCCCCGGCATGGGCCATTCCACGCGCATGAAGCGCGATGCGCACACGCTGAAGGTTCAGGCGCGTTGCGCGGCGCGCGCGCTGGAGCAAAGCGGCGAAGGCAAAGCCATCATCGTCGCGCACTCGCTCGGCTCCGCCGTTGCGTTGCGCTTGGCGCTCGATCACCCGCACCTCGTCAGCGGGCTTGTGCTGATCGCGCCGGCTGCCTGCCCCTATCCGGGCAAGAACGCATGGTGGGCGCGGCTTTCGGCGACGCCGGTGCTTGGCGATATTTTCTGTGGATTGCTGATCCCGTGGCTGGCGCCGCCGATGAGCCCGACAAGCGTCGCGAATAATTTTTGGCCCGCGCCCGCGCCTGTGAATTATCTCAACGACGCGGGCGTGCCGCTGATCTTCCGCCCGCGCGCGTTTCGCGCGAGCGCACGCGATGTCGTCGCCGCCAATGCGGAATTCGCGGCGCAACAGCCGCGCTATAGCGACTTATTCACACCCGCGATCATCATCACTGCGGAGAAAGACCGTATCGTCTCGCCCAAGCGCCACGCCCGCGCGCTTGCAGCCCAACTCCCCGCCGCGGAACTCGTGATCGCACCCGACACAGGGCATATGCCGCACCGCCTGAGGACAGATCTGGTTGTCGCCGCGATTCGCCGTGTCAACGAGCTGACGTCAGCGCCCGTCGAAGAGTAATGTTTCTCAACGATTCGATTCTCGAAACGATATGGGTGGGCACATGCCGGATTTTGGTGGAACGGAAACGGTCGCTGCGCCGCAATCGCTGACGCAAGCAACGCAAGAGAAGCTGCGCCAGCTCGTCGCGCGCATCGAGAAGCTTGAGGAAGAAAAAAAGTCGATCGCCGACGACGTGAAAGAGACCTACGCCGAAGCCAAGGCGCTGGGCTTCGACACGAAGGTGCTTCGCCAAGTCGTGCGCATCCGCAAGCAAGACCGCCAAGAGCGCGAAGAACAAGAAATGGTCCGCGACCTCTATCTTCACGCGCTGGGCGAGATTTAAGCCACTAAGCTCGTCGTCCCGGTCGGGTGTGCCGGGATGACGGTGCATAAGTTCGTGCTAACGTCGCGCGCCATGCCCCGCGACGTCGATCCCAAGCAAACGCGCAAGGCGCTGCGGATCATCCGCAAGCTCGCCGCCAAAGGCAGCGCGCCGGAGACGATCGATCCCGAAACCGGCGAAGTGAAGCCCGGCGAAGGCGCGGTCGATTATTCGGAATGGGAAAGCGAATTTCTGACCGAGGTGGACAAACGCCTCGAAAAATACGGCAGCGCCTTCAACGATCTCAGCAAAGGCCGCCGCGACGACGCCCTCTCCAATTTACAAACCGTCAAGCTCAAAGAGATCGCCGCCAAAGCCCGCGGCAAGAAGCGCAAAGGCATGACAACGAAAAAGCCGCTCGGCTGGAAAAACCGTCCACCGCCACGGCAAAGGGATGAGGATTAGAAGCCGAACTGCGCGCGCATTTCTGGCGACAGCCAAATCACCAGTGCAGCCACATTGATCGCCACCGCGCACAAGAGCAGCGCGGCGAACGGTTGTTTGCGCGTCTTGTGACGAAAGACCTGTTGGCCGAGCACAGCGCCGGCTGCGCCGCCGAACAGCGCCAAGCCCAGAAGGGTGCTTTCAGGGATGCGCCGCATACGCCGTTCGGCGCGGCTTTTGTCCCAGCCAAATGCAAGGAACGCGATGACGTTGATGCTAAGGGACATCAGCATCAACATCATCGCCTACTCCCTTAGCCTTCAGCCGCAGCCTTCTCTTCGAGGCCGTATTCGCGCAATTTGCGGTACAATGTCGAGCGGCCGATGCCCAAGCGGCGCGCCACTTCCGACATATGGCCAGCATAATGATCGATCGCGAGTTCGATCAGGTCACGCTCGATCTGTTCGAGCTGACGCAGATGGCCTTCGCCGTCGAACATCTTCACCGCAGCGTTCGACGTATCCGACGCGGCTTGCATCACGGCGTTGAACGTCGCCGTCGCTTGCGAGACGTGATGATCGTTCGCCGGCACAGGCACGTCAGCCGGCAGCACGTCATTAGCGGCGGCGAGCGGCTTCAGACCCGAGATTTGCGGGAAATCTTCCGGCTGCAGCAATTCGCCTTCGCACAGGATCACAGCGCGGAAGATGCTGTTCTCAAGCTGGCGGACGTTGCCCGGCCAATCGAAGGCCGTCAGCATTTGCATCGTCGCGGGCGACGCGCCGCGCACGTTGCGGCCCTCCTCGGCGTTGAAGCGCGCAATGAAGCGCTGCACCAGCGCGGGCAAATCTTCCTTACGCTCGCGCAGCGGCGGCGCTTCGATGGGGAAGACGTTCAGGCGATAATAGAGGTCTTCGCGGAAGGCGCCGTCAGCGACGAGCTTCGCCAAATCCTTGTTGGTGGCGCTGATAATGCGGACATCGACCTTCGTGGTGCGCTTGCCGCCGACGGGATCGACTTCGCCTTCTTGCAGCACGCGCAGCAGTTTCACCTGCATGTCGAGCGGCAATTCACCAACTTCGTCCAAGAACAGCGTGCCGCCGTTCGCCTCCACGAACTTGCCGGCGTGATTGTCGGTCGCGCCCGTGAAGCTGCCCTTCACGTGACCGAACAGAATGGACTCAACCAGATTTTCCGGGATGGCGCCGCAATTGACCGTCACGAACGGACGGCCCGCGCGCTCGGAAGCGCCCTGGATCGCACGCGCCAGCAATTCCTTGCCGACGCCGCTTTCGCCAGTGATCAACACCGGAATGTTCGAAGCCGCCGCGCGCTTACCCATGCGCACCACAGGCGCCATCACCGGCGCGTTGGCGACCATGTCGTCAAAGCCCATCTGACCGTTGGCGCGCTTCTTCAAGCGCACGACTTCGGTTTTCAGGTTCGACATTTCAAGCGCGTTGCGGATCGAGACCATGATCCGTTCGGGCGAAGCCGGCTTCACGAAGAAATCGGAAGCACCCGCTTGCATCGCTTGCACGACCGTATCGATACCGCCCGACGCGGTCAGCACGATGCACGGCAGATCGCTGCGGCGCCGACGTATTTCCTTCATCGCTTCCTGACCGCTCATGCCGGGCATGATGAGATCGAGAAGCACAATATCGATGTCTGCGTGCGTATCGACGGCCTCAACCGCTTGGGCGCCGTTCTCAGCCGCACGTGTCAGAAAGCCATTGCGCTCCACGGCCGCCTGCAGAAGACGACGCTGCGCCGGATCGTCATCGACGATCAGGATAGTCTTGCCCATGTCACCACCAACCAAATACGTCGCGTTTCTCTGTTGGAAACGCTGATCGTTGGCGGGACCGTAACCAAAGGAGGTTCAGGTCGCGTTAAAATGGCACACTGAAATACGATTTTCCTAAGCTCTTTCAGGCACTATCTAAACAGCGTGTTTACCACGATCGCCTCTGCATGACCGACAAAATCGACCCAGAACGTAACCGCATCACCGCACGCATCGGCCGTGTGGCGCGTGTAGGCGCGAATATTTCTGGCGCGGTGGGCGCAAGGATGATGGGCGCGGATCAACAAGCTTTGGCGCGCGCGGTGCGCCAAGCGCTCGGCCGCTCCAAAGGCCCGCTGATGAAAGTGGCGCAGCTGCTTTCAACGATCCCCGATCTCTTGCCGCAAGCGTACGCCGAAGAATTCCGCAAACTCCAAGCCCACGCGCCGGCGATGGGCTGGCCGTTCGTGCAGCGGCGCATGCGCGCCGAGCTTGGTGAGACTTGGGAAAGCCAATTCGCAAGCTTCGATCGCGAAGCCGCCGCCGCCGCCTCGCTCGGCCAAGTGCATCGCGCCACAGCACATGACGGCCGTGCGCTTGCCTGCAAGCTGCAATATCCGGACATGGCCAGCGCCGTCGAAGCCGATCTCGGCCAACTCAAAACGCTGCTCGCCCTCTTCAAGAGCATGGATGGCTCGATCGATTCATCGGAAGCCATCCTCGAAGTCGGCGACCGTTTGCGCGAAGAGCTCGATTACGAACGCGAGTTGAAGCACATGCGGCTGTTCGCGGATATCTTCGCCGACGATCCGCGTATCAAAACCCCCGAACCGCTTGAAGAACTGTCCAGCAAGCGCCTGCTCACCATGACCTGGCTCGAAGGCCGCGGCCTGATGCACTGGCTCGATGAGCCACAGGACACCCGCAACCGCATCGCCGAACTCCTCTTCAAAGCGTGGTGGGGGCCGATGACGCATTATGGCGTGATCCATGGCGATCCCCATCTCGGCAATTACGCGCTCACGGAGAACGCCGAGCGCCTGCACCTCTTGGATTTCGGCTGCGTGCGTATATTTCCGCCGCGTTTCCTCGACGGCGTCGTCGGCCTCTATCGCGGCCTGCGCGCCGGCGACATGGATCAAGTCGCGCATGCCTATGAAGTGTGGGGGTTCAAGAACCTCAATGCCGAACTGATCGAAGCGCTGACCATGTGGGCGCGCTTCATCTATGGCCCGATGCTCGACGATCGCGTTCGCACCATCGCAGACAACGTGCCGCCCGCCGAGTACGGCCGCCGCGAAGCGATGGAGGTGCGCAAGCGCTTGAAGACGCTCGGCCCCGTGCTGATCCCACGCGAGTTCGTGTTCATGGACCGCGCCGCTATCGGCCTGGGTGCAGCTTTCTTGCACCTGCGCGCGGAATTGAACTTCGCACAGGTGTTTAGCGACAGCGTCGAAGGCTTTACGACTGAAACCCTTGCGCAGCGCCAAGCTGAAGCTGTTAAGCGCGTCGGCCTCGCGGAACTTACCCAGCCATAATCAGCAGCGCACCCTGATGCGCCGCAAGTGCGGCCACCAGCGCACCCTGAGCCGTCATGCGATACACAGCGCGCGCTGAGCCGCCCCAGCACGACGCAAACAGCACCAAGCTCGAAAGCGCCGCGACCGGCGCGATCCAATAGATCGCCTCACTCAACGGCACGAGCAGACTCGTCATCGGCCACGACAGCAGAGCCGCGCAATGCAGGCCCGCCGCAATGGCGCAGCCCCGTGCGTCCCGACGCAGGGCATCCACCAAAGTCAAAGATGTCAGATAGAGCGCAAACGTGATCGCCACCGCCGCTGTCGCGATCACCACCCACGGGTCGGTGCGCCCGGTCATGATGGTGGCGGCAAATCCCATGAGCGCGCCGATCGCGACCGCGCCCGTCAGCAGCACGAGGCGTTCGGAGCGGAGGAAATAATCGCGCGGCTCCGCGACGATAGCGGTCGCCTGATTAGCCGTCAGCACTGCGTCATACGCCATCAGGGTTAGCCCTGCTTGAAGATCCATCCGCTCAGCGCATCAACAAATGCGACCAAAACTTGTTCCTGCTGTCGCGACGAGATTCCGGAGCGCGGGTCTTCAGACCCGCGTCAGCGGCGCCCAAACCACGCGCGTCTGAAGACGCGCGCTCCAAAAGCACCGCGCCTCCCTTGCGAAGCACGTGCGCCGCATGCGTTATGGAACCGGCGCCGGAGCAATCTATGGAAGACAAGTACGCACTGATCTCGACCCTCGTCGGCGCGATCGTGCTTGCGTTCGTCTTCGGCTTTATCGCCCAGCGCCTGCGGCTTTCGCCGATCGTCGGCTATTTGCTCGCGGGCGTCGCTGTCGGCCCCTATTCACCGGGCTTTATCGCCGACGTGGAGCTGGCGCTTCAACTCTCCGAGATCGGCGTCATCCTGCTGATGTTCGGCGTTGGCCTTAAGATCTCGGTCGACGACATCTGGTCGGTGCGCTGGATCGCGGTCCCCGGCTCGATCTTTCACACGCTGCTTTCGGGCGGCCTGGGCTGCCTCGTCGGCCTCGTGCTTGGCCTACCCTTCCTGGAGAGCGCGATCCTGGGCGCCTCCGTTTCAGTCGCCAGCACGATCGTGTTTCTGCGCGCGCTAGAGGATCGGAAGCTGATGAAGACGGAAGCCGGTCGCATTGGCGTGTCCTGGCTGCTGATCGAAGATCTGCTGATCGTACTCAGCATCGTTGTGCTGCCGGCGCTTGTCTGGAGCCTTTCGGCCGAGGACGCGAACATCTCGCCTTGGCGCATCGCTGGCGCTCTGGGCGTCACCTTCGCCAAGATCGTGGGCTTTATCGCTTTGATCATGGTTGTCGGCGCGCGGGTGTTTCCGTGGCTCATCATCCAGATCGCGCACACAAAATCGCGCGAGCTTCTCTCGCTCGGCACCTTGGCTTTGGCGCTGGGTGTGGCCTGGGCAGCCTATTATTGGTTCGACGCCAGCTTCGCACTCGGCGCGTTCCTAGGTGGGCTTGCGCTCAACGGCTCCAAATTCAGCCACAAGGTGGCCGAGGATTCGCTGCCGCTGCGCGACACCTTCGCCGTGCTCTTCTTCGTCGCTGTCGGCATGTTGTTTGATCCGGGCGTCTTGCTGCGCCAGCCCTTGATGGTGGCGACCATCGTCTCAGTCGTGATCTTCGGCAAAGCTGGGCTTGCCTATTTGCTGATGCGCGCCATGAAGCAACCGCCGCACGCCAGCGTCGTGCTCGCGCTTGGCCTCGCGCAAATCGGTGAATTCTCATTCGTGCTGGCAGCACTTGGGTTGCAGCTCAACGTCATGTCGATGGAGACGCACAATCTCATCCTCGCCGCCGCGATGATCTCGATTGCGCTGAACCCTTTCCTGCTGCGTTTGGCGCCGGAGCCGCCCCTGGTGAGAGCGCCGCCAAAACCCGCGCCCGGCGAGAGCGTGGCCTAACGCTCCGATTTCCGGATCACCAGCTTCAACCCAGACCAAACTTCATCTACCGCACAGACCTTCACGTCCACATAGCCCATCGGCAGCGCCACTTTGCGGATGACATCCTCGGTGATGTCGGTCGCCACCTTCGCGGCCTTCTTGATGGGGTGGACGCCCCCCAACGGCATCAATGTGCCAAAGTGGAGGTGTTACCGCACCACTTAAGGGAGGCGTCCGTGGAGAATGTTAGCATCATCGGCCTAGATATCGCCAAGTCTGTTTTTCAAGCGCACGGCGCCGATGCGAACGGCGCGGTCGTGTTTCGCAAAAAGATTTCTCGCGCCAAGTTGTTGGAATTCTTCGCCTCACAGCCGGCTTGCAAAGTGGTGATGGAAGCGTGTGGCGGGGCACACTATTGGGCGCGCGAGATCGCCAGGTTCGGCCATGAAGTCAAACTGATCGCGCCCAAGTACGTCAAACCATTCGTGAAGCGGCAAAAGAACGACGCCGCCGACGCCGAGGCGATTTGCGAGGCAGCCACGCGCCCCACTATGCGATTTGTGGCTGCTAAAAGCGAAACCGCGCAAGCGAACGGTCTTGTTTTCCGGACGCGCGATATCTTGGTGCGTCAACGCACACAGATCACTAACGCCGTGCGCGGTCACCTCGCCGAGTACGGCTTGGTCGCGCCTCAAGGCGCGGGACATTTTCTAAGACTGGCGACGCAGCTCGAGGATCCGGCAACCTCGCTTCCTCAAGAGGTTCGCTCGATCCTCTCGCTACTCACGCAGACCGCGCAGGCGCTGAATGAGAAGATTGCCCAGCTCGACAAAGAAATCGCGCGCCGCACCAGAGAAGATGAAGTCGCGCGCCGCCTCATGACAGTTCCAGGCGTAGGCGCCATCACCGCGACTGCAATCGCAGCACTGGCGCCGCCAGCAACGACGTTTCGCAAAGGTCGAGACTTCGCGGCATGGGTAGGCTTGACGCCTTTGCAGAAATCAACCGGCGGCAAGCAAAAACTCGGCGCTACATCGAAGATGGGTGAGCGAACCATTCGTCGTCTGCTCGTCATAGGCGCAGCGTCCGCCATTCATCACGCCACGCGCGCAGGCTTGGCGCCAACATCTTGGCTAGCACGGCTGCTGGCGCGGAAGCCGCGCATGCTGGTGATTGTGGCCCTGGCCAACAAGATGGCGCGCATCGTGTGGGCGCTCTTGATCAAAGGCGAGGATTATCGAGCTCCGGCGAGCGCAGCGGCGTAAGGCTCATGCGCGAACCGCGAGGCCGTTGAGGCGTAGAGGTGGTCAAAGGAGAATATGGCGCAACAGTCGATGAGACGAGATCAGGAAAACCAGTCTGGCCCAACGTGCGCAACAGCACGCTATTTGATGTGGACCTGATCTTTGTACTCCCATACGGGCCCGCGGCGCTGACGGTCGCATTAGAGGCCGGACAGATGGCTGCACCCCGACTACGCGCGTCAGTTTCTCCAAAGATTCCTCTTGCGCTTTAGGGGGCGTCCACAGATGGGCCAGGACACCCAGATCATTCCATCCGCGGCCAATAGCGGCCGCAGCTTGGTCAGATCGGCCGTGAGCTTGGCGGCGCTCGTATGGAAGAGGTGCGCCGCCGGCAGCGCCTTGCCGGGCCTGGCGAGGTAGCGCGGGCAGGCCGCAGCCTCGATCTCGGCCTGGACGCTCTCCGGCATCCCCTTGGCCCAAACCGGCCCGCCCTCGGTAAAGCCCAATTTCTTGGCCAAAGGCGTTCCTGAATACCCGGCTGGCATATCCGCCCCCAATCGCTTGCACCTCAGGCTGGTTTCCGCTATCAGCCCCGCTTCCAATTTTCCGCGCATCGCGAACCAGGAATCCGGGCCATGAAAGCCGAAGGTCACCCCAAGTACCACTTCATCACCGTCCAGATGACGGACGGCTCGACCTTCAAGACCCGTTCGACCTACGGTCAAGACGGCGCGACGCTGGCGCTCGACATCGATCCGAAGTCGCACCCGGCCTGGACCGGCGGCAATCAAACCATGCTCGACCGCGCCGGCCGCGTCTCGCGCTTCAACGACAAGTTCGGCGGTTTCATGAAGAAGAAGGAAGGCTAAGCCTTTCTCCTCGCCAACAGAATGAAGGGCGTCGGTGAGAACCGACGCCCTTTTTGTTTCTTGGGGCTTCTGCTCCCCGGTTTACGGGGGAGCTGTCGCGAGGCGACTGAGGGGGCGTTAGCGCCCGAACGCCTGATGCAATTTCGCCATCTGATCCGACACCGGATTGGCGATTTCTGAATCGCCGCCCTCATACATCGTCTCATCCAAGCGCCGCACGCGTTCGAAGATCGCCGCGCCCCGGCCAATCAACGTGCGCAGCGCTTCTGGCAATTCGTCGCCGCCGGCAAAGGGCGTCGACGGCTGCGCGTCGCGTGAGATCAGGCGGTATTTTTCGCTCGCGGCTTCCGCGAGTTGAATTTCGCCATCACGCACCGCGCGCTGCACGAGCAGCCACGACGCCACCTGCATCAGCCGCGTCGTTAAGCGCATGCTCTCGCCGGCATAAGCCAAGGCGGCGGCGCGCGATAAACGCTTGGACGCCGCGCGACCGGGGCCGTCCAAATAGGCGGCGGTTTCCTCAACGAGGGCCATGCCTTCCTTGAAGGTGCGCTCGAAAAGTTCCGATCGGGCGAAATCGACAACACGTTGGGCGTCGATTTGTCCCTTCAAAGGGGAAGGCTGGTTCGTTTCAGTCATAGCCCTGCTGGGTTCGCAAGGCGCGGGCCGTGGGCGCGCGGATTAATCACGAGGGCCGCCCGCCGAACACGGAATCTGCAGCTTCGCGTTGCGCACGCTTGGCTTTGATCGCCTGCTCGCACGCGCCAATCTCCAGCTTCAGCTTTTCGATACGCGCCTCGAGCTCGCCGATCGAGGCGGTCTCAAGCTGGCTTTCCAGTGAGAGCGCCTTCTTGGGCGGCGGGGCGAAGGGATCGTCGTCGAGCATGGCCAAAACCTCCTCGCCTCGTACTTACCCTATATTGATGGGAGGTTTAAGCATGCCGAGCCCGGCAGCGGAGTAAGCCCCATGCGCAAGATCGTCCACGGTTCGGACCAGCCACTTCATATCGCCGTTGTGGCGCGACCTGAGCCTGGTCCGCATGAGGTGCTGATCCGCGTCGCTGGCGCTGGCGTGAACCGCCCGGACCTCGTCCAACGCGCCGGCCTCTATCCGCCGCCGCCAGGTGCGCCTGAAACGCTGGGCCTGGAAGTGTCCGGCACAATCGAAGCCGTGGGCGCGAACGTCGGCCGCTGGCGCGAAGGCGATCACGTCGTCGCCCTGCTGCCCGGCGGCGGCTACGCCACCTACGCGATCGCCCACGAAGGCTCCGTACTGCCCGCGCCAAAGGGTATCTCGCTGATCGACGCCGCAGGCCTGCCCGAAACCGTCTTCACCGTCTGGGCAAACGTGTTCGAGAGCGGCGCGCTGAAGCCGGGCGAGACCTTGCTCGTCCACGGCGGCGCCTCCGGCATCGGCACGACGGCGATCCAAATGGCCAAAGCCTTCGGCGCGCGCGTGTTCGCAACAGCAGGCGATGCCGAGAAGGTCGCGCTCTGCGAAAAACTCGGCGCCGACCGCGGCATCAATTATCGCACCGAGGATTTCGAAGAGATCGTGCGCGAAGCTGGCGGCGCCGATGTGGTGCTCGATATGGTCGGCGGGCCGTACGTGCAGAAGAACATCAACATTATGAAGGATAACGGTCGCATCGTGATGATCGCCTTCCTCAAAGGCCCAACAGCGGAAGTGAATCTGATGCGCCTCATGCTGAAGCGCATCACCATCACCGGCTCAACGCTGCGCGCACGCAGCAATGAAGAAAAAGCCCGCATCGCCGCCAATGTGCACAATTGCGTCTGGCCTTGGATCGAAGCCGGCAAAGTAAAACCGATCATCGACAGCACCTTCCCGCTCGATCAAGCCGAACAAGCCCACGAACGCCTGCAAAGCGGCGCGCATGCAGGCAAGGTGATCTTGGTGGCTGAGTAGAGTGCAAACAAAAAGCGCGGGCCCGAGGACCCGCGCTTCCTGGTTGTTTCTCTCAGCGAAAATTACGACACCGGCGCGACGGTCGCCGCCGGCACGCGATCACGCAGACGACGCAAGAATTCGGAGATGTTCTCACGCGCCGCCGCTTCGTTGGCGATGCGCAAGCGCTCCACGCCAACGAACGCATCGCTCATGCGCCCCGTACCGGACGCCGACACAACCTCATCAAAGATCGGTTCGCCGCCGCCGATCGGAACCAGCGAATAGCGCACCGTCATTGTCACGGTCATGTCGAGCCCTGCCATCGGACGACGCAGATCTTGCAGGCTCGCGACTACCTCGTAGCGCGCCAGCGCCGGACTATCGGCCAACAGCCCCGCATTACGCAGCGATTGCTCGAGCCCAGCACGGAATTGCTCGTCGGAAATATTCGACATCCAGAGCGGGTTCGTGTCCGAACCGCCCTGTACGTTCCGCACCGCAAGCGCCTCGTGCAATTGATGCGAAGCGTCGAAGCTCGCCGCAGGCTGCACAGACGCCGCGATATTTTCTGGACGCGCGCCACTGGCGCACGCCGCCACACTCAACGCACAGGCGACAAGGGCCGCACGAGCCAAAAATTTCAGCATATGTTTCCTCCGTTGGATTATGGCGTGGTCGGCGCAGCAGCAGGCGCTGGCTCGGCGGCGGCGGCTTCGACCGGCGCCGCCGTCAGCGTTGCTGTCGCCGCATCGGCTGGCGCAGCGGCGACTGCATCAGCTACCGGCGCTTCCACTGGCACAGGGATGAGCGTTACCTGCAGCGGGTTCGGCGACAAATCGTTGAGCGCGCCGCTTGTCGCATCCACGCCCACGCCAATCAGGCCGCCGACAAGCACATTGCCGGCCATGCCGGCCGCACCGCCGCTCGACATATTGCTGGTCACGGTTTCGCGCGCCGGCAGATAGCCGTTGAGCGTGAGGTCCACTGTGAAGCCGTCTTTGCGCGGCATGCGGAAGGTGCAGGGCGTCGCTGGGCACTCGAATCCGTTGCTCGTCGAGACGGTCGCGCCCGACGGCGTCGATTCAACCGTGAAATCTTGATTGGTGCCGCGCGTGATCGTGGCGCAGCCGCTCACGGCGACGGCCAGCGCCGTCGCTAGTACAACATTTTTCATTGAAGCTCCCCCAAAGAACGAGGGAACTATTGCGGCACTTTAAGTTTAGGCAAGAGAGAAATTCGCGCTCACCGTGAATTTTCTTCTTCATGCGCGGATCGTCTTCGGCTAGCGCAAACTATCGCCCAATATTACGGCTTTGCCTTCTCCGACGTCACGTCCTCGTTGTGTGTGCGCTCCGCGCCCCCGAATACGTCTTCCTCTTCAACAGGCCGTTTGCCGCCACTCTGTTGCGGCGGCGATGCGCGGTCGCCGGGCTTTAGGCCCGACTTCGCGCCCTTGGACGTTTGCGGTTGTTGTGGTGCGGCCATGAACATTTCTCCGAAAGAGAAATGCGACGCGCACGCCTCAGTTCCGTTCCGTCCAACCCGGTCCGCACACGACACGCCCAGGCGTAGCGCCCGTAGGCTCGCCATCGCGCAACACTTGCTCGCCGTTCACGAACACATCGCGCACGCCCGTCGCATACGCAGCGCCCGCGCATCGGATTAGCGCCAAACGCCATAAGCCTACGCACCGTGCCGTTAGCTGCGTCGCTCCGTCCCATGTGCGGACGCAAAGGATCGCAGAGCGCCAATAGTTTTGCGCTGATCCGACTAGAAATAGCGCGCGTAGCACTCTCGTTCGCAACACGATGGACGCGCGAGAGCGCGCCTCAGAAGAGAGGGATTACTTCATGCTACGCTCATCCTTGAGCGCGGCGGCGATGGTGCTCGCGCTCAGCGCTGCACCCGCTTACGCGCAAGATTATTATGGCTCCCTGAGCATTGGCGGCGTTTGGCTCGACGATTCCGACAATAGCGGCGCCTTCAACAGTGACTTCACGACTGGCGCAGGCACGACCATTCCCGCTGGCACTGTGCTGCCCGAGGGCACGAGCGTGGAATGGACCACGGAGTTCGACGAAGGCATCTCGGCCAGCGCCGCGTTCGGGCGCAGCTTCGGCTCCTTCCGCGGCGAAGTCGAACTCGCTTATCAAAGCAACGACGTCGATACGCATACCAACGTCGCAGTTGGCGGCGGCGCGATTGGCGCGGAAGACGCAGGTGTGCTCATCACCGGTTCTCCCAACCTCGGCGTAACCGTTGCTGACTTGGTGGCGGACGGCCGCGGGTCGGTCGACACCACCTTCTTGATGCTCAACGGCTATTATGACTTCAATGCGATCGGTCCTGTGACGCCCTATGTCGGCGCAGGTGTCGGCGTGGGCTTCGTCAACGTCGATTACGCGCCATCGGGCGTCACCATCGTTGATGATGACAGCACGCACTTCGCCTATCAGGTGATCGCGGGCGGCTCGTTCGATCTGTCCGACCGTATGGCGCTCTTCGCCCAGTATCGCTATCGCGCGACCGAGGACGTCGAAACCGAAATCGCGCTCTTTGACGCAAACCTGGACGTTGAAAACGCAGCCTCGATCCTTGAGGCGGGCCTGCGCATTCGCTTCTAGGACTACAGCGTTGGGGGCGTGCGGCGGCCCGGCCCGCGCCCCCACGTTTTTTGCCGCAACGGCCGCTTCCCTTCGCGCTCCCCCGGCGCTATATCCCGGCCAACTGACTTCGTCCGCGCCCGGATGCGTCAGCCCGTTGCACCAGATGGCTAGCGCCTGGCGACGACGCCGGGCGCTTTTGCATATCTGGAGCCCCGCTCATGACCTCGAACGTCCTGATGCCGAAGGCCACCGCCGTGTGGCTGATCGAAAACACCTCGCTTGCCTTCAAGCAGATCGCCGAATTCACCGGCCTGCATCCGCTCGAAGTCCAAGGCATCGCCAACGAGGACGTGGCTAAGGGCATCCGCGGCGTTGACCCGATCGCGGGCGGCTTTCTCTCGCGCGAAGAGATCGCCAAGGGCGAGAAGGAAGAAACCTACGTGCTGAAGCCGCTTGAGCAAAAGCGCATTGATCTGCCGGTCGTGAAGAAGCGCGGCGCCCGCTACACGCCGATCGCCCGCCGCCAGGATCGCCCGGACGCCATCGCCTGGTTCATCAAGAACCATCCGGAAGTGCCGGACGCCAAGGTTGTGAAGCTGATCGGCACGACGAAGGCCACAATCGAGCAGGTGCGCAACCGCACGCACTGGAATAGCTCGCAGATCAAGCCGGTCGATCCGGTTACGATCGGCCTCTGCAGCCAAATCGAACTGGACGCCGTTGTCGCGGAATCCGCCGCCGCCAAAGCCCGCGCCGATGCGCGCGCCGCGAAGGCTGAAGCCAAGACGCTGAAGGCCGCGCAAGAAACCGTGCCGGCGGAAATCTACGAACAAAGCGAAGAGAGCTAGAACCATCGCTACACTTCGCCGCGATCTGCGACGCCCGCGCCGCAAGCGCGGGCGTCTGTGCACCCTGCGACATCCACGGTCTTGCGAATAAATCGCAGTGTCATTAGCACCTCGTACGAGGGCGGCAACAGAACCCCGCCGCGGGGGTGCTTTCATGGCAAATGATCGAAATACGTGCTGGGCTTTGGCGCCGGCTCTGGCGGCGCTGCTCAGTGCAGCGCCCGCCTGGGCGCAGGACGCCGATCAGCCCGCACGCTTGGCCGAAGCCGACATCGTCGTGATCGGCGAACGCGCGAACCTGCTGCACATCCCCGGCTCCGGCGCGACCATCGAGGCCGAGGATTTGGAGCGTTCGCGCGTGTTCAGCGTGAACGAAGCGCTGCGCCAAACACCGGGCGTTTATCCGCGCGACGAAGAAGGTTTGGGCCTGCGCCCCAATATCGGCATTCGCGGCCTTTCGCCGACGCGCTCCAGCGAAGTGCTGCTGCTCGAAGACGGCCTGCCGCTCACCTACGGCCCCTATGGCGACAACGCCACCTATTCGCATCCGCCGCTGCGCCGCTTCGAACGCATCGAAATCCTGAAAGGCGCAAGCCAAGTGCGCTTTGGTCCGCACACGGTTGGCGGCGTCGTCAATTACATTTCGCCCAGCGCGCCGACTGAGTTTGGCGGCAGCCTGTTCGTGGCCGGCGGCGACAATGGCTATGGCGAGGCCGCAGCGTCGCTCGGCGGCGAGATTGCTGACTTCCGCCTGCTCGGCCACGCCAGCACGACGGTGTTCGACGGCGTGCGCGACAATCACGGGCTCGAGTTCGCCGACTACAGTCTGCGCGCCGAGCGCACCCTGGCGCCCGGTCACGAATTGATCGCGCGCATCGCCATCAATCGCGAGAACAGCCAGGTTTCCTATTCGGGCCTCACCCAAGCCGAGTTCGACGCCAATCCGTACGGCAACCCGTTTCCGAACGATCGCTTCCAGACGCAGCGTTATACGGGCGCGCTCACGCATTCCTGGGAGATGTCGCCGTCGCTCACGCTGCGCACCAGCGCCTATTCGCTCTATTTCAACCGCGACTGGTGGCGCCAATCTTCGAATTCTGGCCAACGCCCCAGCGATTCAGGCGATCCCGCATGTGGCGGTATGGCCAATCTGAACACGACGTGCGGCGCCGAAGGCCGGCTGCGCGAATATCATCAATATGGGCTTGAAAGCCGCCTCGCCTGGGAAACCGCCTTCCTCGGCGCAGAGGCCAGCATCGAGACGGGCGCGCGCTGGCACACCGAACGCCAGAGCCGTCTGCAAGTGAACGCCGATACGCCCAACGGCCGCACGCCGGGCGTGATCGCCGAAAACAATCTGCGCACCGCCGACGCGCTCTCCGCCTTCGTGCACGCCGATCTCGATTTCGGCCGCTTCAGCATCAGCCCGGGCGTGCGCGTGGAGTCGATTGAGTACGAGCGCACCAATCGGCTCACCAACGCTGAGGCTTCAACCGACCTCACCGAAGTGATCCCAGGCTTGGGCGCCACGTTCGATCTCAACGACGACATGGTGATCTATGCGGGCGTGCATCGCGGCTTCTCGCCGCCGCGCATCGAAGACATCGTCACCAATGCCGGCGGCACGGTCGATCTCGACGCCGAAGAGAGCATCAATTGGGAACTCGGCCTGCGCGGGTCGCCGATCGCCGGGTTCGACATCGATGTCGGCGCCTTCGTGATGGATTTCGAAAACCAGATTGTGCCGGCGTCTGTCGCGGGCGGCGTGGGCGCTACGCTCACCAGCGCCGGCAAAACGCGGCATTCGGGCATTGAAGCTGATCTGCGCTACTCGCTGCGCGACGCGGGGCTGATGCAGAGCGACGATCTCTATTTCCGCACCGCGCTCACCTGGGTCGGCGAAGCGGAATATGTCGGCACGCGCTTTTCCAGCATTTCAGGCTTTGGCGGCGTCTCTGTCAGCGGCAATCGCCTGCCCTACGCGCCAGAATGGATCGCCTCTGCTGCCGTGGGCTATGCGCGCGGCGAATGGCTGAACCTGCAAGCCGAAATGCAATACACGGGCGAGATGTTCACCGACGATCTGAACACCGTCGCCCCAATTGCCAATGGCCAGCGCGGTCTGATCGAGGACTCCACCATCCTCAACCTCGCCGCCAATTTCACGCCGGGCGGCGGCGACACGACGTTCTTCGTCACCGTGAAAAACGTGACCGACGAACTCTACATCGTCGATCGCGCACGCGGCATTCTCCCCGGCGCGCCGCGCCTCTGGCAAGCGGGCGTCAGTCTCGACTTCTAACGCCGCCACACTTGACGCAAGATCCGGTCGCGGCCGCAACCGGCGCGATACATGGCGTAGCGCGCAGGGTTTCGGCGCGCATAGTCACGATGATATTCTTCGGCTTCGGTAAAGCGGCCGAGATTGAGGATCGGCGTCACCACTTGCCCGTTGACGCGCCCGCTCGCGATGATCGCGGCTTTGCTCGCTTCCGCTTCAGCGCGCTGCGCCGGCGTTACGAAGATGGCCGTGCGATAGCTTGAGCCGCGATCGCAGAATTGACCGCCGTCGTCGGTCGGATCGACCAGCGGCCAATAGCGCTCCAACAATTGAGCGTACGTGATCACGCTCGGATCGAAGCGCACGCGCACGGCTTCGTAATGGCCGGGATGGTTTTCGTAGGTCGGGTTCGCGTTGCGCCCGCCCGTGTAGCCGCTCATGACTTCGACCACACCAGGGATCGCGCCCATGTCGTGCTCCATGCACCAGAAACAGCCGCCGGCGAACACGGCCTCCTGCAGGCCCGTTGGCGGCGGGTTGGACGGGGTTTGCGCCGGCGCACTCTCGGGCGCACAAGCGATAAGGAACAAAAGGCTGGCGAGAAGTGAACGACGGATCATGCTCTCTCATACGTAGCGCATACCGCTCTGGTTTCGCGCAACCAACGCCAAGCCTGGGACATACCAGCTTGGGACAGTTCACCAGGAGCCCAAAATCAAGCTCGTCACCGCCCTTACAGCAGCCATCGTCGCGCTCAGCAGCGCCGGCATGTACGCCTACGCTCAGACCCGCCCGAACACGCCCGCCGCCCAGGCAGAGCCGCGCGATCGCAATGCGCTGGAGCGCCTGCGTGATTGGGTCATGGAGCGCGGCGGCACTGAGCGCGCCTTCGCCAAAGAATATTGGGATCACCACGAAACCGGCATCTACGTCGAAGCGCGCACCGGCGAGGCTTTGTTCGCCTCCACCAGCAAATACGACAGCGGTTCCGGCTGGCCGAGCTTCACGCGCCCGCTCAATCCGGACGCCATCACATTGCACGAAGACGACACGATGGGCATGCGCCGCATCGAAGTGCGCTCGCGCGAAGGCAATCACCATCTTGGCCACGTCTTCGACGACGGCCCGCGCGACAGCGGCGGTCAACGCTTCTGCATCAATTCATGTGCGATGCGCTTCATCCTGCGCGATCGCATGGAAGCAGAAGGATATGGCCGCCACCTGCCGATCGTGGACGGCGAAGCGACAAGCGTCGCGTCGCGATAGCGCGAGCGCATTGCGCGCGCTTCGGCGCGTGCCAGTACGTATACGAGAGGCGTATACGAGAGGATCGTCTAGGGCGCGCCGAAGTTGAGAATTTCGCGCTTCGGCGCGCGAGACGAGGTCAGTGGTGACTTATACTGAGCCGCAATCGTATATCTTCGATTTCTTCCTTGATCTTCAGTTTTTGGCGCTTCATCGCCGAGAGCCGCGTCAAATCCGCGGAAGGCCTTTTGGCCTCGTTCTCAATGATTAGGTCCAAATCCCGATGCCGGGCGTCGAGTTCGCGTAGCCGCTGCTCGATAGCCATCGAAGGCGCCTCCTTTGGTTAGGTGCACAGGGAGAATGGCGCCAAATCGGACTGTTGTCTCCCCGCATCGTATTACAAATTTAATCATTCGCAGACTGCACGAATCGCGGGCGGAACCGTCGCTACGCTGCACCGCTTTACAGCGCCCGCTTCGCATGGCTTAGCTCGGCGTTCCAAGCGGCCGTGGGGGGCCGCGCCAGCGGAAGCGAGCGCATGGACGCCGAGGACGGCAACGGCTTCGACATTTCGGCCACGCCAGAGGAGCGTGCGCTGAAGACGCGTCTTTTAGAACTGCGCGAGGAACATCGCGCGCTCGATTCCGCCATCTTTGCTCTGCAGACGGGCGGCGCGAACGACCCGATGCAATTGGCGCGGCTGAAGAAACGCAAATTGGTGTTGAAGGACCAAATTCAATGGATCGAGGACAGGCTGACGCCCGACATCATCGCCTGAAATGGCTGGCGGGCGCCGCACTGCTCAGTGCGATTCCAAATCTTGCGTTCGCCGAAGACCGTCCTGCCGAAGAGAAAGGCGTGCTCTCTATCGTTGTAGAGAATGACTCGCTGTCTTCCGGCGCCGATCGCAATTACACATCGGGCATCAAGATCGCGTACGTCTCGCCGAGCGAAGGCGTGCCCGATTGGCTGCGCGGCTCAGGCGGTTTCACGCGCGCGCTCTCCGGCTCGAATCCCGATTTCTGGGGCGTAGCGATTGGCCAATCGATCTTTACGCCCGAAGACATCAACGCCGTGCCCGCGCCAGCCGATCAGCACCCCTATGCGGGTTGGCTCTATATGCAGATCATGGTCGGCGCGCTCGAAGATCGCGATGACGGCCGCGCGCCGCGCTACATGGATACATACGAACTCGAGCTCGGCATCGTCGGCCCATCTGCGTTGGGCGAAGAATCCCAACGCGGCATCCACGAATTTCTCGGCGCACCCGATCCCCAAGGCTGGGACAGCCAATTGCACGACGAGCTCGCCTTCGCCCTCTCGCTGGACCGTCGCTGGCGCGCACTCCGCGCCTTTATCGATGTGCCCGGCGGCCTCGAATTCGACCTCACCCCCAACGCGGGCGTCACCCTCGGCACCTTGCGCACCGAAGCGCGCATTGGCGCTACCGCGCGCGTCGGCTGGCGCATCGACAATGATTTCGGCCCGCCACGCGTGCGCCCGTCGCTCTCCGGCGTCGAGCATTTCAGCGGCGGCCCGTTGTCGTGGCAGCTTTTCGCCGGCGTTGAAGGTCGCGCCGTTGCGCACAATCTCTTCCTGGACGGGAACACGTTCGAGGACAGCGCCTCCGTCGATCGCACGCCTTTCGTTGCCGATTTCCAAACTGGCTTCAGCGTCAGCGCCGGCGATTGGCGTCTTTCGTACACCTATGTCTGGCGCACCGAAGAATTTGAAACGCAGCCGACGCGCCAAGATTTCGGCGCACTTGCGTTGAGCTGGCGACTTTAGAACGCGGAGAACGCCTGCGCTTGTTCGCGGCGGGCGTATTTCTCAGCGTACATCGCCTCGTCCGCGCGCGCGATTGCGGTTTCCGGATCTTCGCTCATCGCGATCGCATGCACGCCAAACGAGCCGCGCACGCGATGGCTCACGCCCGCGAACACGACTGGCGTTGCATTGAGCTTGTGATTGAGCGCAGCTGCTTTCGCCGCCGCTTCTTCAGCGCTCGCGCGGTTCAAGATCACACCGAATTCATCGCCGCCCAAGCGCCCTACCACGTCGCTCTCGCGCACGGAATCCAGCAACAAGCGACCAACCGCCGTCAGCACAGCGTCGCCCGCCGCGTGGCCGTAGGAATCGTTGAGCGCCTTGAAGCCGTCCAGATCGATGAAAATCACTGCGGCCGGCGTTTTGTAGCGCTCCACCTCCGACATCGTCCGGTGCAGTTCACGCATGAAGGCGCGGCGGTTAAAGACCGGCGCCAGCGCATCGCGATCCGCCAACGCTTCGGCCACGGCCAGCCGCTCAGCCAGCGCGTCCCGCTCGACGCTGAGTCGTTCCAAAGCCGCCAATCCGGCATCGGAAACGTCGCGACGCGACAGCCCCAGCCGTTGCAATAGCTGGGTCGTTCCGCTTGCGAGCTTGTTCATTCCGAAAGCCATGGGGACATGAGCCTCTACCCCAGAGATGACTCCGGCTGGTAAAGACCGCCTTAACCGCCTTCGCGAAGGGGTAGCCCCTGGACGAAAACCCCGGATTCCATTAGCAGGCCGTTTTTTAGGAGCAGCCCGCAATGGCTTCCCCCCACCCGCTCGTCGGGCTGATTATGGGTTCCAAGTCCGATTGGGACACGATGAAGGGCGCCGCCGAGATCTTGGAGGCGCTGGGTGTCGCGTACGAGGCCAAGGTCGTCTCCGCGCACCGCACGCCAAAGCGGCTCTACGATTACGCCGAGTCCGCCAAGTCGCGCGGGCTTAAGGTCATTATCGCCGGCGCGGGGGGCGCTGCACACTTGCCGGGCATGACCGCCGCAATGACGCCGCTGCCGGTGTTGGGCGTGCCGGTGAAAAGCAAAGACCTGAAGGGCCTCGATAGCCTGCTCTCGATCGTGCAGATGCCGAAGGGCATCCCGGTCGGCACGTTGGCGATTGGCGAAGCGGGCGCGGTGAATGCAGGGCTGATGGCCGCTGCTATCCTCGCGCTCAATGACGATGCGCTGGCCGCGCGCCTCGACGCTTATCGCGCCGCACAAACCGAAGCTGTCAGCGAACGCTTGACATGAGCGCGCTTGCGCCAGGGGGCACGATCGGCATCCTCGGCGGCGGGCAATTGGGCCGCATGCTCGCGCACGCCGCCGAACAACTCGGCTTCGATGTCGCGATCTACACCGACGAACAAGACAGCCCCGCCGCGCGCGTGTCGGCGCTGACCGTGATTGCGGACTATCAAGACGTCGAAGAGCTCACCGCGTTTGCACAACGTGTGGATGTCATCACCACCGAGTTCGAGAACGTCCCCGCGCAAACCGCCGAAGCCTTGATCGCGGGCGGGGCGCGCGTCGCCCCCAATCCGCATGCACTCGCGGTGGCGCAGGATCGCTTCGACGAGAAGAGCTATTTCCAAAGCGCCGGCATCGACACGCCGCCCTTCGCCGCCGTCTCATCGCAAGAAGAACTCGAAGCAGCGGTCGCCGAGATCGGCCTGCCCGCAATCCTGAAAACGCGCCGCCTCGGTTATGACGGCCGCGGCCAGATTCGCTTGCTGACCAGCGACGATGTCGCCGGCGCCTACGGAAAACTTGGCGCACCCGGCATTCTCGAAGGCTTCTGCAATTTCGTCTGCGAAATCTCGATCATCGCCGCGCGCGGGCAAGATGGCGCGATCGCCTATTTCGATCTCTGCGAAAACGAACATGCCGGCGGCATTCTCTCGCGCACGCAAGCGCCGGCGCGCGTCAGCGAACTGGTTGAGGTCAACGCGCGCGAAGCGATTAAGCGCGTACTCGAAGCGTTCGATTATGTCGGCGTGCTGACGATCGAATTTTTCGTCATGGACGACGGCAGCCTCGTCGCTAACGAAATGGCCCCGCGCGTCCACAATTCAGGGCACTGGACCATCGAAGGCGCGCTGACCTCGCAATTTGAGCAGCACATCCGCGCTATCGCAGGCTGGCCGCTTGGTCCCACCACGCGCGTCGCCGATTGCGAGATGTTCAATCTGATCGGCGAACAAGCGCTCGATTGGGAAAAGCTCGCCGCCGATCCAAACACGCGCCTCCACCTTTACGGCAAGCGCGACGCCCGCACCGGCCGCAAAATGGGCCACGTCACCAAGCTGAAGCTGCGCTAACAAAACAGTCGCACCCGGCGCGCCAAGGTTGTACCCTCCAAGTAGTGGGGGAACAATGATCGCACGTATTCTTGCACTCGTGATGGCGCTGCTTGCATTCAGCATTGCGCCAGCCAGCGCACAAGACGGCCGCTGGCGACGCGCAGAATCCGCGAACTTCATTGTTTATGGCGCGATGAGCGAAGGCGCGCTTCGCCGCGCCACCGAGTCCCTCGAAAACTTCGATCGCACATTGCGCATACTCACAGGCGCCGCCGCCACGCCCGCGCAGACGAAGCTCGAAGTTTATCTCGTCAGCAATCTCAACGAATTGCAGCGGGTCAATCCGCGCATGGGCGAAACCGTGCGCGGATTTTATCATGCTGGCGCGGAGCAAATCGCGGCCTTCGTGATCTACAACGATCAGGGCGGGCTTGATCGAGGCACGGTGCTCTTTCACGAATACGCACACCATTTCATGCTGCACTATTTCCCTGACGCGTACCCGCGATGGTACGTCGAAGGTTGGGCGGAGCACGTCTCATCCATTGAAATCCGCGGCACGCGCGTGGCCGTGGGCTTGCCGTCAGAGCATCGCGGCGATTGGATCACCTACGAAGGCATCCTCCCCATCGAAGCACTCTTGGCGCCCGAGCGCGTACGCAATGTCGATAATTTTGGCGGACGGTTCTATGCGAATGCGTGGTTTGCCGTGATCTACCTGTCCAACAATCCGGAGCGGCGCGCGGGCCTCGACCGCTATGTGGAAGCGCTCGGCGAAGGTGCTGACCCAATCGAAGCGTTCGAGCCCGCCTTCGGCATTACGCCCGAGGCGTTCCGCCGCGAATTGCTTGAGTTCCGACGCAGCCGCATCAACGTTCTCAACTTCAATCTGCCGGAAACCACGATCGAGATCGCCATCACGCGGCTACCGGTGGCGATGAACGACCTGCTTTTGCCGCTCGCGCGCCTGCGGAACGGCGCCTACCAGCAGAGTGAGATCGCAGGCTTCGCCGCCGAGGTTCAGGCGCTCGCGGCGCGTCACCCGAGCGATGTCGCAGCGCGTATCGCCGCCGCGCGCAGCGCGCTTCTGTTGGACGATTGGCAAGCAGCGCGCGACCAATTGGACGCAGCCCTCACGATCGACGCAGCCAACACCGAGGCCCGCTACCTGCTGGCGCGCAGCCACCTCAAGGAAGGCGAGCTAAATCCCGAGCGGGGCGTCGAGACTTTGCGCGTTGCGCGTCGCGAATTGGTGCGCGGCTTTCGCGCCGACCCGAACCATTTTCCGACGCTCTTTGCCTACGCCAGCACCTTCATCCAGGGCTATGGCCCCATGAGCAGCGAAAATTTGGATGTGCTGGCGCGTTCGCTGGAACTCGCGCCGCAGGCCGATCACATCCGCCTCACGGTTGCGCGCGAACTTATGGTCGCGCGCGAGTACGACGCGGCGGCCGCTGTGTTGCGCCCGTTGCTTTACGCGCCACACGGCGGCTCAAGCGCGCGCTATGCGCGCGCCCTGTTCGACGCCGCGCGCAATGATCAGCCACCGCCCGCGTTCGTGTTCGACGATGCCGAGCTTGAGGCAGAGGCAGACTAACGCGGGTACGCTTCGTCGCGCGCCGTGAAGAGCCAGAAGCCGAACACGTAGATCACCGGCGTGAAGAGTTGCAGCACGCCGACGATCGAACCGGCTGAACGCCGCACCACCGCAAACGCTTCGCTGCCGTCTTCCAAGACGCCGCCCATGGTGATCGCGGTTGGCGTCGAGAGAACAAGAAGCGCAATTGCGCAAATCCAAAACGCAATCGCACTGGCGACAATGGGTGATGTCCGCTCGACGTAATCGTCAGCGGGATGTTCTTCGAGATGCGTCAGGCTTGACCAAATCGTCAGCGGCCAGAGCGCCGCATTGAAGAACCGTACCGGAGCTGCACGCATGTAAGCGCCTCCATCACGGGACCGTGAGAGCACCAACATAAGATGCGCCGCGCCAATCCAGGGCGCCTTGCTGCGATTTTAGGAGAACGGAAATTACCCGCGCGATTACCGCCCATAGCGGAACCGCGCCGCGATGCCGAGCGCACTTTGCGCCGCTTCGCCCACCGGCTTCAATTGCGCTTTGAATTTCTCGAACTGCATCACGTTCTCGATGCGCGCATCGAGGAACGCCCACGTCGCTTCGTGGTCTTCGCTCTCATCGCTGAACCAGCGCACATAGGTGCTGGCCAGCACGCCGGAGAGGATCGCGCGCTTCGAATAGAAATTCCCGTCGGTGCTCTTGTCGCCTAGCGCGCGCCAAATGCGGTCAGCCGTGCGCCACAGAAGCCGCGTGGCTTCAGGCGCGCGGTCCGGGCGGCTCAAGGCGCGGGTCATGGCGCGAGCCGCTTGTTTGTAGGGCGCCTGCGCCTCCAGCCGCACCTGGACGGCGGCGCGGACCTTCTGGCGGATCTTCATGGCGTCCAGATCGAGCTCATCCAGCCGGTCGAGCATCGCCCGGTCGGCCCGCTCGGCGAACGCGTCGAAGAGGTCGACCGCCCCGCGCGGGCAAGCCAGGGCCGCCTCCCCCTCGGAAAGCCCCGTTTCGGCCACAGCCGCCTTGAAAGCCGCGTCAGTCCAGCCCTGTTCAGCGGCATGGGCTGGGAAAACGTCCAAAATCCGGGCCCGGAACCGGGCTGAGGGGGTGACGGTCATGCTGGAAAAATAAGCCTGCAGGCCCCCGCCGTCGACCCGTTCCAGCATGGACACGGGCGCGGCCTTTTGCTATCAGCCCGCCTTCGCTTTAACTCAGGCCCTGGCGCATCCGCCCCGGCGGCCGGTTTGGTATTGGTTTCGCAAGCTCGCGGGAGACGGTCCTGGTACAGATTTTCGTACGCGATAACAACGTCGATCAGGCGTTGAAGGCGCTCAAAAAGAAGATGCAGCGGGAAGGCACTTTCCGCGAAATGAAGCGTCGCAATCACTTCGAAAAGCCGTCCGAGAAGCGTGCGCGTGAACGCGCCGAAGCTGTGCGCCGCGCCCGTAAGCTGGCCCGCAAGCGCGCCCAGCGTGAAGGCCTGCTGCCGCGTCCGGCGCCGAAGCCGCGTTAAGGCAAGCTTCCGAGCTTTGAGTTTCAAGACGCCGTCCGGTTCCGCCGGGCGGCGTTTTCGTTGGCGCTACGCGCGATCATCGGACGCCGCGAGCCGCAGCATCAGATCCGCGGCCTTGTGCAGCTCGGCGCGCTCCGCAGCACTCAAGCGCGTCAGCCGCTTGGACAAAAGCGCCAGGCGCTTCTTGCGCCCCTCTTCCATGAGCGCGCGGCCTTTCGCGGTCGCCTCGATACGCACGCCGCGCTTGTCGGCCTTGTCAGCGCGCTTCACCACCAAGCCCTCCGCTTCCAAATCCGCCACCAGTTTCGACATGGTCGGCGCGCGGACCTGCTCGGCCTTTGCCAACGCGCTCAAACTCATCGGCCCACCGAACGTCAGCACCGAGAGCGCGGAGAGCTTCGGCGCCGACACGCCCGTCTCCGCATCCGCCACGCGCACCGCGCGCAGCAAACGCAGCGCGGCTGAGTGAAGATGCATCGCGGTGTCGAGCGTGCGGGACATGGTGTGAATTCTGGCTTGACGTCATTAGTTAGTCAAACTAACTATATGCAGAGAGGGAGAAGCGCCATGAATACGCCCACGCCACTGATCTCCGGCATCGCCCAGATCGCGATCGCCAGCGCCGATCCGATCGCGCTCGTCGCTTTCTATCGCGACACGCTTGGCCTGCCCGTTCTGTTCGAAACCAACGGCATGACGTTTTTCCAATCCGGCGCCACGCGTCTGATGATCGGCCACGCCCAACCCGGCCAAGCGATCGGCGGCGATTCCGTGATCTATTTCGAACCGCGCGATTGGAGCGCTGCGGAAAGCAAGCTCGAAGGCGCCGGCATCGCTTTCCTGCACCCCGCGCAAAAGCTCCAAGAAGCCCCCGGCCGCGAACTCATGCTCCGCGCCTTCAAAGATCCCGAGGGCCACACGCTGGCGCTAATGGGGTGGCGGGCGGTTTAGCCCAACAGCTTGCTCAAACCCGCCTGCAGCTCAGCGTCGCTGATCGGCTTGGTCAGCACCGGCGCGCTCGCCAGCGCAGGCGGCGCGTTCTTGATCTCGTCGTAGCCGGTGCAGAACGCGATCGGTACGCCAAGCTCCGCTAGCTTCACGCCCAGCGCGACGCTCGATTGACCGCCAACATTCGCGTCCAGCAAGGCGCAATCGGGCCGCGTGCCGGCGAGCAACGCCTCGGCCTCGGCGATCGTATGGGCAGGCCCCAGCACGGCATGGCCAAGCTCGACCAGCCGCTCCTCCAGCTCCATCGCGATCAAACGGTCGTCCTCAACCACCAAAATCTTCCGCTGCACGCTTGCCGCCCGCCAAATTCGTCCGCGCGATCAAACATATACGGAACGGTTCCCGACGCAATCGGAGCGCGCATGGGCGCGACGCTGTGATCACGCCGCAGGGGCGCCCGGCCTTTGATCCATTCTGGCAATCGCCATATTGAGACAGCTCGAATCCCTGCAAGGCCGTCCCATGACCGAACCCGTCGCCCGCCACGCCCCCGTGATCATCATCGGCTCCGGCCCTGCCGGCTATACCGCGGCCATCTATGCCGCCCGCGCCCTGCGCAAGCCCTTGCTGATCGCGGGCCTCCAACCGGGCGGACAGCTCACCATCACGACGGACGTGGAGAATTACCCGGGCTTCGCCGACACGATCCAAGGCCCCTGGCTGATGGAGCAGATGAAGGCGCAGGCCAAGCACGTCGGCGCTGAATTTGCCGACGACATCATCGTCAAAGCCGAATTGGACCAACATCCATTCCGCCTCACAGGCGACAGCGGCCAAATCTATCTCGCTGACGCGCTCGTCATCGCCACCGGCGCGCAAGCAAAATGGCTGGGCTTGCCGAGCGAGCAGAAATTCCAAGGCTTCGGCGTCTCCGCCTGCGCCACCTGCGACGGCTTCTTCTATCGCGGCAAGCAAGTCGCGGTCATTGGCGGCGGCAATAGCGCAGTGGAAGAAGCGCTCTACCTTTCGCACTTGGCCTCGAAGGTCACGCTCATCCACCGCCGCGACAGCTTGCGCGCCGAGAAAGTCCTGCAGGAGCGCCTCTTCAATCACCCGCGCATCGAGGTGGTCTGGGATACCGCCGTCGAAGAGATCGAAGGCGAACAAAGCCCGCCCGGCGTCACCGGCATCATCTTGAAGAACGTCAAAACCGGCGCGCGCGAAGAACGCAAAGTCGACGGCGTGTTCGTCGCCATCGGCCACGCGCCCGCAACCGAGCTCTTCAAAGGCCAGGTCGAGATGAAGGACAGCGGCTACATCATCGTGAGGCCCGGCACGACGCAGACCTCGATCCCTGGCGTGTTCGCCGCCGGCGACGTCACCGACGACACCTATCGCCAAGCCGTCACCGCCGCCGGCATGGGCTGCATGGCCGCGCTCGAAGCGGAGAAATATCTGGCCAACCTCGAACTCGACCACGCGCGCTCGAAAGCCGGCGCAGCCGCTTAATCGCTCGCCAGTCTCCACCCCCAACCCGACAAAAGCTCCGTCATCCCGGACGCGCGGCTTGCCCGCCGAAGCGCGCAGAGCGAAGGCGGGAGCGCGGTCCCGGACGCAGGGCCGACGCATTGCGCTTTACGATCCCCGGGTCCTGGCTCTCCGCTTCGCTCCGGCCGGGATGACGGTAGAGTTTAACAGATCAACTTCCGCGTTTCACCGCGCTCGAAGCGCTCGTGCGAAAACTCGTCCTGCTCGCCGCATGAACGCGCTCAGCCGCGTGCTGGAAAAACCGCTGCCCTACGCTAAGCGTCTCGCCCGCAAACTCCGCCGCGCGCCCAAAACATTCCTCGCCAAAATCGCCCTCAAACGCCAACCCCGCTCGCCCTACGTCGCCCCCCGCGTCCAACGCGACGCCGAACTCCACGTCTGGCCCGCAACGCGCGCTGAACATGAGCGCTGCTTTCCGCACGCTCAAACCGACACAAGCTAAATCGTCATCCCGGGGCTCAGCAAAGCTGAGAACCCGGGACCCAGGGGCAAACGCATAAGCCTCGGCTCCTGGGTCCCGGATCACGCTTCGCGTGTCCGGGATGACGGTGTGTGAACTTCAAACGCGCGTTCAGCCGAACGGCGCGGCGCGTCCGCGCGCCGTGTCTCATGGGCCGGCGTTAAGGCTCGCGTCGCTCTTCCGCGATTTCCGGCTCTGGCTCGGGCTCCGGCCGGAGCGCGTCTTCGGCCGCGTCATTCACACTCGGCGCAGGCGTGGCGGGTACAGGATGCGGCTTAGATTGCAAGTTCAGCGCCGCCAGCGCGTCGTCGCCCTCTTCGCCAAAGAACGTGCGCAGGCGAATGTCGCGCTGCGGATACGGGATCTCGACGCCTGCGGCGCGCAGCGCATCATCGATCGCCCAAGTGTACGCCGCGTTCATCGCTTTCGGCCGCTTCACCGCTTCCAGCGTCGGCCAGACGATCAGTTCGAATTTCAACGCGCTATCGCCGTAACCAACAAGCCATACTTGCGTGCGGCGCTCATCCGTATCGGGCAAGGTGAACGGCACGTCGCGCGCAGCCGCGATCACGCATTCGCGCACTTTTTCTTTATCGGCGCCGATCGCGACTTGGAACGGCACATGGATGCGGCGCGTCTCGCCGCGCCGCGTCCAATTGATCATCGTGTTTTCGATCAGCTTGGAATTCGGGATCAGCAAATAGACGTTGTCGTTGTTGCGCACACGCGTGGCGCGCGGGCCGATCTCTTGCACCACGCCGCGCGTGCCGTCGTGCATCTCAACATAATCGCCAATCTGGATCGCGCGATCGAACACGAGCGTGAGGCCCGAGACGAATTCCTTGATGATGCCCTGAAGCCCCAGTCCGATGCCGACACCCAAGCCGCCCGCGAACACAGCGACCGAGGAAAGATCGATGCCAAGCGAAGAAAGCCCCGCCACCAAGCCGAACACGACCAAGCCGTAGGTCAGCACCTTCTCGGCGATGTAGAGCGCAGCCGCGCCCTGCCCGAGCCGCTGGCGGCCGCGGATGCGCTTCAGCGCCGTGCCGATGATCCAGGAAGCGGCCATGAACAGCACGACCAGCATCAGCGCGCCGAACACGCCGCCCACGGTCACCACCGAGGAGCCCAGCCGGAAAAGCTGAATGTGGGAAATGTCCTGGATCAGCATCCAACAATCCTCACGCGTGCGCCCCCTTCTATCGACCGCGCCGGTGAGCTATGCAATATTGCAAAGAAAGAGGCCGCCGAACGGGCGCCATAGGGCGGGGAAATACGGCCTTGATGGACTGGGATAAGCTCAAAACCTTCCACTTCGCGGCCGAAACCGGCTCGCTGACGGCCGCGGCCGAGAAATTGGGCGTCAGCCAATCCTCGGTCAGCCGCCAGATCGCGGCACTCGAAAACGAGATGGGCGTCCCCCTGTTCCAGCGCCACGCGCGCGGCCTCCTACTGACCGGCCCCGGCATGGCATTGCGCGAGTTCACTCGCGAAATGGCGGGTGCGGCCGTGATCGCGGAAAGCACGCTGAAGGACGCGCGCGAGAAGGTGATCGGCGATCTGAAAATCACCGCGCCCGTCGCGTTCGGCTCGACCTGGCTTGCGCCGCGCCTCGTGCATTTCGCCGACAAATACCCCGAGACGCGCGTGCAATGCCTGCTCGACGATCGCGAGTTCGATCTGTTGAAGCTCGAAGCCGAATGCGCGATCCGTCTGTGGGCGGCGACGCACGCTGATCTGATCCAGCGCAAACTCTTCGAAGTGCGCGTCAGCCTTTATGCGTCGAACGAATATCTGAAGCGTCACGGCACGCCGAAAGATGTCGTGGAACTCGATAACCACCGCATCATCGCCTACCAGGCCAACATCCCGACGCCGATGCGCGAATTGGATTGGGCGCAGCGCGCCGGCCGCGAAGACGCAAAGCCACGCCCGCCGCTCTTAGAGATCAACAACGTCTATGGCATGTTGCGCGCCGTCGAGAGCGGCTTCGGCATCGCCTCCGTGCCGGATTACATGGCGCGCGAAAATCCGAACCTCGTGAAAGTTCTGCCCGATCTGCCGGGCCCGAGTTTCGAAGTTTATTTCATCTATCCAAGCGATCTAAAGCGCTCCAAGCGCATCGCCGCCTTTCGCCAATTCCTGATCGATCAGTCTGAGGACTGGGAGCCTTAAGCGCTACCCATTCCCGGATGGGCGAAGCGAAATCCGGGACCCATAAACACAAGCGCCTGAGCGTATGGGCCCCGGACTGCGCACAAGTGCGCATCCGGGGATTGGTGTGAGTTAGAGCTGCCCGTAATTGCCCACCGCGAACGTATCGCACTGGCGCGCGTCGCCGCTATCGAAGCCGCGGCGGAACCAGCGCATGCGCTGCGCCGATGAGCCGTGCGTGAATTGGCGCTCATCCGAATGGCCGAGCGCGTCGTCACCGATCGCGTGCGCGGCGTTCAACGCTTCGCGCAAATCCGCGTCATCGATCGCAAGCGAGGCTTGCGCCGTATGCCCCCAAACACCAGCGAAGCAATCGGCCTGCAGCTCAACGCGCACCGAGGTTTGGTTCTGGTTTTCGCCCTGCACTTGGCGTTGCGTCGCGCCGATCACATTCTGCACGTGGTGCCCAACTTCGTGCGCGATCACATAGGCTTGCGCGAAATCGCCCGGCGCGCGCAGGCGATCCTGCATCACCTGATAGAAGGTCGGGTCGATGTAGAGGAAGCTGTCAGCCGGGCAATAGAACGGACCGACGTCGGAGGTCGCATTGCCGCACGCCGTCGCCACCGCGCCCGAAAACACAACCAGCGTCGGATCACGATATTGCCCAGGGTTCACGCCGTAATTCGGCAAACGCCCCTGCTGGAATTGCGCGCGCCAGACATCTTCTGTGGAACCCAAAATTGCGCGCGAGAAATCGCAAGCCTCTGCGTGCGCCTCGCACGTCGAGCCCTCGCCCGCCACGCTCTGCGTTTGCCCTGGCACGCCGCCAAGCAATGCGCCGAAAATCATCTGCTTGATCGCGGGGGGCGCGAAGAAATACACGCCGGCGAGCACGACGCCCGCGATCAGACTGCCGCGAATGCCGATGCGGCGCAGGATCGAGAACAACGCCGCCGCCGGCAAACCGCCGCCGCCACCGCCGCCGGAACCGCGACCACGATCCTGGAAATTGTCCGAACGGCGCTGATTGTCGGTGCGCATGGATTGTGGTCCTCCTACCTCGCCTGACGGTCTTAGCCGCAGACGCCCGGCAACGCTACTGAACCGCGAAAAGGTCCCCCTGGTCGCCATAATCCGGCGGGCGGCGGAATTGCGTGCAATCGAGCGCCAAGCGCGGCTTATCGAGGCCCAAGCGTCGGCAGGCCTTGGCGAAACGATCGGCGATCAGCTGCGCGTACGGCCCCTCGCCCTTCTGGCGCTTGCTCCATTCGGGATCGTAATCGCGCCCGCCGCGCATCTGGCGCACGATCGTCATCACGCGCGTCTGCCGGTCAGGAAAATGCTGCGCCAGCCATTCGCGGAAGAGATCCTTGATCTCCAGCGGCAGCCGCAACACGACATAACCTGCCGCACTCGCGCCCGCCTTCGCGCATTCTTCGAGAATGGCTTCGATCTCGCGATCATTGATCGCCGGCACGACAGGCGCGACCATCACCGTCGTCGGCACGCCCGCATCCGTGAGCGCGCGGATCGCTTCGATGCGCCGATGCGGTGCGGCCGCGCGCGGCTCCATCACGCGCGAAATGCGCCGATCCAAGCTCGTCACCGAGATCGCGGCTTTCGCCAGGCCCCGTTCCGCCAAGCGCGCGAGAATATCGATGTCGCGGATCACGAGCTGCGATTTGGTGATCAGCGCGACGGGATGGCGCCAGCGCTCCATCACCTCCAGCAGCGCGCGCGTGACGCCATAGCCGCGCTCGATCGGCTGATAAATGTCGGTGACGCCGCCCAGCATGATCGTGCGCGGGCGATAGCTGGGCTTCGCGAATTCGCGCTCCAGCAATTCCGCCGCGTTGGCTTTCACAAACAGCTTGGTCTCGAAATCGAGCCCCGGCGACAGGCCGACATAGGCGTGGTTCGGCCGCGCGTAGCAATAGATGCAGCCATGCTCGCAGCCGCGATACGGGTTGATCGATTGGTCGAAGGAAATGTCGGGGCTTTGATTGGTCGAGATGATGGTCTTGGCCAGTTCGCGCGTGACGATCGTTTCCAGCTTCTGGATCGGCTCATTGGCCCAGCCGTCATCGAACTCTTCGCGGGCAAAGCGCTCGTATCGGCCGCTCGCATTCGTGCGCGCGCCGCGTCCATGCAATGGGTCGCGAGTCATGATCTAGGACTATAGTCACACAACAGAACATAACAAGAACTTTTTGCACAATGAAGAAGGGCGCGGCGATATTATACTTGACGTACCCAGCTTTACCGGCTATCTCTAGGGCATGGGTAGCGTTCTAGATGCCAAGCACTTCCGCGACGAAGCAGCGGCCTACAAGTGGGTTGAAGCCCGCGTGTGGCCGAACGGTCGTGTCTGCCCGCACTGCGGCTCTGTCGATGACAGCGGTCCGCTCAAGGGCAAGAGCACCCGCCTAGGCGTCTATAAGTGCTACGCGAAGGAATGCCGTAAGCCCTTCACCGTGAAGGTCGGCACGATCTTCGAGAGCAGCCACATCAAGCTGCACATTTGGCTTCAAGCCATGTTCCTGCTGGCGTCTTCCAAGAAAGGCATCAGCTCCAACCAGCTCGCGCGCACGCTCGGCGTGACGCTCAAGAGCGCTTGGTTTCTTTCCCATCGCATTCGTGAAGCGATGAAGGATACCAAGGGCGGAATGTTCGGTTCTGGCTTTGGCGGCGTAGAGGCTGACGAAACGCTGCAAGGTGTCGATCCTCGCAAAGAACCGCGCGAAGACGGCACTCTTAGCGTTCAAAACTACAATCGCGTTTTGACGCTGATCGATCGCGACACTGGCGCCGCGCGCTCTTTCGTCATGACTGAGTTCACGACCGATGAAGTGCAGCGCATTCTCAACGAGAACGTCGCGAAAGAAGCCTATTTGCTGACCGATGAGGCGCCGCAATACAAGGCGCCCGGCCAACATCAAACCTTCCACGGCTCCACGACGCACAGCAAAGGCGAGTACGTCTCTAAGGACGCGCCGTGGGTCCACACGAACACCGTGGAAGGCTACTACAGCGTTTTCAAACGCGGCATGAAGGGCGTGTACCAGCACTGCGGTCGCGACCACTTGCATCGCTACACGGCTGAATTTGATTTCCGGTACTCGAACCGTGCCAAGCTAGGCGTGGATGACGTGGCCCGCTTCACCAAGATCGTAGAAGGCGTGACGGGGAAGCGGCTCACGTACCGAACAACTGGTCGGCAAAGCGAAGCGACCGCCTAGGCCAAAGCGGCGCAGGCGCTCCCGCTGGAAGCCCAAGCGAAAGCGCCATCCCAGCAAGACATTTCGCTTGCGAATTTTCCACGAGACTCAGCGGTCATCGCGCGAACCTATTAATACGGCGATAACCATACCCGCGCATATAGTCGCGCATCCACAAAAGCTGTGGTGCCGGACCGGCCCTTGGTTTGGGCAGTCCGGCTGGAGACAGTCCCGGCGCAAGAGTTAGGTTGTACGTCGCCGGAGCCGTACAACCGAAAACCACAGGTCTCACCCTGCCAAAATGGACGGCGCGAGCCGAACATCTCTTGTGGTTCATTTCGTATTACATTGTAATTCGTAATTGAGTGGTTAACGATAGCCAGCCGTGGCTGGACGCAAACCAAAAGACAAAAGCGGGAAGCCGCGACAGGGGCACACGATACGCCTGTCCGAGCGTGACGAGTTTTTCATCGCCGCTCTGATCGAACAGTACTACGGCGACAACCACACTGAGATATTGCGAGCCGGGCTCAAGCTGCTGGTGGCTAAAGCGCAAAGGGATGGGAAACTCCCGGAGCCGCACAAGCGACGGCCCGAGCAAATACCCCCTGCCGCTGACGACGACTGACTCAAATCGCGCTAAGCTGGGCCATGGCTCAAAAGCACAAGACCTTGATCTCAGATGACGGCACCGGCCGCTTAAGCCTCATTCTCGTTCTTGAAAACGGAAGTGACGTTTATCTCGCCCTGGCCGCCGGCACCTCTAAGGAGGATGCGAGCGGCATAGCGAAAGCGATTTCCGGCAAGGTAGTGGGCGCCGAAATCAAAGCGAGATGATTTGATGCCCAAGAAGAAAGACCCACCCGAAGATCCAAAGTCCCAACACGAACGCTTCAAAGAAGCGGCGCGCGAGATTGGCGCCGACGAAAGCGGAAAAGCGTTTGAGCGGGTTTTTGAGAAAGCCGTAAGGCCTGCGGACGCGAAGAAGCCTCGATGATAATCGTCACGCCTTCCAGGGCGACGACGGTTCGGCTTTAAATTTGGCGTCCAACGGGGCGATCAAGTCCCACAGCTTCTCTGAATTTGCGATGTAGTCATCGTCGGTAGCCAAACCGACCCAATAAGGCGGCACTCCGCGTCGCTCCGCAACATCGATTATAGAAGTGGATTTCGCTTTGATTTCAGCGGCGTCTCGCCTGCGATTTTCCAGAGGATAGATCACCTCTAGAGCCATGATCTCAGCAATGCGCTCGGATTGAGTTTCCCCCGAAACCTGATCGATCGTAAAGCCGCGAAAGCCGACCAAGTCATGTATCGTCTTCAAGCCATCGGGCGAAAACTCCGAAGGGTCGTCGAGGAGTGCGTGGCAAAGCTCCTTCACCACCGTGAAGCGCTTCCAAAGCGGCGACAGGCTGGCGCGAACTCGAACGATGATGTGATCCGCGTAGCGCTCGTAGTTTCCGCGCAGACGCTCCGCATCGAAATCGACCTCCTGCTTCACAACCTTAAGGCCGGTGACCAGTTCGATGATCCGCTGAAGATTCTCTATCGAAACGCGATTTAGCGCGTCGTCGCCCTCGGTGTGCGTCCAATAAAGGTGCTCCACGCGCCGAGCCATCGAGAAGCAACGCACGTATTTGACTACAAAGTCGGTCATGCAAAATCAGAAAATGATAAGGGCCTCGGAGGTGTCTCCGAGGCCCTTATACCTGATTTGTAACATTGTCACAGGTTAGTGAGACTTAGGACTTCCAGGCGAGATCGCCAAAATCCAACGGCTTCACTTTGCCGGCTTCAACAGCCGCATAGAGGCTATTCACTTCCGCGCATACTTCTTCTGCCGTCGTTTCAGATAGGCTCTGGAAGAAGAACTTCACGTCCAGCAAGCCGTCTTCATCACGCTTACGCGCGAAAATGGCGGCGAGTTTTTGGCACTCAGTATCGGTCATTTCACTCGCCTCCTTTCTTTGGGGCGCTAGAATCAAAATCCAATATCAACGCTGATCGCTGGCAAAAGTTGCCTAGTTCCCCGCGCCGACAAGTCATCATACCACTTAGATTCGCACCAATCTACAACTAAAGCTTGACAAATTGATGATTCATGGGTGGCAAACAGACATGGTTAGAAACCTCTGAATCACAAGAGGAGCAACCATGCTCCGGTTCAACAGGGTGATGGGGTACCCCGTCAAGCTGGGGTACCCCAGAAATCTGGCTCGGGTACCTTCGTGGATGCAATAATGTGTAATCGGGGCAGTATCGCCCGGTTGGGGCGAGCCCCCGCCAACTCAAGCGATCGCGGACAAAATTCCTACCCCTCTAGGACTATTTTCCAAAACGGCAACCTGACACCGCAGGCCGATTTGTCGGGCTTGGCCCTCTCCGTTTCCGATGTGTCTCTGAGAGCGGCCATGGGGTTAGCTCAAGTCAGGGTACGTCAAGTATAATATCGCCAAGGGCGCCGGTTCGACCGACGCCCTTCAAATATCCAGCATTCTCATAATCTCGCCTTTGATCTTGCGCCCTTCAGGGCCTGGGATTTGGGGCGGAGAGCTTAGACGGCCGTGATTTGCGCAGCTTGCCAAACCGTGGCGTAGGCGGCCGGCGCGAACACTGCGAGGGCGGCGACGAGGGCGTAAAACTTGGTCATTTCTAGCTCCAACTCTGTGAACCGGAGCACCGCGCTCCGATGAGTTGAAGGTAGTAGAGCCTTAGCCATAACGATGTGACCGCGGGCACAGGGCGATCGCGTCGATAGCTGGCGGATTAAGGCAGCAAGCCATGCCTTGGTACGATCATGCGATACTAGGTTGTGTTGCTGTTTCTGGCAGTGGCTATCTGGGAGCGCCTTGGCGAATTGAGCGCTTACTCAAAGGGCGCGCTGGGCCGTCTTGAACGCTCCCGCTAATGCGCGGCCGTTTTCGAGAACAAATTCATCACCACAACGCCGGCGACGATGAGCGCCATGCCGATCATTGCGGCGGCGTCGAGCTTTTGGCCTTGCAGCAGCCACGCAGCGAGCGCGATCAGCACCACGCCGACGCCTGACCAAATCGCGTACGCCACGCCGGTCGGGATCGTCTTCAAGGTCAACGAGAGCAAATAGAACGCGATCCCGTAGCCGATCACGACGATGACAGACGGCCAGAATTTCGTGAACGCGTCCGACGCCTTCAGCGCCGTCGTGCCAATCACTTCCGCGATGATCGCGCCGGCCAGATAGAGATACGCGTTCACATAAAGCCCATGTCGCGCTCATACGTGCGAAAGCGCCGCCCGCTATCGACGTAGATGGTCTGCCCCGTCACCGCGTCGTTCTCGATCAAGAAGCGCGCGGCGTGGGCGATGTTCTCCGGCGTCGGCCCGCTCTGCAGCGGCGTGTCGTCGTGCAAACGCTGGTAATCCGCTTTCGCCTGCCCCGGCGCCGGCAACACATAGCCCGGCGCGATCGCATTCACGCGCACATTCGGCGCAAGCGCGCGCGCCAACAGCTCCGTCGCGCCCGCGAGCGCGTATTTCGAGAGCGTGTAGGAGAAATGATCCGGGTATGGGCTCGCCAATTTGAAATCGAGGAAGTTCACGACCACGCCGCGTTGGCCATCCGGCAGCGCTTCCGCGAACTCACGCGCCAACAGCGAGGGCGTGAACGTGTTGAGCGCAATATGGCGCTGCAACAATTCCTCACTCAAAGTGTCGATCGTATCGTGCTCGAACATCGCCGCCGTGTTCACGAGCGCGGTCAGCGGCCCTCCGGCCGTTTCCACCGCGCGCGAGATCAGCGCATGGCGCTCGGCCGCATCATCGAGATCAGCGCCGACGATGGCCGCCGCGCCGCCACTCTGGCGCGCCTCGGCCGCGACGGCCTCGGCCTCCCCGGCCGAGTGGCGATAATGGATCACCACGCCCCAGCCATGCGCCGCCAGCTCCAGCGCCACCGCGCGGCCAAGCCTTTGGCCCGCGCCCGTTACGAGGGCCCAGTTCATGCTTGCTCTCGCCTAATCGTCACCGACACCAGGCCGTCGCCCGACAGCACAGACGGCTTCTTCACCGTCACCTCAACCCAGCGCGCGCGCTCCGAGAGCGAGAGGCAATGCCCGGCGACGCGATCGGCCAAGGTCTCGATCAGATGCGCCGGCTCGCCCAGGTCGTCGCGAATGAAATAGATGATGCGGTCGTAATCGACGGTCGCACCGATGCGATCTTCGTTCGGATAATCCGGCGGGTCGGCCAAAGCCATGACGACGGAAATGCGCACCTCTTGCGGGGCCGCGCGCTCGGGATCGGGGACGCCGACGCGAACCAGCGCCTTGGCGTCGTCGATGCGGATGATGTGTAGGTCTGCCACGGCGGCAATCTAGTCAGCCGAAGGCGATCAGGCCAGCGCCCGCGGCCACGATTATCGCGCCGGCCCAGCGCCGCAGGCCCAAGCGCTCGCGCAGGATGAAAAACGCGATCAAAGCGCCGAACACGACGGAGGTTTCGCGCAGCGCCGTCACCTGCGCGATGGGCGCGAAGGTCTGCGCCCAGAGCACGAGGCCGTAGCCCAGGAACGAGATGATTCCGATGGCGATGCCGCGCCAGGGCGCCACGGCCGCGTCGCGCAACATCTGCCGCACGCCGCGCTTCCAGAACGCGAACGCGATCATCGGCACGCCCATAACGCCGGATGTCCACGCCACATAGACCAAAGCATCGCCGCCGACGCGCGCGCCAAGCGCGTCGACCAGTGAATACGCCGAAATGCAAAGCCCGATCAGCAACGCCCAGAGCGTCGCTTTCAGCGGCGCGTTTGGGCTCACGCCCACCGCGAGCACGCCAAGCGAAACCAGCGCGATGCCGACCATCTTCAGCGGCGCTGGCGCTTCGTGCGCCGTGATCGCCGCGCCCACCGCCACCAGTAACGGCGCCGAGCCCCGCGAGAGCGTGTAGATGTGGCTCAAATCGCCCATGTCGTAGCCGCGAAACAGCGCCACCCAATAGATTAGATGGATCAGCACTGACGCAATCAGATAAGGCCAAGCCTCGGCCTTCGGCGCACCCCAGACAAGCGCAACCACGCCCCACATGATGATGCCGCCGATCGCGATCAGAAACGCATCCGCAACGCGATCGCCACGTCCGCCTTTCAGGGCGGCGTTCCAGCTTGCATGAATGAGGGCCGAGCTAAACGCTGCGGCAATGGCGAGCGGCGGCATCTTAGAGGCACACTAGACCACGCCTCGCACACGGGTGCACGCACGCTTGTCGCATGCTAGTCATGCGCAAAAGGGAGGGCGCACGATGAGCGCACAGGAATTCGACGTCGTCGTTTACGGCGCGACAGGCTTCACCGGGCGCTTAGTCGCCGAGCATTTGCTGAAGACTTACGGTGCGGAAGGCCAAGTGCGCTGGGCGATGGCCGGGCGCGACCCTGCCAAGCTCCGCGCCGTCGCCGCCGAGATCGGCGCGCCGGCCAGCGTGCCGCTGATCGAAGCCAACGCGCGCGATGCCGCGTCGCTCGAAGCTTTGGCGAAACGTGCGCGCACCATCATCACCACGGTCGGCCCCTATCAGCTTTATGGCGAACCGCTGCTCGCGGCCTGCGCCAAGGTTGGCACGGATTACGTCGATCTCTGCGGCGAGCCGAACTGGATGCAGGCGATGATCGCCAAATACGACGCGACCGCCAAGCAAAGCGGCGCGCGCATCGTGTTCTCCTGCGGCTTCGACTCGATCCCGTTCGATTGCGGCGTTTGGTTCTTGCAGCAGCAAGCGCGCGCACGCTTCGACGCGCCAGTGCAAAGCGTGCGCGGTCGCGTGCGTAAAATGAAGGGCACGTTCTCCGGCGGCACACTGGCGTCGATGCTGGCGACCTTGGACGCGAGCAAGCGCGATCCAAGCATTGGCGCTGCGATGCTCGATCCATTCGCGCTCTCGCCGGCGCGCGGGGTCGATCAGCCGAAGGGCGATGCCGTGATCGAAGATGCCGACATCGGCTCGTGGGCCGCGCCCTTCGTGATGGCGGCGATCAACACCAAAAACGTGCACCGCACCAACGCGCTCGCCGGCTATCCGTACGGCCGCGATTTCACCTACGACGAAATGATGATGACCGGCGGCGGCGCTGACGGTGAGAAACGCGCGCGTGGCATGCTCAAGCAATCGCGCACGCAAAACGCGCTATTGAACTTCGCACCGACACGCGCGCTGCTGCGCCAGTTCGCGCTGCCGAAGCCCGGCCAAGGGCCCAACAAGGAACAGCGCGAAACCGGCATGTTCGACGTGCTCTATGTCGGCAATCTGAGCGACGGCCGCTCGCTGCGCGTTGGCGTCAGCGGCGACAAGGATCCGGGCTACGGCTCGACGTCAAAGATGATCTCCGAAGCTGCACTCTGCCTGAACGACACGCCGCGCAGCACCACGCCCGGCGGAATCTGGACGCCCGCCGCCGCCATGGGTGACGCGTTGATCGCGCGACTGCAGGAGCGCGCGGGGTTGAGGTTCAAGTTGGAGAACTAGTTATCGACTCTCCTCCCCGCGTGCGGGGAGGAGTTGGAGGTGGGGAGAGCGCCGCTCTGTCCGGAAGGTCTGAGCTGTCCCCACCCCTGCCCCTCCCCGCGATGCGGGGAGGGATGATTAGCTCAAGCTCGCGCAGAACCTTTGAATCCGCGCGCACGCGTCTTCCAGCTCCGTGTTCGACGTCGCGTACGAAATCCGGAAGTTCGGCGCCAAGCCGAATGCCGTGCCGTGCACGACGGCGACGGCTTCCGCTTCCAACAGCTCCATCGCAAACGTCACGTCGCTGTCGATCACTTTGCCGCCTGGCGTCTTCTTGCCGATCAGGTCCGCGCATGAGGGATAGACGTAGAACGCGCCTTCCGGCGTCGGGCACTTCAAGCCCTGCGCCTGGTTCAGCATCGATACGACGAGATCACGCCGCTCTTGGAAGAGCGCCTTGTTCTTCGGAATGAAGTCCTGCGTACCGTTGAGCGCTTCCACAGCGGCCCATTGCGAGATCGAGGATGGGTTCGACGTCGTTTGCGTCATCACCGACGCCATGCCCTTGATCAGCCATTCGGGGCCCGCAGCGTAGCCGATGCGCCAGCCCGTCATCGAATAAGCCTTCGACACGCCGTTCATCGTCAGCGTGCGGTCATACAAACGCGGCTCGACTTGCGCGATCGTCGTGAATTCGAAATCGCCATAGACGAGGTGCTCGTACATATCGTCGGTGAGGATGAGCACGTTCGGGAAGTCGATCAGCACGGCTGCGATCGCCGCGAGCTCGGCGCGCGTGTAGGCCGCGCCCGAGGGGTTCGACGGCGAATTGAGCAGCACCCATTTCGTGTGCGGCGTCAGCGCCTTGGCCAAATCCTTCGGATCGACCTTGAAGCCGTTCTCCATCCGCGTTTCGACGAACACTGGCGTGCCGCCGCATATCAGCGCCATGTCAGGATAGCTCACCCAATATGGCGCCGGTATCACCACCTCATCGCCGGGATTGAGCGTGGCCAGGAAGGCGTTGAAAATGACCGGCTTACCGCCCGGCGACACGTTCACTTGGCTGCGCTTGTATTCCAAGCCGTTCTCACGCTTGAATTTGGCGCAGATCGCGTCCTTAAGCTCCGGGATGCCGTCGACGTCGGTGTACTTGGTCTTGCCATCTTGGATGGCGCGGATCGCCGCTTCCTTGATGTTTTGCGGCGTATCGAAATCGGGCTCGCCGGCGGAGAGGGCGATGCAATTCCGGCCAGCCGCTTTCAGCTCGCGCGCCTTGGCGCTCATTGCGATAGTGGCGGACGGCTTTACGCGCTTCAGCGCATCGGAAACTGAATGTGACATCACCCTGCCCGTTAGATTCGGAACCGGCGGCACCCTAGGGCAATCGCCCCTGCGACGCAGCGTCCCCGCGCCTTCCCTGGCCGCGCCGGATCGCCGCTCCTATATCGCGTTTCATAAGAAAGGGAGAACCGAATGCCGCTGTTGATGTGCCCGAATTGCAACGCCTCGATGAACGAGGTGAAGCGCGACGACGTGGCTTTCGATATGTGCCCGACCTGCCGAGGCGTGTGGCTCGACCGGGGCGAACTGGAAAAGATCATCGCCGGCGCTCGCGACGATCGCGCCGCGTTCGAACAAGACCGCCAGCAATTCTACCAAGACCCGGACGCGTACCGCCGCTCCCACCCGCAACCGCCGCCGCAACCGCAACCTCAACAGGCCCCGCGCCAGCAACAAGGCTATGGCTACGGCGAACGCGGCGAGTATGGCGAGCGCGGTGAGTATGGTGAGCGGGGCGAGTACGGCGAACGCGGCCATTACGACCAACACGGCCGCCGCAAACGCCGCGGCTTCGATCTGTTCGATATTTTCGACTGATCGACATTTCGGCCGGACCAGCTGCAATCGCCTGCCCCAGGTTCGGCGCCAGTGGATGATCCATTGAGGTTTCCGCGTCAGTCTCCGCTGACGCTGGAACGCGGGGGAATCATCTGTGAAGCGCACTTTCGTGGCGGCGGCGTCCGCCGCCTTGGTATCGGCCGCAAGCGTCGCGCATGCGCAACAATCGCCGCCTTCGCCGACCGCGCCAGCTGCTGAAGCGCCGGCCGAAGAAGAAGACTTTGGCGACGATATCGTCGTTGTCGCCGAGCCAGGCGACCAGGTTCGTATCGATCGGCGCACCTACACGCTGCGCGACGATCCCGCCGCGCAGAGCACCAACATGTTCGACGTGCTCGGCCGCGTGCCCTCGGTGAGCGTGGCGCCCTCAGGCGCGGTGACCCTGCTGGGCGCTGACAACGTCACTATCCAGATCAACGGCCAGCCGGTGCCGGGCACAAACTTGGAGCAGGTGCTGCGCGGCATCACCGGCGCTGAAGTCCAGCGTATCGAAGTGATCACCAATCCAGGCGCCCAGCATTCGGCCGCGGCCTCCGGCGGCATCATCAACATCATCACGCGCCAGCGCCTGGATGGCGGGCTCACCGGCAATGTGCAAGCCGGCTACGATACGATGGGCAGCTACCATCTGGGCGTATCGCCAAATTGGTCGCGCGGGCCGTGGTCGCTGAGCGGCGGTTTCGGCGGTTGGGGCGGCGCGCAATCGCAGGACTTCACCCGCGAGCGGCGGATCTTGAGCTCGGGCGACACCACACTTGAAGAAGGCGATCAGGACATTGAGTTCGGCGGCTTCTATGTCGGCCGCGCGACTGTCGGCTATCGCCCTACGGAGAAACAGCGCTTCACGTTGGCGCTCGATCTCGTGCGCGGCGGCAACGACATTACGCGCGACACGGAAACGACCGAGAGCGGCGCACCCGCGTCGGCGCAGACCAATCTCAACATGGTCGAGTTCTACAATCAGGGTCTGACCTTCGAATTCCAGCAAGACGGCGCGCTGCCGCGCGAATTGCTGAAAGCGAACATCAATGTCGGCAGCAATGGCGTCCAGTTCGAGCAAGAATTCGCCTATACGCCGCTGGTTGGCACAGCGCGTGAATCGCGCTCGCTCAACGAGCAAGATACCGACAGCGCCAATGCGCGGCTCGAATACGAGCGCCCCTTCGGCGAGGAGCGCTTCCTCAGCGCAGGTCTCAATTTCGATATTTCCGAAACCGACATCGAAACCGCGCGCACGACCTTGGTGGGCCCCGCTATCCCAGCGGACTTCTCAGCGCTGCTCGAAGGCCGCCAACAAACGCTTGCGGGCTACGGCACGTTTCAATTCGAGGCGGCGGGCTGGACATGGCAACCCGGCGTGCGCTTGGAGAATTATCGTCGCGAGGTCATGTCCGGCGGGCTTGAAAGCGACGATGCGGACCTGCGCACATTCCCCAGCATCCATGTGCGCCGCGGCCTGAGCGAGAATGTCAATCTCGATCTCAGCTACACCAGCCGCATCCAGCGACCAGGCTTCCAACAGCTCGATCCGGCTCTGCGCTTCGTCGACGTCAACCGCGCCACACGGGGCAACCCGGACCTGGAGCCGTCGCTCACCGACGCCTACGAGGCCAACCTCACCTATCAGAACAATGGGCGTAGCCTCAGCCTCACCTTCTATGATCGCATCAGCGACGACATCTTCTCGCCTTTCACCGAAACGCTGCTCGACGGCACCATTCTGACCACCACAGTCAACGCAGGCACGAGCGAGCAACGCGGCCTGCAAGCGATCGTGCGCGGCCCGATCAGCGAACACTGGCGCTATTCGGCGAATGTGAACCTCATGGAGCGCGAGTTCGATTTCTTAAGCGGCGGCGTTACCGAGCGGCGCAACGAATTCGAATATGATGGCGCCGTTTCGCTCGATTATCGCGACCCCGACCAGAACGCGATCGACGCTGATCAAGTGCAGTTCGAGCTGCGCTTCCAGGGCCCACGCCACACGCTGCAGAGCGATCTCGATGAGTTCGTCGTCGCCAACGTCACCTGGCGGCGCAAGCTCGCGGATCGCATCTACGGCACGCTGTCGGCGCAGGATCTCTTCGGCACGCAAACCAATTTCAACGAGATCACCACCGACACGTATTTCGAACGTACCGAAATCGACAGTGCGGGCACGCGCGTGCGCTTCGCCATCACCTATCAATTCGGCGACGGCCCACAGCGTCCGCCGCCGGATCAGCAACAACCCGGCGGCCCGCCGATCGGAACGCCATAGGTCACAAGCGAAACGGCCCCGGATCGCTCCGGGGCCGTTCTTCTTATCTTTGGGCGTTTCCTCTGCTGAAGCGGCTTATTCAGCTGCTTCAGTTTGACGACCCAAGCGCGCGTCTTCCGCGGCTTCGATCGCGAGTTGCGCATCGCGTTCGGCTGCGAGCTTTTGATAGCGGCGCAGCTGACCACCCGTACCAGCCGGGATGAGACGGCCGACGATGACGTTTTCCTTCAAGCCTTCGAGCGTGTCCGACTTGCCGTAAGCCGCAGCTTCGGTGAGCACGCGCGTGGTTTCTTGGAACGACGCCGCCGAGATGAAGGAACGCGTTTGCAAGCTGGCCTTGGTGATGCCGAGCAGCATGGGCTGGGCCGTCGCCGGCTTCAGACCAAGTTCCAGGACGCGCTTGTTCTCGTCTTCGAGATCGAGTGCTTCCACCGCTTCCCCTTTCAGGAATTCGGTGTCGCCGGCGTCCATCACTTCGACCTTCTGCAGCATCTGGCGAACGATCACCTCGATATGCTTGTCGTTAATCGGCACGCCCTGCAGGCGGTACACTTTCTGAATTTCCTCAACGAGGTAATTCGCCAGCGCTTCGACACCGAGAATGGAGAGGATGTCCTGCGGCGCGGGATTGCCGTCGAGCAGGTAATCGCCCTTCTTCACGAAGTCGCCTTCTTGCACCGGAATGTGCTTGCCCTTCGGGATCATGTACTCGATCGGCTCGAGGCTTTCGTCTTCCGGGACCACGCGCAGACGGCGCTTGTTCTTGTAGTCCTTGCCGAACTCAACACGTCCGTCGCCTTCGGCGATGATCGCGTGATCCTTCGGACGACGGGCTTCGAACAATTCCGCGACGCGCGGCAGACCGCCGGTGATGTCGCGGGTCTTGGCGCCGCCTGTCGGCATACGCGCGAGGTCTTGGCCAGGCGTGACGTCGTCGCCGTCGGCGATCGAAAGAATTGCGCCGACCGGCAGCGTGTAACGCGCGTCCGTGCCGTTCGCGAGCTTCGCGGGCTTACCTTTGGCGTCGTAGATGGCGATGCTCGGGCGCAGGTCCGAGCCCTTCGCCGTCGCGCGCCAATCGATGATCACCTTCGACGAAATGCCGGTGGCTTCGTCGAACTCTTCGCGCACCGACACGCCTTCGACGATATCTTCGAACTTCGCCTTACCAGCGACTTCCGTAAGGATCGGCGTGGCGTAGGGGTCCCATTCCGAGATGCGATCACCGCGCTTGATCTTCGAGTTCTCGTCAACGCGCAGACGCGCGCCGAACGAGAGCTTGAAGCTCTGACGCTCCTTGCCTTCTTCGTCGACGACGATGGCTTGCATGTTGCGGCTCATGACGATGAGTTCGCCATTGGCGTTCTTCACCGTGTTGCGGTTCACGAAGCGGATCGAACCGTCGTGCGCCGATTCCATCACCGATTGCTCGGCCACCTGGGCCGCGCCGCCGATGTGGAACGTACGCATCGTGAGCTGCGTGCCAGGCTCGCCGATCGATTGCGCCGCGATGACGCCGACCGCTTCGCCGATGTTCACTTGCGTGTTACGCGCGAGGTCGCGGCCATAGCAAGCGCCGCAGACGCCCGTACGGGTTTCGCAGGTGAGCACAGAGCGCACCTTCACCGCTTGCACGCCGGCCTTCTCGATCAGCACGACGAGGTCTTCGTCGAGGAAGGCGCCAGCCGGCGCCACGATCTTGCCGGTGCCCGGCTCGACCACGTCCACCGCAGCCGTGCGGCCGAGGATACGCGTGCCGAGCGAGACGACGATGTCGGCGCCGTCGATGACCGGGGTCATCTGGATGCCATCCTGCGTGCCGCAATCTTCTTCGGTGATAATGCAATCTTGCGCCACGTCGACGAGACGACGCGTCAGGTAGCCCGAGTTCGCGGTCTTCAACGCGGTGTCCGCGAGGCCCTTACGGGCGCCGTGGGTCGAGTTGAAGTATTCGAGAACCGAGAGGCCTTCCTTGAAGTTTGAGATGATCGGCGTCTCGATGATTTCTCCCGACGGCTTGGCCATCAGGCCGCGCATGCCGGCGAGCTGCTTCATCTGGTTCTTCGAACCACGTGCGCCCGAGTGCGCCATCATGAAGACGGAGTTCAATTCGCCCAGACGGCCATCCTTGAGTTTGGCCGGCTTGGACGCTTCGTCCATCATCGCGTCAGCGACTTTGTCGGTGCACTTCGACCAGGCGTCGACAACCTTGTTGTACTTCTCGCCCTTGGTGATCAGGCCATCGGCGTATTGCTTCTCGTATTCCGACACGCGCTTGCGCGTGTCTTCGACGAGACTTTCCTTCGCCTTCGGCACCACCATGTCGGCCATGCCGAACGAAATGCCGGCCTTCGCCGCTTCCTTGAAGCCGAGTTGCATGATGCGGTCGGCGAAGATCACCGTCGCCTTCTGACCGCAGAAACGGTAAACCTGATCGATCAGGTTGCCGACTTCCTTCTTGGTCATCGTCTGGTCGAGCAGCTTGTGGCTGATCTTCGGGTGACGCGGCAGCACTTCGGCGAGCTTCATGCGGCCCGGCGTCGTGTCGATCGTCATGCGGACCGGCTTGCCATCGGCGTCCACCGTCTCAAAGCGCGCTTTGATCTTGGTGTGCAGCGTGACGACACCCGCTTCGAGCGCGGCTTCGATTTCGGCGATGTTAGCGAACAGCTTGCCTTCGCCCGGCTCGCCTTCCTTCATCAGCGACAAGTAGTAGAGGCCAAGCACGATATCCTGCGACGGCACGATGATCGCCTTGCCGTTCGCCGGCGAGAGGATGTTGTTCGTCGACATCATCAGCACGCGCGCTTCGAGCTGCGCTTCGAGCGACAGCGGAACGTGCACGGCCATTTGGTCGCCGTCGAAGTCAGCGTTGAACGCGGCGCAAACCAGCGGGTGCAGCTGGATCGCCTTGCCTTCGATGAGCTTCGGCTCGAACGCTTGGATGCCCAAGCGGTGGAGCGTCGGCGCGCGGTTGAGCAGGATCGGGTGCTCGCGAATGACTTCTTCGAGCACGTCCCAAACTTCCGGGCGTTCCTTTTCCACCATCCGGCGTGATTGCTTCACGGTGCCGGAGAGGCCCTTCACATCCAAGCGCGCGTAGATGAACGGCTTGAACAATTCGAGCGCCATCTTCTTCGGCAGGCCGCACTGGTGCAGCTTCAGATCCGGACCGACGACGATCACCGAACGGCCAGAATAATCGACGCGCTTGCCAAGCAAGTTCTGACGGAAGCGGCCTTGCTTGCCCTTCAGCATGTCGGCGAGCGACTTCAGCGGACGCTTGTTGGCGCCCGTGATCACGCGGCCGCGGCGGCCGTTGTCGAACAAAGCGTCGACAGCTTCCTGCAGCATCCGCTTTTCGTTGCGGATGATGATGTCCGGCGCGCGGAGCTCCATCAGACGCTTCAAGCGGTTGTTGCGGTTGATGACGCGGCGATAGAGATCGTTCAGATCCGACGTCGCAAAGCGACCGCCATCGAGCGGCACGAGCGGACGCAGTTCCGGCGGGATCACCGGCACGATCGTCAGGATCATCCATTCCGGTTTATTGCCCGAACGGAGGAACGCTTCTACCAACTTCAGGCGCTTGGCCAGCTTCTTCGGCTTCAGTTCCGACGTGGACTCAGCGATTTCCTTGCGGAGTTGCTCAGCTTCTTTTTCGAGGTTGAGCTGGATCAGCAATTCACGGATCGCTTCAGCGCCGATCGAGGCGGTGAAGCTGTCTTCGCCGAACTCGTCCTGCGCACGGAGATACTCTTCTTCCGTCAGAAGCTGCTTGGCCTCGAGCGAGGTCAGGCCCGGCTCGAGCACGATGTACTGTTCAAAGTACAGCACCTTCTCGATGTCCTTCAACGCCATGTCGAGCATCAGCGAGATGCGGCTCGGAAGCGACTTCAGGAACCAGATGTGCGCAACGGGCGCCGCCAGTTCGATGTGGCCCATGCGCTCGCGGCGCACGCGCTGAAGCGTAACTTGGACACCGCACTTTTCGCAGATGATGTCCTTGTACTTCATGCGCTTGTACTTGCCGCACAAGCACTCGTAATCCTTGATCGGGCCAAAGATACGCGCGCAGAACAGGCCGTCGCGTTCCGGCTTGAACGTACGGTAGTTGATCGTCTCGGGCTTCTTGATCTCGCCGAAGCTCCACGACTTGATCTGTTCGGGGCTCGCGATCGAAATCTTGATCTGATCGAAAACAGGCGCCGGCGGCTGATTGCCGAACGTGTTGTTGATCAGGTCTTGGTTCATTGCATTCATCGTTTTGACCTTCCGTCGCGCCGGTGTGCGGCCGGCGCCCCGTGGGTTCGTTCTCGAATTATCCGGCGCGCCTCACCCGAGACGCGCCGGCCATTCCTATTCGGCAGCCTTCACGCGCGTGCCGTCGACCAGTTCGACGTTGAGGCCGAGCGAGCGCATTTCCTTCACGAGCACGTTGAACGACTCGGGGATGCCCGCATCGAACGTGTCGTGACCGCGTGTGATGGCCTCATAGACCTTCGTACGGCCGGCAACGTCGTCCGACTTCACCGTCAGCATTTCCTGGAGCGTGTACGCCGCGCCGTAAGCTTCGAGCGCCCACACTTCCATTTCGCCGAAGCGCTGACCGCCGAACTGCGCCTTGCCGCCCAGCGGTTGCTGCGTGACGAGCGAGTACGGGCCGATGGAGCGCGCGTGGATCTTATCGTCCACCAAGTGGTGCAGCTTCAGCATGTAGATGTAGCCGACCGTGACTTGCCGCTTGAACGGCTCGCCCGTCAGACCATCGTACAATTGAACCTGGCCCGTCTCGGCATAGCCGGCCATGCGCAGGTGCTCACGGATATCGCTATCCTTGGCGCCGTCGAACACCGGCGTCGCGATCGGCACACCCTTGGAGATGTTGCGCGCGAGTTCAGTGATGTCGCTGGTTTCCTTCGGCAGCTCGACGCCGTCACCGTAAACGTCCTTCAACTTCTTCTCGAGCGGCTTACGATCGCCGTCGCGCTCATAGAGCTCAAGCGCTTCACGAACCTGCTTGCCGAGGCCCGCGCACGCCCAACCCAAGTGCGTTTCCAGAATCTGACCGACGTTCATGCGCGATGGCACGCCCAGCGGGTTCAACACGATGTCGACATGGGTGCCGTCTTCAAGGAACGGCATGTCTTCCACCGGCGTGATCTTGGAGATGACGCCCTTGTTGCCGTGACGGCCGGCCATCTTGTCGCCCGGTTGCAGCTTGCGCTTCACCGCGACGAACACTTTGACGACCTTCATCACGCCCGGCGGCAATTCATCGCCGCGCTGCAGCTTATCGACTTTGTCGTGGAAGCGCGCTTCGAGGCGCTTCTTGGCGTCGTCATACTGCTTCTTCAGCGCTTCGATTTCGGTCATCGCGTTTTCGTCGTCGATGCCGAACTGCCACCATTGGCCTTTACTGAACGGCTCGAGCGAGTCTTCGCTGATCGCGTCGCCCTTCTTGAAGCCCTTCGGGCCCGTCGTCGCCGACTTGCCGATCAGGATTTCGCGCAGGCGACCGAAGATGTTGCGCTCGAGGATCGAGAGTTCGTCGTCACGGTCCTTAGCCAGGCGTTCAATCTCTTCGCGCTCGATTTGCAGCGCGCGTTGATCCTTGTCGACGCCGTGACGGTTGAACACGCGGACTTCGACGACCGTGCCGTTGACGCCCGGCGGCAGACGCAGGGACGTGTCGCGCACGTCGCTGGCCTTTTCACCGAAGATGGCGCGCAGCAGCTTTTCTTCCGGCGTCATCGGGCTTTCGCCCTTCGGCGTCACCTTGCCGACCAGAATGTCGCCCGGCTCCAATTCGGCGCCGATCGCCACGATGCCGGCTTCGTCGAGGTTGCGGAGGGCTTCCTCTCCGACGTTCGGGATGTCGCGGGTGATTTCTTCCGGACCAAGCTTCGTGTCGCGGGCGGCGACTTCGAATTCTTCGATATGGATTGAGGTGAACACGTCGTCTTTGACGATGCGCTCGGAGATCAGGATCGAGTCTTCAAAGTTATAGCCGTTCCACGGCATGAACGCGACGAGCACGTTGCGGCCAAGCGCGAGTTCGCCCAGCTCCGTCGACGGACCATCAGCGATGATGTCGTCGGCAGTCACGAGATCGCCGACCTTCACGATTGGGCGCTGCGTGATGCAGGTGTTCTGGTTCGAGCGTTGGAACTTGAGCAGACGATAGATATCGACGCCGGGCTTGGCCGGGTCCTTCTCTTCTGTGGCGCGCACAACGATACGCTGTGAATCGACTTGCTCGACGATGCCGGTGCGGCGCGCGGTGATGGCCGCACCCGAGTCACGCGCCACCGTGCCTTCCATGCCGGTGCCCACGATCGGGGCGTCGGCGCGGAGCAACGGCACGGCTTGGCGTTGCATGTTCGAGCCCATGAGCGCGCGGTTGGCGTCGTCGTTCTCAAGGAACGGGATGAGCGCCGCGGCGACCGAAACAACCTGCTTCGGCGACACGTCCATAAGGTCGATTTCTTCGCGCACGATCTGTTGTGCTTCGCCGTTCTCGCGCGCTTGTACGAGGTCTTCGGCGAGATTGCCCTTCGCATCGAGCTCTGAATTGGCCTGCGCGATCTTGTGCTTGGCCTCTTCCATCGCCGACAGATAGACGATCTCTTGGCTCGGCTTGCCGTTGTGAACCTTGCGGTACGGGCTTTCGATGAAGCCGTACTTGTTCACGCGGGCGTGCGTCGCCAGCGAGTTGATCAGACCGATGTTCGGGCCTTCCGGCGTTTCGATCGGGCAGATGCGGCCGTAGTGCGTCAAGTGCACGTCGCGGACTTCGAAGCCCGCGCGCTCACGCGTCAGACCACCCGGGCCCAGCGCCGAGAGACGACGCTTGTGCGTGATCTCGGAGAGCGGGTTGGTTTGGTCCATGAATTGCGAGAGCTGCGACGAACCGAAGAACTCGCGCACGGCGGCGGCCGCCGGCTTCGCGTTGATCAGATCGTGCGGCATCACGGTTTCGATGTCGACAGACGACATACGTTCCTTGATCGCGCGCTCCATGCGCAAGAGGCCGATGCGATACTGATTTTCCATCAGTTCGCCGACCGAACGCACACGGCGGTTGCCGAGGTTGTCGATGTCGTCGACTTCGCCGCGGCCGTCGCGCAGGTCGGTCAGCGTCTTCAGCACTTCGAGGATGTCTTCCAGGCGCAGGATGCGGATCGAGTCATCCGTGTCCAAGCCCAGGCGCATGTTCATCTTCACGCGGCCCACGGCCGAGAGGTCGTAGCGCTCTTGATCCGAGAACAGGCCGTTGAAAAGCACTTCAGCGGTGTCGATCGTCGGCGGTTCGCCCGGACGCATGACACGATAGATGTCGAACAGCGCTTGTTCGCGGTTCTCGTTCTTGTCGAGCTTCAGCGTGTTGCGGATGTACGGGCCAACGGTCGCCGGATCGATATCCAGGATCGGCAGCTCGTCGATGCCCGCTTCGATCAACGTGGCGAGCACGGTCTCAGACAGCGCGTCGCCGGCTTCGACGTAGATCTCACCCGTTTCCGGATTGACGATGTCTTCGGCGATGTAGCGATCGAACAGATCTTCCGACGGGACTTGGATGTCCACGACGCCGTCTTCGACCAGCTTGTTGGCGATGCGCGCCGAGATCTTCTTGCCGGCTTCGGCCACGACCTTGCCGGTCTTCGCATCGACGAGATCATAGGTCGGCTTCACGCCGCGCCAGCGCTCGGCGCGATACTTCGTCGTCCAGCCCGCGCGCGTGCGCTTATAGACGGACGATTGGTAGAACGTGCTGAGGATTTGCTCGCTCGACATGCCGAGCGCGTAGAGCAGCGTCGTCGCCGGCAGCTTACGCTTCCGGTCGATGCGGACGTACATGATGTCCTTGGCGTCGAACTCGAAATCGAGCCACGAGCCGCGGTACGGGATCACGCGGGCGGCAAACAGCAACTTGCCCGAGGCGTGCGTCTTGCCCTTGTCGTGATCGAAGAACACGCCCGGCGAACGGTGCATCTGAGACACGATCACGCGCTCGGTGCCGTTCACGACGAACGTACCTTTGTCGGTCATGAGCGGGATGTCGCCCAGATAGACGTCTTGTTCTTTGATGTCCTTCACGGACTTCGCGCCGGTCTCTTCGTCCGTTTCGAAGACGATGAGGCGCAGCTTCACCTTCAGCGGCGCGGCGAACGTCATGTCGCGCTGCTGGCATTCTTCGACGTCGAACTTCGGCTCTTCGAATTCGTACGAGACGTATTCGAGCACGGCCCGATCCGAGAAATCGCGGATCGGGAACACCGACTTGAAAACAGCCTGCAGACCTTCATCGATACGTTCGTAGGAACGCTCGTCCTTCTGCAGGAATTGATCGTAGGAGCTCTTTTGCACCTCGATCAGGTTCGGCATCTTCCCGGCTTCCGGGATCTTGCCAAACGACTTGCGAATTTTTTTCTTACCGGTGTACGACAGAGCCATCTGCTCTCCCCATGTGCCCCGCGCTCGGAAGCGGACCCCGGCCAATAGGCCCGCCAAGCGCGGCGCATGAGCCGCCTTCCGCCCTGGTCCCAAGGGAAAATCCCAAGAGCCCGACCCGTTTTCGGAGAACCGCGGGCGGGCGGCTCGTCCGGCGCGTCCAGCAGAGCCGGACACGCAAAGGCGGAAGCCGAAGCCGTTTTGGACGGCTCCTGCTTCCGCTTCAGTGTTTGCGAGTTACTTCAAATCGACCTTCGCGCCGGCCTTTTCAAGTTGGGCCTTGAACTTTTCGGCATCAGCCTTGTTCACGCCTTCCTTCACCGGCTTCGGTGCGCCTTCGACGAGGTCCTTGGCTTCCTTCAGGCCGAGACCCGTGATCGCGCGGACTTCCTTGATGACTTCGATCTTCTTGTCGCCGGCGCTGGTGAGCTGGACCGTGAATTCGGTCTTCTCTTCAGCAGCGGCGGCCGGAGCGCCACCGCCGGCTGCGGCGACAGCGACCGGAGCAGCGGCCGAAACCCCCCACTTCTCTTCGAGAAGCTTGGAGAGTTCAGCGGCTTCGAGAACGGTGAGCGCGGAGAGATCTTCGACGATTTTGTTGAGGTCTGCCATGATTTAGTTCCTGACGTTTTCTGTCTGATTTCAATTCGATAAGCGGAATAGACGGTGTTATGCGGCGTCTTTGGTCGCGTACGCGTTGAGCACGCGCGCCAGCTGGCCGCCGGGCGCTGCGAGCACGCCAGCGATCTTCGTCGCAGGCGCCTGTACGAGGCCAATGATCTTCCCACGCAGCTCGTCGAGAGAAGGCAGCGTGGCCAGAGCCTGCACGCCTGCTTTGTCGAGCAATTGGTCGCCGAAAAGGCCGCCGAGAACGACGAACTTTTCCTTTTCCTTCGCGTACGCGACAGCGACCTTGGCGGCCGTGATCGGGTCAGCGGAGTATGCGATTGCCGTGGGGCCGGTGAACAGCTCCGCCGCCGACGCCTTGGGCGTGTCGGCGATGGCGAGTTTCACCAGGCGGTTTTTCACCACTTTGAGCGCGGCGCCTTCGGAACGAAGGCGCGTGCGCAGCACCGTCAATTCCGCAACAGTCAGACCCGTGTAATGGCCAACGACCACCACACCGGCCCCGGCGAACACGCCTTTCAGCGACTCCACCGTTTCGGCCTTCTGAGCACGATCCATTGCGGTCTCCTCAGTTAGGGCCACCGGCCAATCCGGCGCCCCTAGAAGCGCACGTGGACCAGCCGGCCGGCGGAAAAACCTCCGAGCGGCGCGCGGTCCACGCGCAGCCTGTCCCAGAGGCCGGGCCAACAGAGCGGGCTTGACAGCTCACCCTGAAAAACGTCAGCTCTGTCTATTGCGGGCTCCAGAAAGCCTAAGCTTTCAACGATTTAAGCCACGCACACAGCGCCCTATTGGGCACACCATGTTCGTGGCGCCTGCAGTCTCGGACAGGTACCGGCGAGTTAATTCCCGCCGGATCGGGGCATATGCACGCTTTATTCAGAGCTCGCAAGTGCGCAGGCACAGTTTTCTGCGCTTGGCAAGAAGCTCGCTCATTACGCGACCTAAAGGACACGCTTAGCGCGAGCGGCCTCGGCTACCTGATCAAGCCGCTGTCAGCACCACCGCCCCGCGCTTGGTGGCGACGAGCGTGTGTTCGAACTGCACGGTCGGCCGGCCGGTGTCGGCGCGGAGCGTCCATTCGTCGTCACCGTCGATCGCCCATTCGGAGCCGAGCGAGAGGAAGGGTTCGATGGTGAAAACCATGCCTTCGTGGATACGACGGCGCTCACTTGGATCGTCCCACGTCGCAATCGAGGTTGGCTCTTCATGCAGGCCGCGGCCGACGCCGTGGCTCGCGAGATTACGGATGAGCGTGTAGCCGTTCTTGTCGGCGAAGTGCTGCACGGCGCGGCCGATGTCGCCGAGCTTGGCGCCGGCGCGCACGCTGTTCACGCCGGCCCACATCGCGCGCTTGCCGTCGCGCGTCAGGCGCTCGATGCGCGGCGTCACGGGCGGCATGATAAAGCTTGAGCCGGTGTCGGCGAAATAGCCGTTCAACTCGGCCGACACGTCAATGTTGACGAGATCGCCCGCCTTCAACACACGCTCGCCCGGAATACCATGCGCGATGTCGGGGAACACGGAGATGCAGGTCGCGCCGGGAAAATTGTAGGTGAGCGCCGGCGCGGGCTGCGCGCCCTCCGCTTCCAGCAGCTTAGCGCCGATCTCATCCAGCTCACGCGTGGTCATGCCTGGCTCGAGCGCCTTGCCCATGCTCTGAAGCGTACGCGCGACGATGCCGCCGATCTTTTTCAGCGCTTCAAGGTCGTTGTCGTTATCGATCGTCATAGCTAGCTAGATAGCGCATCTAGCCCAGAAATTCGAGGAGCCTCCATGAGCACGATCCAAGACATCCCATTGAAGCGCATCGACGGCAGCGCCGACACGCTCGCCGCCCACAAGGGCAAAGTGCTGCTCGTGGTGAATGTCGCCTCCAAGTGCGGGCTGACGCCGCAATATGAAGGCTTGGAAAAGCTGTTTGAAGCCAAGCGCGCGCAAGGCCTCGAAGTGCTGGGCTTCCCGGCCAACAATTTCCGCGAACAAGAACCAGGCACGGACGCCGAGATCGCCGATTTCTGCTCGACCACCTACAATGTGCAATTCCCGATCTATTCGAAGATTTCCGTCGTCGGCGCCGATCAGCATCCGCTTTACGCAGCACTCACGAAAGCGCAGCCGGCCGCGATCGGCGAAGGCCCGCACCGCGCACGTCTCGAAGGCTTCAAGATCGCGACCAACCCGGCGCCGGACGTGCTCTGGAATTTCGAAAAGTTCGTGATCGGCCGTAACGGCGACGTCGTCGCCCGCTTCGCGCCGGACGTGACGGCGGATGATCCGCGCCTGGTCAGCGTGCTTGAAGCTGAGTTGGCGAAAAGCGCTTAAGCTTTTGTAGGCAGACGCACACTAAGCGCTCCGGTGAAAGTCGGAGCGCTTTTTTGTTGGCGGCTAGACAAGTGGCGGTAACTGGCTTCTTCTCCCTGCAGGGGGAGACGCATGGAAGGATATTTCGCCAGCATCGCGGGCCTAATCGCGATCGCCGGCGCCGCATTTTCGTACGGCTTTTGGCGCGTCTTCGCGCTTGGCTTCTTGGGCGCGGTGCTGATCGCGTTCGGCGCGCATCACGTTGATCAGTTCGGATATCCTGACGCCTCCTTCCCCTGGCTCGCTCTGATCACAGGCGCCGCTCTGATCGCTGCGGGCGCCTTTCTTCGCAAGCGCACCATCGGGTCGGTTGCGTTCGCGCTCGGTGCGTTCGCGATTTTCTGGGGCGCGACGATCGACGGAGATTTCGTCCGACAAGAATGGAGTTCGCTGCCCGCAATCATTCCGCTCGTTGTGGCGGCGTTTCTCGCGCGCGCACGCGCGGCGCCGCTGCTGGCGCTCTTGGGGTTGTTTTGGATTTCCGTGTTCGGAAGCTCGGCCACCTCAGCGTTCTACGAGCATCTCCCGTCGCTTTACTGGCAATTGGACGGCGTTTTCGATCTCGCCTTGCTCGGCGTTTGGGCCGCGTTGTTGCTCGCGCTCGTTCTCTTCGCGCCGCGCATGGCCGTATTTCGACTGCTCATCTACGGCTTCATCGCGCTGGGCGTCACAGGCGTCGCCTTCGAGCTGGGATATGTGCTTGAGGAGCGCCTTGGCTTCACGCCTGCGCTCCTCCAGTGGCTCAATGGTCCTGAGATCGTCGCAGCGCTCTGGATCGCGCTTTCGCTCATGCTCGCGCGGCACAAATTGTTTGAAGCCGCGGTGACGTCGGATGCCGGTGCGCCGGACATCTTCATCTCCTACAAGCGCGAAGAACGGCCACGCGTAGAGGCGATCGCCGAAGCGCTGCGTGCGCTCAAATTCAAAGTCTGGTTCGACGCGCGCCTCACCTCCGGTAAAGCCTTCGACGATGAGATCAACCAGCAAGTGCGCGCGGCGAAGGCGGTGCTGGTGTGCTGGTCGCCCGGCGCGATCGCGTCTGAATGGGTGCGCGCGGAAGCGACCATCGGCCGCCAGCGCGGCGTCCTGTGCGCGTGTGTACTGGAGCCCTGCGAACTCACGCCGCCATTCAATCTCGTGCACGCGGAAAATTTGAGTTCGGGACCGCTGACTGCGGCGAATCCAGCCTGGATCAAGCTCGTCGAACAATTGGGCGCGCTCGTCGGCCGTCCCGGCCTAGGCGAATTCGTCAGCGCCGACGCCGCCGGCGCCAAAGCCTGGCGCGCCGCCCACCCGAACGATCCGCTCGCGCGCTAGCGAAGAGCCGAGAAAAAACTTTGCGCGCCGATTGTAGAGCGCCCAGGCATCCGTTCGTCGTTCCGACAAGCCGGCCGGTGGGCAGGCCCTGGATGAGGAGACAGGCGATGCGCGTGATGGTGTTTTCGAAAGCGAATGAGGCGCAGCCGATGGAGCCGACGCCGGAGATGGTGGAAGCGTTCGCGGCGATGGATGGTTTCATCGAGGCGCTCGTGCAGGCCGGCGTGTTCGTGGCCGCGGCCGGTTTGAAGCCGACGGCGCAGTCCAAGCGCGTGTTGTTCGACGGGCGCGGCGGCGCAGCTGCGATCGACGGGCCGTTCACCGAGACCAAGGAGGTCGTGGTTGGCTTCTCGATCTGGGAGGTCAAGGACATGGACGAAGCTTTGGCTTGGGCCAAACGCATCCCCGCCGCGATGGCCGGGGAAGTGGAGATACGGCCGTTTATGGAGGCGGCGGATTTGGAAGGATTTGTGTCGCCGGAAGAGATGAAGGCGCCGCGCGATGGCGAGCGCGGGAAGCTTGGGGTGGCTTGAAAGAGCGTCTATTCGCCGATTGCAGACGTGGCGTTCAATCAGTGTGCGTCTAGGAAGCGCTCACCCGCATCCGTCCAGCGTCCGTGCCGCGTGTCGTCGGAAACCAGACCGTACTCGGCCAATAGCGTCATCGCCTGTTCGCCCGCGCTCATACACACATGATCCAAGCCGCCGTCTTCGACGCTCAAGTATTGTTTGACCATCCAGGCCAATGCGCCGAGGAGCTGCTCCTCTCGCTCGCTAGCGGGCGTTATGGGCATGAGTGCTGCTCCCAACAAATCGCGACGATGACACGTTGGCTTCCGCTCGCGGCCAAGAGCGGAAACCCAAAAACAAAAACGCCCCGGCTTTCACCGGGGCGTTTCCGTTTCAGCTTTCGCTCGAACTTAGTTCGCGGCCGCAGCCACAGCGGCGGCCGGGTCGACGCGGACGCCGGGACCCATTGTCGTCGAGAGCGCAACCTTCTTCACGAACGTGCCCTTCGCGCCGGTCGGCTTGGCCTTCGCAACAGCATCCACGAACGCTTTCACGTTCTGCAGGATTTGCTCTTCCGAGAAGCTCGCCTTGCCGACGCCGGCGTGGACGATGCCCGCCTTCTCGACGCGGAATTCCACCGCGCCGCCCTTAGCGTCAGCAACGGCCTTCTTCACGTCCATGGTGACGGTGCCGACCTTCGGGTTCGGCATCAGGCCGCGCGGGCCTAGCACCTTACCGAGACGGCCAACGAGGGCCATCATGTCCGGCGTGGCGATCAAGCGATCGAAATCGATCTTGCCGCCATTGACGGTCTCGAACAGGTCGTCCGCACCGACGATGTCGGCGCCGGCGGCCTTGGCCTCTTCAGCCTTCGGACCCTTGGCGAACACAGCAACGCGCGCAGTGCGGCCCGTGCCGTTCGGCAACGAGCAAACGCCGCGGACTTGCTGGTCCGGGTATTTCGGATCGACGCCGAGGTTCATCGAAATTTCGACGGTCTCGTCGAACTTCGCGCTCGCGCGTTCTTTGATGAGCTTCACGGCTTCGGAAAGCGTGTGCAGCTTGCGGCTATCGATATTGGCGTGGCTCTTGGCCATGCGCTTTGTGGTCTTGGCCATCTGCTTACTCCACCACCTGCACGCCCATTGAGCGCGCAGTGCCTGCGATCATCTTCGCGGCTTGATCGAGATCGGCGGCGTTCAGATCTTTCTGCTTTGCCTTGGCGATATCTTTGCACTGGGCCATCGTGATCTTGCCGACCACGTCGACGCCCGGCTTCTTCGAACCCGAACCCGGCTTCTTGCCCGGCTTCAGACCAGCGGCCTTCTTGATCAGGAACGACGCCGGCGGCGTCTTGATCTCAAAGGTGAAGCTCTTGTCTTGGTAGTACGTGATGACGACCGGGCACGGATCGCCCTTGTTCATGTCCTGCGTACGGGCGTTAAAGCCCTTGCAGAATTCCATGATGTTCAGACCGCGCTGACCGAGCGCGGGGCCGATCGGGGGCGAAGGGTTCGCTGCCCCGGCCGGCACTTGGAGCTTAATCTGCCCCAGTACCTTCTTAGCCATGATTTGCCTCGCTTTTCGCGGGACGATCCTTTCGAACCGGCCCGCCTGAGGGATGCGTGGTCCGGGCGGCTAAACCCCTCCCACGCGGGAAGCGCGCGGCTATAGCGGAACGATCGGGAATTGTCGAGGCGGCTAGCCGGACCCGAACAGCGCGCGCGTCAGGTTAATCACGGCCGCCATGACGGTAATCCAGACCTCGGCCAGCAGCCGCCCCATGCCCAGGGCAAACAGCACCAGCAGCAGGAGCAGGCCGCCCACGCAGGCCGCGGCGACCACGAACAGCGTTTGGCGCTGGCGTTCAGGCCGTTCTGGCGCGCTGGGCATGACCTCCCCTAGGTTGGCGGCGATGGCGGGCGCCCACCATTGGTCAGCAACGCCACCTCCGCCAGCACAATCGGCAACGTCCACGACCCAGGCGCAGCGATATAGCGCGGCTCCCAACGCGGGCCGAACTTGTCCTTGAACATGCGCAGGCCTTGGAAGCCGTAAAACTGCTCGCCGTATTGATGCACGAGCCGGCCAATGCGGGCGAACAGCGAGGCGTATTGATCGGTCGCCAAGCCGGCGAGCGGCGCCATACCAAGATCGAACGTGCGAAGCCCCCGTGCTTGGCTCCAGAGCAATATCTCGGTGAAGAGAAAATCCATGAGCCCGTGGGCGCCGCGTTCGGGATCGAAGCGCATCAGATCAAGCGCGCCGCGCTGGCCGTCCGCCGTCAGCCAGAGATTGGCGAAGGCGATGATCTCGCCGTGCTGACGCGCGATCGCGATAGGATTGCGCCGCAGATAGTCCGGATCGAACGCGCCGAGCGAAAACGCCTTCTCCTTGCCGCCATGCGCTGCGAGCCACGCGTCGGAGACTTTGCGCAACTCGTCCCACAAGGCAGGTGCGTGCGGAGGTTCGAACACTTCGAACACCGCGCCTTCGCGTTCGACAAAACGGCGGCGCGCCGATCGGAGCTTCTGCTTGGCCGTACCCACCATGGTGAACGTCGTCAGATCGACAACGGCGTTTTCGCCCACTTTCTCGACACGAAAGCCTGCATCCAGAAGGTCAGGCAACAATTGCGGCGGCGCGGAATAGACGACAGGTCGCAGCGAGAGCCGCTCCGCTTGCGTGCGCAAAGCGCCAAGCGCTCCACGCCAGCTCGCCCGCTTGCCGACGGGCGGGCCCATCGCGATCAAGCTCGTGCCACCGCGCGCGACCATCATGAAAGCGCCGTCGACGAAAACGAAACTCTTGTCCCCGCTGAAAGCGAGTTGGGCATCAGGAAGCGCGTCTTCCGCCTTGGCGATGAGCGCTTCGGCGCGTGCGAAATCCTCTCCGGCCGGCGGCGGCGGCGCTTGACGCGGGCGCTCCAACAGAAAGTGCCAAGCCACCAATCCGAGCGCCGCGATCGCGCTCAGCGCCAATGCGCGGCCAGGGCGGCCAAGATGCTCATCCGTTAGCAGCGACCACCACGGCGCGTCGGCAAATTCGGGCCGCCCGCCTGCCCACAATAGAGCGCCCACCAACGCCACGCCAAACGCCGCCGCGATCGCCAGCGCCACACGCGAGTCCGGCGTGAGTTCGCCCAAACGCGAGTGCCGGAAGAATGCCTTGCGCGTTAACGCCAAGGCGAGCGCAGCACTGCCAGCGCAACTCGCCGCCACCACATGCCCATGCCGAAACGCTGCGTAGAGACAGATCGCCGTGAGCAGCGCCAGCGTAAACGCCCACGCGGTGTCCACGCGCTTACGCAAGCCCGTCGCCAAACCCATCAGGGCGAGACCCGCGAGGCTCGCGCTTATTTCGGGGAGTTCGCTGACGAAGCGCTCGACGCCATCGATGCCACGAATGCGCGGCAACGCCGGCGTCGCCACCGCAACGATCGTGAACAGGCCTGCGAGGAACGCGATCGCCGCAAACACGTGCGGCGCAATTTCGAAGATGCGCGCGCGCCACGCCTCCCAGCGCGCATTAGTCTCATTCGTCGCGGACGAGTCAGCCATGCGCCTCTTTTAACGCGGCCGCCTCAATAGCGCACGCGCAGCTCAAACCCCAGGACGCGGCCTTTGTTGAGCGGCGAAAAGGTCGGCGGCGGCGAACCACCGCCGATGATGGTGTCGTTGCCCCAGGTGGCTTCGTCCAACAAATTCTCACCATAAGCCGCCAGCGACCAGCGGCCATCGGCCGGGCCATAGGCAATGCTCGCCTCGACCATATCGGCCTCGGCCAAGCGGCCAACATTGTTGTCGCTGTAGAACGCCGCGTCGCGGTGATTGTACGCCAGCCGCGCGCTCACCTCGCCGCCCGCGAGCGGCGTCACATAATCGACGCTCACGCCATAGGACCACGGCGCCACGCGCGGAATTTCCAGGGCGAGATCACGCTCATCGATGATGAGGTCGCCGGTGAAATCGGTGAACAGGCGATCATATTCGCCGTGTGTGTAACCGGCGTACGCAGCGAGCGTGAGCCCGTCCGTCAGCGCATAGCGCGCCTCTAGCTCTGCGCCCTCGATCACAGCATCACCCGCATTCAGCGTAGTTTGCTGCACGACCGAAATGCCCGGCACGTTGGTTTCGCGCTGCATATTGTCGATCGTGTTGTGGAAGAGTGCGAGGTTCACGCGGCCACGGCCTTCCGCAAAATCCTGCTTCCAGCCAAGCTCAATCGCCTCCACTTCTTCCGCGTCATAGGTGCGTGGCGGTTGCGCGACCGTCGCCGTGCCCAGCGACGCCACACGGAAGTTCACACCGCCCGAACGGAACGCGCGCGACCACGACGCATAAATGTTCGTCGTGTCATTCGGCCGCCATTGCAGCGCCACGCGCGGCGAGGCGTCATTCCATGAGAGTGAGTACGGCGCATCCGAGAAATTGAGCGTGCGATCATCGATGCTGCCGCCAACAACGCCTTCGCCCGGCACAACCAGCGGCCCATCGAGATTGTCCGTCGCGGCGCGCACGCGCGAGATGCGTGCATCTTTTTCTTCGTGCGTGTAGCGCAACCCGGTGCTTAGCGTCAGCGTATCGCTCAAACGCCAATCAACATTCGCAAAAGCCGCAGCCGTCGAAAACTCGCCTTGCCCACCGCCAACCCGGCAGAGTGCGGCGTCGAAAGGTCCACAACCTGAGCCCGGCACGGCGGCGGGCGAAAGGTTGCGCTCATCGATATAGAGTACGTCCTGCTCGAAATAATAGAGCCCAGCCGTTACGTCCGCGATTCCAAACGTGCCGGCGTAGCGCAGCTCTTCACTCCATTGCTCCTGCGTGTTCAGCACGCGCGTATGGAACGTGAAGTTCGGCGTAGAATCGATATCAGCGCTCCACGGCACTTCGACCGAGCGCCAACCAACAATGTTCGTCACCACGCCATCGCCGAACGCGACATTCCAATTGGTCTCAAGCGTCGCTTGCTCCCAATCGGTCGCCGCATAGCCGCTATTGTTGATCGCGAAATCGAACGAGCCACGATCGAACAAAGCATGGTTCTGACCCGCCGGGCCGTCGCCATCGACAAAGCCCTGCTCCGCGCGCAGCAAAAATTCCAGATCGCGCGTCGGCGTGAAGCGCAGCGTGCCGCGATAGATGCTGGTTTCATTCTCTCCGAATTGGGACCCGTCGAAATCGTTCTCGAACCAGCCTTCATCGTTCGCATGATAAAGCGCCAAACGGCCCGAGAGCACGCCTTCAGCCAGCGGCCCGGAGATCACGCCTTCGGTGATGACGTTAAGCCCCGTTTCCACCGCAACGCGGCCGCGCATTTCAAACACGTCCGTGGGCGCGGCTGAGCGCACGAGCACCGCACCGCCCGTCACGTTGCGACCATAGAGCGTGCCTTGCGGGCCGCGCAGCACTTCGATCGCTTGCAGATCGAAACCCTCTGTGATCGAGCCCGCGTTCACGCCTTGATACACGCCATCGACAAACACGCCGACAGCTGGATCAGTTGCGAGAATGGAGGAATTCACGCCAACGCCGCGGACGGTGAAATTGGCAATGCCGCGCGCCGTCGCAATATCTTCGAGCTGCACGTTCGGCATCGCATAGCTCAAGCTCTGCAAATCTTCGACGTGACGGCGCGCGATGTCGTCAGCGCCAAACACGTTGAGCGCGAGCGGCAAATCTTGCGCGAGCGTATCGCCGCGTTTGTCGGCCATCACGACGATCTCGTCGCTCTCTTGCGCGAACGCCGGCGAAACGCTCGCTACAAACGCGCACGCCACCAAAACGTTGAGCCGCATGCTTTGCTCCCGCCACATCAATTGCACGCGCGCCTCCTGACCTGCAGCGCCGCACAGCGCAAAACATTTCCCGTCAGCGCCGAATTGAGCCGCTTTCTCGACGCGAGACTTGCGCTAAAAGGTGCACAAATGGTGCGATTTGCTTTTCTTGCTGTGATGGCGGCTCTATCGCTGACTCCTCCGTCAGCGAATGCGCAAAGCTTGGCGTCGTGGGCCGAGCAGCAGCCCACACTGGCGCAGGTGTATGCAACGTATCCGACGCGCGCGCTCAGCGAAGGCGTTGAAGGGCACGTGCATTTGCTCTGCACCGTGCGCGACGATCGCACGCTCGATTGCGCCATTCACAACGAAACGCCGCTTGAGTACGGCTTCGGCGCCGCCGCGTTGCGCCTGTCGGCGCTCTACATTGCAAGCGCGGACGATCCGCGCGTCGCCGTCGGCAATCGCGTGACGCTTCCGATCGCTTACAGAATGGCTGACTAGCGCAGCTTCTCGACCTGGCCGTATTCCAGATCGACCGGCGTTTCGCGACCGAAGATCATAACGGCGACCTTCAAGCGGCCCCGCTCTTCATCGACCTCCGAGACCAAGCCTTCGAAGCTTTGGAACGGACCATCCGACACGCGCACGCGCTCGCCGGTTTCGAAATTCACCACTGGACGCGGCTTGGCCACGCCCTGCTCGGCGACGCGGCCGAGAATGCGCTCGACTTCCTTGTCGCTCACAGGCTGCGGCTTGTTTTGCGTGCCGAGGAAGCCCGTGACTTTCGGCGTGTTTTTCACGAGGTGATAGGCCTCGTCGGTCATTTCCATCTTCACGAGCACATAGCCCGGGAAGTGGCGATGCTGGCGCACTTTCTTAGACCCGCGCACGACTTCGGTGACTTCCTCGGTCGGCACCTGGATGTCTTCGAATTGCGCCTCAAGGCCTTGTCGGCCAGCTTGATCTCGGATCGCTTCAGCGACCTTACCTTCGAAATTCGAGTAGGCGTGAACGATGTACCAGCGGGCGCGGCCTGAAGAGGCGCGCGGTGCAGCTTGGGTTTCTTGAACTTCAACCATGGACATCAACCGAGATTCAAAAACCACGCAATGAGATTGCGGAGGATCAAGTCGACAAGAAAGAAAAACACCGCCGCCACCGACGTCATGATCAGCACCATGATGACGGACACCGTAACTTCCTGGCGCGTGGCCCAGGTGACCTTGCGTGCTTCCGCGCGCACTTCGCCAAAGAACTTGAACGGACCGCCGCCTTTGCGCCGCGGTTCACCATCTTGATCGGCCGTTTCCATCGACATGCGTTTTCTTCGTGTTCCTGTTGTCGTCGGCATTCACATCGTACCGGCTCGCCCCGACGACAAGCAGGCAATGGCAGGAGTTGAGGGACTCGAACCCACGACCCTCGGTTTTGGAGACCGATGCTCTACCAGCTGAGCTAAACTCCTACACGCCTGTTTCTACAGGGTTTTTCCGCAAAATGCCGACGTGAACCAGGGTTTACGCAGGGACAAAAGTGCGCGCCGAGATTTCCGAATAGCCGCATTTTGTGGAAGGCGACCTTCTAGTCCGGGCCAAACGCCGATGCAAGGCCAGCGTGGGCGCCTCAACCACAGCACCCGCGCAGCGCCGATGACGCCTCCAATACCACAAAGCGGCCCAGTATCCGCGTCCGCTCGGCCAGATGACCTAGCCCCATTGGCATTCGCTGCCTTTGCCTGCGCTTTCCGTTGGCGCACGAGGTCCGAGTCTGATCTTGGTGGGAACTACGCCTCCTCTCCGGAGATCATCAGAGCCGTGCCAACGACAGCGAGCGCAGAACCGCGCCACCTTACGGCGCTGGAGCAGAGCGCGCGGCTGAACGCGCGCATCGGCTGGATACGCCTTCCTATCGTCTTTGCCTTTGGCGGCATGATCGTCGGCCTCGCTGACAGCGGGCTGGGCCTCGGCTGGCTGGCGCTGATGCTGCTGATCGAGCGCGGCACGACCTGGATCAGATCGCGCATCGCCGCCGGCGACCAGCGTCTGCGCAAGCCCTATTTCATCGCGATCGGCGCGATCTCGGCCATGTGGGTCGCCGGCTCACTTCTGCTCTGGAACGCGGACACCGAAGTCGCGCGCATGGCGGCGGTTGTTTGCTTGCTGGTTACAGCGCTCGCTGGCATCGTCGGCGGGCAGAAGGATGCTCGCGTCTCCGCTTTGTTGTTGGGGCCGCCGCTCAGCGCATTCTTTCTGCTGCTATCTCTGCACCTCAGCGCACACGCGCCGCCCCTCGCCGCTTTTCTCGGCATGGTCGCCACCATGGGCGCCTGTATCTCCGTGGTGACCTGCGCGATCGCGCTGCGCGCATCAGACCGAAACCTGATGCACAAGAACGAAGAACTAGAGCGCGTCACGCGCGCACTCGCGGAAAGCAATGCGTTCCTGGAGGAAACCACCGCCGTCGCCAAGGTGGGCGGCTGGCGCTTCGAACCGACAACGCAAATCTTACAATGGAGCCCCGAGACGCGGCGCATCATGGAATTGGGCGAAGGCGTGCAGCCCGATTTACAACTCGGACTTTCGCTCTACGCGCCCGAAGCACAGCCCGTCATTGTCAAGGCTCTGCGGGACTCATTGATCTCCGACGCGCCCTGGGTGCGTGAATTGCCGCTCGCATTGCCGAGCGGAAAACAGAAATGGGTCCGCGTCACCGGCAAGGCCGTGACCGAGAACGACGTCAAAGTGATCATTGGCGCCTTTCAAGACATCACCGAGCGCGTGCGTCTTGAAGAAGAGCTTCTGCAAGCACAGAAGCTCGAAGCCATCGGCCGCCTCACTGGCGGCGTCGCGCACGATTTCAACAATGTGCTGACAGCGATCCTGAGCTCCGCCGAATTGCTCGAAAACGCGCCCGAGCAACGCACGGCGCACCTCGGCGCGGCCATCGCGAAAGCCGCGACGCGCGCCGGCGACCTCACCACGAAGCTCCTCGCCTATTCGCGCCGGCAAGTGCTCAATCCAAGCGCACTCGATCTCAACGTCGCCGTCGAAGAAGCGATCGCGCTGCTCACGCCCATGCTAAGCGACAAAATAGAGATCAAGAGCGCACTGCACCCCGAGCCGCTTTGGGCGATGCTCGATCCAGCACAACTCTCGAACGCGATCCTCAATCTCGCCATCAACGCCGCCGACGCGATGCCCGAAGGCGGCGTATTGCATCTGGCAACGACGCAAGATGCGGACGGCCGCGCGCGTCTTGAATTCACCGACACAGGCATCGGCATGAGCCCCGAGATCGCCGCAAAGATTTTCGACCCGTTCTTCACCACCAAGAGCGCCGGCCTCGGCACGGGCCTCGGCCTTTCCATGGTGCATGGGTTCGTCAATCAATCCGGCGGCGCGATCGAGGTCGAAAGCTCGCCCGGCCAAGGCGCGCGCTTCACGTTGACCTTCCCGCCGTCAGACGCCGCACCTGTTCCGCGCGTTCTTGCGCATGAGCGCGCGCAGCTCGACACGCATACACGTATCCTCCTGGTGGACGACGATGACCTCGTCCGCGCCGCGATCACGCACATGCTGAGAGAGCACGGCTTCGACGTGACCGCCGTGGCGACGCCGAACGCCGCTTTGGAAGCGATCAGCGCCGCACAATTCGATCGCGCTATCATTGATGTCGCGCTCGGTCCCAACGAATCCGGCGCCGACCTCGCACGCGATCTCGCCGTCCACGCGCCCGACATGAAGATTCTGCTGATCTCTGGCTACACGCAGGAAAAACTCGACGCCGATACGCGCACGATCTCATTCCTGCAAAAGCCGTTCACGCACCAAGCGCTGCTTGACAGCCTCGCCGCGCTGCAAGCGCCAAGATTGGCGCGGATGACAAGCGTCTAAGCGCCTCACCGAATTTCGATGCGACGCGCCGTCAGCGTTGCGGCGCACGCAGGCGCGTGCTTCTTCTTGGCTCCTCAACACCGGTTACGCTGTGGAGCCCATCTTGATCGATCTTCCCTTCACGCTGCCGTGCGGCGCAATTCTGAGGAACCGGCTTGCGAAAGCAGCGATGACTGAAGGCCTCGCCGACCCACAAGGCCGGCCCACGCCAGAGCTTGATCGTTTGTACGAGATTTGGGCGCGCGGCGGTGCGGGCCTGCTTCTCTCCGGCAACATCCAGATCGACGCGGACCATCTGGAGCGCCCCGGCAACGTAATCATTGATCGCGAGCCGGACGCGACCATGCGCGAACGCCTCTCTAGTTGGGCGCGCGCGGCCACGAGCAATGGCGCTCATTTCTGGGCGCAGATCAGCCACGCCGGGCGCCAAACCATGACAAGCGTCAACCCGCACCCGAAAGCGCCGTCGGCGGTGAAGCTTGGCCTGCCAGGCGGGCAATTCGGCGAACCTGTCGCCATGAGCGAAGCCGACATCGCGAACGTGATCGCCGGCTTCGTGCGCGCGGCGCGCGTGTGCAAAGAAACAGGCTTCACCGGCGTGCAAGTGCACGCCGCGCACGGTTATCTCATCTCGCAATTCCTGAGCCCCCGCTCCAATCAACGCACGGACCAATGGGGCGGCGCACTCCAAAACCGCGCACGCTTGCTGCTTGAGGTCGTCAACAAAGTACGCGCAAGTGTGGGCGCTGAATTTCCCGTTTCGGTGAAGCTCAACAGCGCCGATTTTCAGCGCGGCGGCTTCGCTTTCGAGGACAGCTTACAAGTCGCGAAATGGCTGGAGCAAGCGGGCGTCGATCTCATCGAGATTTCCGGCGGCACCTACGAGCAACCCAAATTGCTCGGCATCGAAGGATTGGAGCCGCCCGAAGCGCAACGCAACGTCGCGGCCAGCACGATCGCGCGCGAAGCCTATTTCGTGGACTTCGCCAAGGCGATGAAAGCCGCGGTATCGACGCCGCTCATGGTGACGGGCGGCCTTCGCACGCGTGCGGCGATGGTGGAGACATTGGGGTCAGGCGCCGCTGACGTCATCGGCCTCGGCCGCCCACTCTGTGTCGCGACCGATGGCCCGAACGCGCTTCTAAACGGGGCAGCCGAGTTGCCGCGCGCGGAAAACGAATTGGCGTTGTTGCCCTCGCGGCTACGCTTTCTCACGCGCATAAAATCGATCCGCGCCATTGACGGCTTCGCCACGCAATATTGGTTTTATGCGCAGATCTACGCGCTGGGCCGCACCGGCGCCACAGCGCCCGAGCGCAGCGTGTTCGCCGCACTCAACGAAGTGGAAGCCACGCACAAGAATTGGCTTCGCGCCCGTCGCGGATGAGCGCAAAGCCAATTTCAATTAGCCGGCGTCGTAGAGAACTTCCCAGATGTGGCCGTCCGGATCGGTGAAATAGCCCGAATACGAGCCTTCGTCGTCTTCGGCCGGCGTCACTGCGCCCGCGCCAGCAGCCTTTGCCTTCGCGAGCAGCGCATCGACGTCGCCGCGGCTATCGGTGAAATAGCTGAGGATGGTTTCCGACGAACCTTTGCTCGCCGCGCCGTGGCCGACGCTTTCGACATACACGCCGAACTCGCTACGTTGCAGCAGCACGAGATAGACGCCGTCGAGATCGAACGCTGCGCTATCTTCATCGGATTCTTCCGGCGTGAGGCCGAGCGCTTTGTAGAAGCCCACTGACTTTTGCAAATCATCGACCGGAACCGTGACGCAAGAAATCGCTGCAGGCATACTACCCTCCACAAATCGACGCCAAACGCGTCCCGGGCAAAGGGAGTGAATCGATTTGCCGTGGCCGACAAGGCGCATTCGCGCCTGTTTGCGCGCTCTCCACCGCTCTGCGCGAGCGACGTTTGGCGATGCATTTCGATTGTGAAATTCACGACACGGCCAGCGCGCCAACGCAGCATCGAGACACGCTGCGACGCGCTCGGCCGCCAATTCCCCAAATGCGCGAATTTCGCTTTGTTTATCGCAGCTTAAGCTGTGTCGCTGGTGCATCGCCCATGGTTAATCGTCGATAAATGTGAGGTACGGAATTGCTCCCGCCACGGCGCGCGCCCATGTGACGGCCACTCACCAGAACGGGTGATCTCAGACAGGGGTAAAACCTAATGCGTAATTGGATTATCGGTGCGGCCGCCGTGCTGGCGCTCGCCGTGCCGGGCGTCGCCGCGGCCCAGACGGGCTACGTTGGCGCCGTCGTCAGCAACACCGAATTCGACGCCGGCGACGATTTCGACGCTTACGGCGTTGAGGGTGCTGTTGCGTTCGCTGGCTCGGGCTCGATCGTGTTCGAAGTCGACGCCGCGCTCAGCGACAGCGACGACACCGACACGGGCTACGGCCTCGTTGGCCACGTTTACAGCCGCAACGACAGCCGCCTGATCGGTGGTTTCGTCGGCGTCGCTGGCTCGGACGACTCCGAAACCTGGACGGTCGGCGTCGAAGCCGCGAAGTACTACACGAACTGGACCCTCGCTGGCGCCGTCGCTTACGGCAACAACGACGATTTCGGCTCTGACGGCTGGGGCGCGAACGCCGAGGCCCGTTACTTCATCAACGACAACTTCCGCCTGAACGGCAACATTGGCTGGGCCACGATCGATTATGACGGCTTCGGCGAAGACGACGCGTTCAGCTACGGCCTCGGCGGCGAATACCAATTCGCCTCGCTCCCGGTCAGCGTCGCTGCTGGCTGGAGCCACGTCGAGTTCGACGAAGTGGACACCGAAGCCGACACGCTGTCGCTCGCGGTTCGCTACAATTGGGGCGGCACGCTGCGCGATCGCGATCGCAATGGCGCAAGCCAAGCCAACGTGCTCGGCAGCCTCGGCAGCGCTTTCGGCCTCTAAGCTGACGCAGCCAAACGACCTCTAGTAAAACTGCTCAACGCCCCGGCTTCGCCGGGGCGTTTTTTCTTGGCGCGGTATTGTTTTGCTCGCCTGTGGATTGTCGCCAGAAGCGCCGCCACAGCGCCGCTTTTCCGCCTCCATCATTATGTTTTCATTCATAAATCTGTTGCGCCGGAAGCACAGTGCGGAACAAGTCGCTGAATCCACTGCAGCGTGTATCTAGGTCGCGGTCGCAGATCATCCCACCTAGCGGTCAGCCGATAAACGGCGACCTCTAAGGGGAACCCTCATAATGAAAAAGTATCTGCTCGGCGCCGCCGCGCTTCTCGCCATCGCAGCACCCAGCGTCGCTGCTGCGCAAAATGGCTATGTCGATCTGAGCTACCAATCGGCCGAAGCCGATGTCGGCGGTCTCGAAGCTGACGGCGAAGGCTGGACGCTTGGCGGCGCGACCTCATGGGGCGGCGACGGCACGTTTGGCGTGCAGCTCGACGCGCTCGTGGGCGAAGCCGAAGATTCTTCAAGCTACAATGTTGGCGGCCACCTCTTCACCCGCAACGGCAATTACCTGTTCGGCGGCTTCGCCAATTACGGCAACACCGACGTTGACGGCGGCGACGAAGTCGACGCCTGGACCGTCGGTCTCGAAGGCCAATATTACCTCTCGCGCACCACGCTCGACGCCGCGCTGTCGTACGGCGAAGGCGACGACATCGACGCCGAGTTCACCGGCCTCGATCTCGGCGCGACGCACTTCCTCACCGACAATTTCTCCTTCAGCGGCGGCGTCGGCTTCGGCTCGATCGAAGGCGCTGGCGATGAGGCGGACGTCATCAGCTATGGCCTGGGCGCCGAGTACCAATTCGCCTCGGCCCCGATCAGCCTCTTCGGCGGCTGGCAGCATGCCGAAATCGACGACGCTGACGCTGAAGCGGATTCGCTCAGCGTTGGCGTGCGCTATAATTTCGGCGGCCAGACGCTGCTGGAGCGCAATCGTTCGGGCGCCAGCCTGTCGCGTGGCGGCGGTCTCGGCCGTTTCGCTGGTCTGCTCTAAGCACTAAATAGCGTTAACTGAATATTTACGCCTCGGTCGTTTCGCGACCGAGGCGTTTTCTTTTTGAATTGCAGGTAAACGTCGATGGGTATTGAGGAATTTCGACCATTTCCGACACAAATACCTTTGATTAACCATAACAATATGTGACAACGGCGCCACGTACTACCGAGTACCTGGCCAATACCTCACGATCTTGCTTTCGAAACCGGCGCCCCTCGCCTAATTTGCGCGCAGCCGCACAGACGGCGCACCTTTTAGGGGAATCTTACATGAAGAAATTTCTGGTCGGGGCCGCCGCCGCCGCCGCCATTCTCGCGCCTGCGATGGCGTCTGCTGAAACCAATGCGGTTGTCGGCATCCAGTACGGCAACACCGAATTCGACAGCTTCGACTTCGACGCTTACGGCTTCAACGGCGCCCTGAGCCACGATTTCAGCAGCACGTTCCTGCAATTCGATGCCGAGTATAATCGCGTTGACGCTGGCGGCTGCTGCAACAGCAGCGGTTATGGCGCCATGCATTACGGCGTGCGCAACGACAGCTATGCCTTCGCCGGCGTGGTCTCGCTGAACGACTTCTTCGGCTTTTCAGGCCTAGGCTATGGCGTCGAGGGCGCCATGTATTTCGACAATTTCGTCGTCAATGGCGCGCTCGGCCAGATCGACTTCTCAGATTTCGATCTGCAGACGACCACGATCGCGGCAGATGCGTCTTACTTCGTCACGCCAAACTTCGCCGTGAATGGCCTTATCAGCCATTCGGAAGGCGAAGACGGCATCGACGCTGACTGGACCACGTACGGCGTCGGTGGCGAATGGCGTTTCTCAGGCCCGACGAGCGTCACGTTCGGTTATCGCACCACCGAAATCGAAGACGAAGATTCCGACGCTTGGACGATCGGCCTGAACTTCGATCTCGGCACGGGCTCGCTGCAGGAGCGTGCGACTTCCGGCCCTGGCATGTCGGGCGGGCGTGCCCTCGCCGGCGGTCTGGCGGCGATCGTTCCGTAAGCGCTCAGCGCATCCTTTTCAAACGACTGCGCCCCAACCGTGAGGTTGGGGCGCTTTCTTTTGCGCAGTCCTCACCGCTTGACGCGACTGTCTCCGCCCTTTATTTAACCGTTACGTTAATTGCCTAATCGGTTAAATGCAACCATCTGATCCCCTCTCCGAGACACTGTTCGCCCTCGCCGACCCCACTCGCCGCGCCATCCTCGCGCGGCTGGCCGAGGGCGAAGCGACCGTCAACGAGATCGCCGCGCCTTTCGACATCAGCCTCCCCGCCATCTCGCGGCATCTCAAAGTGCTTGAGCACGCCGGCCTCATCTCTCGCGGTCGCGACGCGCAATGGCGCCCGTGCCGCTTGGAAACGAAGGCGCTGCAGAACGTTGATGCTTGGCTTGAATCTTACCGGCGCTTCTGGACCGGCAGCTTCGACAAAATGGATGCCTACATCGCCAAACTCAAAAACCAGGACACGCCGAAATGAGCGCCACCCTTGCCGACGACGAATTGCTCATCACGCGCACGTTCGATGCATCACCTGCTTTGATGTTCTCGCTCTGGAGCGACATCAATCACTTCCGCAAATGGATGGGGCCCGAAGGCTTCAATTGCGAAGAGATGGAGATGGATTTCCGCGTCGGCGGAAAATATCGCGGCATGATCCGTTCCAAGGAGCACGGGGATAATTGGTTTCACGGCGAATACGTCGAGATCGATCGCCCGCATCGGCTCGTCTTCACCTGGCGCTGGGAGCAAGGCCCCGCGTCCGACACCAACACCACGATCACCATCACCTTCCGCGAAGAAGCGGACGGTCGCACCACGCAGATCTTCCATCAGACGCCATTCACCAGCGTCGAACGCCGCGACTCTCACGTCGGCGGCTGGACATCACTCTTCAACAAGCTCGCGGCCTACGCGGCGCAACATCAAGGGAAGGACTAATCATGCCAAAATTCATGGCGCTTTATGTCGGCAGTCCAGACGCGTTCGCGCGCTCCGGCTGGGACAAACTCGATGATAAATCGCGCAAAGAACGCGAGATCGCAGGCATGCAGGCCTGGGGCGCGTGGCAAGAGAAGAACAAGAGCGTGTTGGCCGATGAAGGCGGCCCGCTCGGCAAAACCAAGCGCGTCGATGTAAAAGGCGTGAGCGACATTTCAAACGCCGTCGCCGGCTATGTCATCGTGGAAACCGCTTCGCACGATGCCGCCGCGAAGCTCTTCGAAAATCACCCGCACTTCTCGGTCTTCCCCGGCGACGCCGTCGAAATCATGCCGTGCAATCCGATCCCAACAATGGACGACCTGAAATGATCACGATCTCCGCTTTCCAATGGGCGCCGGATTTCGCGCAAGGCCAAGTGCGCGATCTGCGTGTGCGCTGGGCGCTCGAAGAAGCCGGCCTGCCGTATCAGTCACGACTGCTCGCGATGGGCGATCAAGACAAACCCGAATACCGCGCGCTGCAACCGTTCGGCCAAGTGCCGATCTTCGAAGAGAACGGCTTCGTGCTTTTCGAGTCCGGCGCCATCGTGCTCCACATCGGTGAACGCAGCGAAACGCTACTGCCGAAGGATGCGGCGGCGCGCGCACGCGCGACGCAATGGCTGATCGCCGCGCTCAATTCGATAGAGCCGTTCATTCAGCAGGTCGCGTCCATTGATCTTTTCTACAAGGATCAAGAATGGGCCATCCTCCGCCGCCCGAGCGCGGTTGAATTCGCATCTTGGCGCTTAAAATGCCTCGCCAACAATCTGGGCGATAAGCGCTATCTTGATGGCGAGCGCTTCACCGCCGGCGACCTGATGATGGCCACGGTGCTCCGCATCATGCCGGAACTCACCAACGCAGAGCCGCGCCTCAAAGCCTACGTCGAACGCTGTACCGCCCGCCCCGCCTTCAAGCGCGCACTCGACGCACAGCTCAGCGATTTCAATAAAGCAGCTTGAAAATTGAAAGGGCCGCTCAATCGAGCGGCCCTTTTGCTTAGTTCGATGGCGGCGCGAAATGCGCTGCGCTGAAGCGAGAGCGCGGCGGGGCCATTGTGCCGGTCGCGGCGGACACGTTAATGCTGTAGCTCGCGCCGCTGCACGCGCCGGGCGTCGCCGGGACAGCGCGATTGAACGCCATCAACGCCGCGTATTCGTATACCGAAGCATCAAACACGCCGCCGCGCCCAAGCGGCACGACCTCGATCTCGCCATTACGACGGCCCAGGCCGACCAATTCGATATTGGCATCGCCGCGCAGCGTGAAATTGCGCGGGCCATCGAGGCGCACCGCAATGTAGTGCGCGCCTAATTGCTCAACGCGCCCGCGCGGCGACCACGAACCGAGGCGGCTGATCGTGCCATTCAGCGCAACCGAACGATCGAACAATGGCGCGAGATCATAATCGCGCGCGAAATTCTGCACGCGCCAACGCTGGATCGCGTCCGGGGTCGTCGTGCCCACCTCGGCCAACGTCCGCGACATCGTCTCCATGCCATCGTACGTCACGGCATTTTCCCAAAGCCGCACCACGATGCGATCGCCATGCGCGTCGGCAAGCGATTGCAGCAGCGTCCATTGGCTATAATTGTGGCCGCGCTCGTTTGTCGTCCAGCACCGCTGCGGCGCTTCGTAATCGGTCTCGACATAGCCGGACGCATCCTGATCCGTGCCGACCGTCGCCACTTCGACCCACGACGCCGTCGATTCATAGAGCCATTGTAGACCCTCCTCTGAATCGTAGCCGTATTGGATCATGTGGTTGAGTTCGTGCGTCGCGGTCGCGCGCATCAAGCTCAAGGGCGACGCCTTCTTGCCCATGCCTTGGAAATCATTGTCGATCACGAACACACCGCGCGCCGCCGCCGTCTCGCGCGCGTTCGGGGTGTTGGGATTGTCAAACACCACCTGCACGGGCTTGGTGTAGCCCATATTGCCCAGCGCATCGGCGATGTAAGCGCGATAGCGGCCGTCGCTATCGCGAACCGGCGCTGCGAAGCCCAAGCGCAATTGCGCGTCGAACACTTCCTGCAACACCAGGGCCGTCGCCTGCGCATACTCCGCCGTTGAAGCGTCGCGGCCTTCCGTCGTGTAGATCACCTGGAAATCCTGCGTCTCGATCACTTGCTCGGGGCCGCTCATCGCCACTTGGTTTTCGAACTGCGCCTGCAGCTCGTCCACAACCGAGGCATCGACCGACGATAGCGTGAGACGAAAGCGCCCGCGGCTGTCGCCCTGGCGATAGCGCGACACCACAGCCGTGTACGCGCCCGCGACTTGCGCGGTGAACGCCACCGCCGAGTTCAGCGAACCATCGCCGCGATCGTCATTGAGCGCGACGGGATAGCCATCCGGCCCATTCACGCGCAGCACCGGATCAAGATTGCCGTTGGTTGTGTCCAGAACGCCAAGCACGGTCTGCCCGGCCGCGAGTTGCACCTGATATTCGAACGAGGTCTGCGCATTGGTGATTTCGCCTTCGTGCGCAGCGATCTGCGGACCGTCGATCGCGGCGAAATTGAATGGCGCCTGCGCGTTCGCGTCGGTCGCCATCGAGAGCACGAAATTGCCGACCGCGTTGCCCGAGTACGAACTCGCCACCAATTCGTAGCGGCCCGTCGCGCCCACACGATACGCCAAGCGCGAATTGAGGGAGCCGTCGCCGGAATCGTCGTTCGACGCCACAGCGGTCCCGCTTGCGTCATTCAGCGTCAACGTCGTGTCGAACCCTTCGGTCAACGCGAACGTGGACGCCACAAATATGTCTCCATCGCGCAGCTCGATCGGATAGCGCGCTTCGGTGCGGCGGCGATCGAGCGAGACCGTTTCTTCGCGCAACACCTGCGCCGCGTCGGACAAGCCAAAGTCCACGCCATAGGACACGTTCAACGTAAACGGCCCGGTCGCGCCATTGTAGCCGGTCACGACAGCCGTGTAGGCGCCGCCCGTCGTCGGCGCGTGCACGATGCGCGACGAGAGCACGCCGGGTTGCTGGTCATCGTTCTCGGCAACGCGCCGGCCATCCGGCCCATTCAGCGTCAGCACTGTGTCGAGGTTCGTGCTCGAAGAGGTCGTCAGCGTCACGATCTGGCCGGCTTCGAGCTGAATGTTGAAGCTGGCGCGTGCGCCCCGTGCGCTGAGATTGCCCTCGAATGTACGTTCAGCCGAAGATTGGCCGACCGCACTCGATGTCATGAGCACAATGGCGACAAAAGCGATCAACGCGCGCATAGATTCCCCGCTACTTGCCGGCCGAACCGGCGCTCCCTCGCCACTATGGTTGGCACACTTCGCGCGCGGCCGGAACAGCCCAAAGCAAAAGGGCCACTCTTGCGAGCGGCCCTTGGTGCGTCCCCTGCCAATGGGCTTAGGCGCGGAGCTTTGCCAGCACTTCCGTCGCAACGGCCTTCGGCACTTCTTCGTAGTGCGAGAATTCCATCACGTAGGACGCGCGGCCCTGTGAGAACGAACGCAGCGTGTTCACGTAGCCGAACATGTTGGCCAGCGGCACTTGTGCGTTGATGATCGTGGCGTTGCCGCGCATGTCCTGGCCTTGGATCATGCCGCGACGCGAGTTCAGATCGCCGATCACCGAGCCGACATATTCTTCCGGGCTCGTGACTTCGACCTTCATGACCGGCTCGAGCAGACGCGCATCGCCCTTTTCCTTGAGTTCGCGGAACGCAGCTTGCGCCGCGATCTGGAACGTCAGGACGTTGGAGTCGACGTCGTGATACTTGCCGTCCACCAGGCGCGCGGTGACGTCGATGACCGGGAAGCCGGCGAGCAAGCCGTTTTCCTTGGCCATCATCAGGCCCTTTTCGACGCCCGGCACGTATTCCTTCGGCACGTTGCCGCCGATGATCTTGTTCTCGAACTTGAAGCCCGAGCCTGGTTCGCCCGGCTCGAACTCGATCTTCACTTCGGCGAACTGGCCCGAACCGCCGGTTTGCTTCTTGTGCGTGTAGAGAATGGTCGCGGCTTTGCCGAGCTTCTCGCGATACGCAACCTGCGGCGCGCCGACATTGGCTTCGACTTTGTACGTACGACGCAGAATGTCGATCTTGATGTCCAGGTGGAGTTCGCCCATCCCCTTGAGGATGGTCTGACCCGATTCCTGATCGGTCGACACGCGGAAGGACGGATCTTCCGCGGCGAGCTTCTGCAACGCAACGCCCAGCTTTTCCTGGTCGGCTTTCGACTTCGGCTCAACGGCCACTTCGATAACCGGCTCCGGGAATTCCATACGCTCAAGGATGACCGGCTTGTTCGGATCGCACAGCGTGTCGCCGGTGCGGACTTCCTTCAAACCGCCAAGTGCGACGATGTCGCCGGCGAAGGCTTCCTTGATGTCTTCGCGGTTGTTGGCGTGCATCAGCAGCATACGGCCGGCGCGCTCTTTCTTGTCGCGCGTCGAGTTCAGCAGCGCGTCGCCCGCGTTCAACACACCCGAATAGATGCGGCAGAACGTGATCGTGCCGACGAACGGGTCGTCCATGATCTTAAACGCCAGCAGCGAAAGCGGTTCGCTGTCGCTCGACGGACGCGTGAGTTCTTTTTCCGGATCGTCCATGTCGACGCCCTTGATGGCGGGACGGTCGAGCGGGTTCGGGAGATAATCGACAACGGCGTCGAGCAGCGGCTGCACGCCCTTGTTCTTGAACGCCGAGCCCAGGAACATCGGATACCAAGCGGCCTTCAACACGGCCAAGCGGATGAGACGCTTCAGCGTCGCCGTGTCCGGCTCTTGGCCGTCAAGGTACGCGGCCATCACGTCGTCGTCCATTTCGACGGCGGCTTCGACCAGCGCCGCGCGATACTCGGCGGCCTTCTCCTTCATGTCGTCCGGAATCTCGACGATGTCGAACTTCGCGCCGAGGCTTTCATCCTGCCAAATGATGGCTTTCATCTCGACGAGATCGACGAGGCCCTTGAAGCCCGACTCGATGCCGATCGGCAGCTGCATCGGCACCGGGCGCGCGCCCAAGCGCTTCTTGATGTCTTCTACGCACATGTAGAAGTCAGCGCCGGTCTTATCCATTTTGTTCGCGAAGATGATCCGCGGAACCTTGTACTTGTCGCCTTGGCGCCAAACGGTTTCGGTCTGCGGCTCAACACCTTGGTTGCCGTCGAGCACGACGACAGCGCCGTCGAGCACGCGCAAGCTGCGCTCAACTTCGATGGTGAAATCGACGTGGCCGGGCGTGTCGATGATGTTGAGGCGCTTGCCGTTCCAGAACGTCGTCGTTGCAGCCGACGTAATGGTGATGCCGCGCTCTTGCTCCTGCTCCATCCAGTCCATCGTGGCCGCGCCATCGTGGACTTCGCCAATCTTGTGGCTCTTGCCGGAGTAGAAGAGAATCCGCTCGGTCGTCGTCGTCTTGCCCGCATCGATGTGGGCCATGATGCCGAAGTTGCGATAATCTTCGATTTTATACTGGCGTGGCATGACAATTCTGTCCGTGTTTAGACCGCCGTCCCAGGGGAACGGCGGTCTCTAAAGCCGGCGCGTGCCGGCGATTAAGCTGATTACCAGCGATAGTGCGAGAAGGCGCGGTTCGCTTCCGCCATGCGGTGCGTGTCTTCGCGCTTCTTCACGGCGTTGCCGCGATTGTTGGCGGCGTCTTGGATTTCGCCGGCCAGACGTTCTTGCATCGTATTTTCGTTGCGGGCGCGCGCAGCGCCAACCAGCCAACGGATCGCCAGCGCTTGACGGCGCTCCGGGCGAACTTCAACCGGCACCTGATACGTGGCGCCGCCGACGCGACGCGAACGCACCTCGATCGCCGGCGCGACGTTGGCCAACGCATCGTGGAACGCTTCGATCGACGGGCGCTTCAGCTTCTTTTCGACGGTTTCGAACGCGCCATAGACGATCTGCTCGGCGGCTGACTTCTTACCTTCGTACATGATGTAGTTCATGAACTTGGTCAGAACGATATCGCCATAAACGGGATCTGGCAGAACTTGACGCGGCTCGGCGCGGTGACGGCGGGACATCTGATCTCTTCCTTACTTCGGTCGTTTCGCGCCATAGAGCGAGCGGCGCTTGCGGCGGTCTTTGACGCCTTGGGTATCGAGCACACCACGCAGGATGTGATAGCGAACGCCCGGCAAGTCCTTCACGCGGCCGCCGCGGATGAGCACCACGGAGTGCTCCTGCAGATTGTGGCCTTCGCCCGGAATGTAGCACACGGCTTCGATGCCGGTGGTGAGACGGACCTTGGCGACCTTACGAAGCGCCGAGTTCGGTTTCTTCGGGGTCGTGGTGTAAACGCGCGTGCAGACGCCGCGACGCTGCGGACTGGCCTTAAGAGCCGGCGACTTATTGCGCTCGGGCTTCGGGGACCGCGGCTTGCGGATCAGCTGATTAATCGTCGGCATTCGCCTCTTCCGTTCCGTACTTTCAAACTCGAACAGCGCGCCAAGCGGGCCCTTTTCCGGGAACCGCCAGGTGGCGCGCCTTAGATAAAGCCAATCGGCGGGGCGGTTCGTACGCTTGGGACCGCAGCCGTTCCGAATGAGGGGCGACACATACTGGCGGGCCCCATGGGCGTCAAGGTGGCTGACCCGCCCTTTCAGCCCGAAACGCCCGCTTTTGGACCGGCTATGGCAGCGCGATCCCGCGCGCCGCCCCGATCGCCCAGATCAGGCATAGCCCAGGATCTGGCGCAGGCCCGGCGCGTGGTAATCCACCAGCCGCTTCTGCATGTCGGGCAGCACCTCCGGCACTTCGATGTCATGGCGCAGATGCTCGCGGGCGGTGCCGCTGTGTTTGCGGTCAGAGCCGATCAGCACCCGCTCCTTCCAATCCTCCGGCCATTCCGTGATGCCCGCCTTGGTGCAAATCAGATCGCGGAAGAACGCCTCGGCCGCGGGCGTTTCGATGGCCTTCAGGTGCTTGATGATGTCTTCATAGCGCATCACATGCGCGCCGGCGCCGAGCCAAGCGACGCCGTTGAAATTGAAGATGTCGGCTAGCGACGGCGCTTTATCGAGCGCGCCGAAAATCATGAGGTTCATCACCTCGCGGACGCCCGCCGCGCCATTCTTGATGTGGTTCAAATTGCCGTTGAATTGTTCGGACAGAAAAAACCGCGTGCGCGCCAGCACCCAATCATAGGGATCACGCACCAACACGATGTGGTTCACATCGCGCAGCAACACGGCGGCGACATCCGAGAAAAACAGATGGCCCCAGCTCAGCTGCGGCTTGGCCGGATCGAGCGCGCCGCGATGCATGAGCAGGATCGCGTGCTGCAGGAAGTCGCGATCGTATTGCTGCTCAGGCAGCACAAACATGCGTACAATGTTGCGGATCAGGTGCGTACCGCACTTGGGCACGCTGTTCAGCAAAACAGGCTTCGCCAGCGGCGCCTTCGCAAAACGCGCGCCCTCTTCGTTCAGATTGTCCCGATCGAGACTAATTCTAACTGTCTGCACCATCGTCGTTCGTCGCTTCCGTTCGCCGACACCCAAACATGAAAATGGCGGTGCAGCCAAGCTGCACCGCCATCAGTTTCAGGTCGTTAACCGCTTTTAGAAATCGCGCGAGACGCGCAAGAACAAGCGGCGACCGACATAGTCATACTGCGAAGCCAGCAGCGATGGGCCCAAATTGCTTTGGCCCGCGGCGCCGATGGTCGTCACTTGGGGCGGCTCTTGGTTGGTCAGGTTGGCCAAGCCAAGCACGATGCCCCAGCGATCGAAGTCACGGCTGATCGACGCCGAGTGATACGTGATGAACTCCTGGTCGATGTCGTAACGGATCGTGCCCGCGCCGTTCGTATCCGGGATGGTGTCGATATCCGACGCGTGCCCGATGAATTGGGTGCGCCAGAAGAACGTCCAATCGCCGTGCTCGAATTGCGCATCGAGATTGCCGACGAAGTCAGGATCGCCGTTGCGGCCGTTATTGTCCTGACCCGTACCATCAAACAGCTCGAGCGTGTCTTCGAACTGCCAAGTGGCTTGCGCCGCCAGCGTCAGATCGCCGAACGAGAACTCGTGACCATATTGCGCCGTCAAATCGAGGCCGCGGTTGACCTGCGAGTTGATGTTCAGGAACGAGTTATTGATGTTCTCGATCAGGTACTGGTTCGCGCCGCCGCCGCCAACACGATTGAACAAGCCGCAGAGCGGATCTGTCGGGAAGCTCAGCGAATTGTAGCAGCCGAACACGATGGCAGCCGGACCAAGCGCTGCGATTTCGTTTTCGACCTCGATCTCGAAGTAATCGACCGCAACGCTGAGGTTGGCGAAGTTCGGCGTCCACACGAGACCCAGAACCTGCGCCTCGGATGTTTCCGCCTGCAACAGGCCCGCGCCGCCACTCCGGAACGACGTCGCCGACGAGCCAGCACCCGTCCAGTTACCCGGAACGCCGTCAGCGTTGCAGTTATCAGCGATACGTTGGCTGATCACGCCGTCGATCAGGTTTTGCGCCCAGTTGATGCACGGATCGACCGCGCGTTGGCCCACGAAGGAGCTTTCGCCGTTCAGATACAGTTCGAACAACGCCGGAGCGCGGAACGATGTACCTTGCGTGAAGCGCACAAGGAATTCCGAGTTCGGACGCCAGGTGACGCCGAACTTGTAGGTGGATTCCTCGCCGAACGATTCAACGTCCGTGTAGCGGCCCGAGAGTGAGACCTCGAGATCGCCGGCTTCAGTCCCGCGCAGCAGCGGGATGGCCAATTCGCCGAACACTTCAGTCGTCGTGTCGTCGCCTTGGGTGATGCCCGAAGCCGAAGAGCCCCACGCGTTGCCAGCGAGTGTGATCTCGCCGGGCGTGTCGGTCAGTTCGTCTTGACGCATCACTGCGCCGAGCACTGCCGCCACGTTGCCGGCCGGCATCGTGAACAAGTCTGTTCCGATCGACGCTTCGACGTAGGTCTGCGTGTATTCGGTCGTGCCGGTTTCAACGCCGTAGAGGAATGCTTCTTCCTCAGCGGAGAAACCACCGCCGTACATCAGGTTCGCCGACATCCAGTCGACGTCCACGCAAGGACGGTTCGAGATCGGCGTATTGTAGCCGACGCACGATGCGGTCGGACGCGGGATCGAGTTCGCGTTGAACAGGCCCGTCGTGCCGAAATCGCTACGACCATCGGCCGAGTACACAGCGTCCGCGAGGATGCGATCATTGGTGTATTCGGCGTCGGAGAGGCTGTGCTGGAAGTAGATGTCCCAGTTCACATTGCTCAACCAGCCGTCGAAATCACCGCGAACGCCCGCAACCGCGCGCATGTAGTCGACGCGTTGCGACGCGTCAGCGTGATCCGTGGTCGGCGTCGGGCTGAGCACCGTGATGCCCGTCCAGCCCGGGTTCAACGAGTCACCCAAATCGTAGCTGTAGAGGTAAGTCCAGACTTGGCGGAAGCCATTCACCGCCGTTTCGCGACGGTTCATCAGCACTTCAGCGTACGCTTCGATGCGCGGCGTGATGTCGAAACCAGCGTTCGTGAAGAACGTGGCGCGTTCGATTTCCGGCACGACCGACGAGTTCTGCTCGAACGGTGAGTTCGAGTTGTTCAGACCAAGGCTGGCGCGGTTGTAGTCAACCTGGAACCAATTCGCCGGAGCGCCTGGCTCTGCAGGGCCGCCAGGGGTCGGGAAGATCGAACCCGGGTTCACCACACCAATCTGACCGGTCGGGTCGTATTGGATGAAGTTGGCGCCGACGCCGCGCTGCAGATTGCCCGAGCCCGAATAGTCATAGAGCCAAACAAGGCCGGTGCGGACGTTGTTGCGGCACGCGCGCTCGCCCGTACGCAAGTCGATCACGTCGTTACGCAGGCCCGTGGCCACGTCCCAGGTGCGGTCCACGGCGCAATTGGTGTAGTCGCGCTGACCAGCAAGCGTTTCTTCTTGCAGGTAATAATCGACCGAGACGTTGAAATAGCCGCGATCGAACGTGGTGCCCCAGGTGATGTCGCCGGCGATTTCCGAGCCGCCGTCTTCTTCCGGCAGGGAGTAGCGCAGCGTGGCCGCGCCGCCATCGAGATCGTCGCGGGTGATGATGTTCACAACGCCGGCGACGGCGTCCGAACCGTAGATCGAGGATGCGCCGTCCTTCAGGATTTCGACACGGTCGATCATCGAGAGCGGGAGAACGTTCAAGTCGAACGCCGAAACGGCGCCACGCGTACCGGCAGGGCCAGCGCGGCGGCCATTCAGCAGAACGAGCGTGCGGTTGGCGCCAAGGCCGCGCAGCGAGATCGTTTGCGCGCCAGGGCCGCCGTCGGTGACGAAGGCGCTCGAAATGGTGGCGTCGATCTGCGGCGAACCGGCCGCGAGCGACGAGCTCTGCACCATGTCGCCCGTGTCAGTGACGCCTGCCAGCGACGCTGCATCGGTGGTGATGACTTGGATTGGCGAAGCCGAGTTGAATTCGCTGCGAATGCGCGAACCCGTAACAACAATGGCTTCTTCTTCTTCGGCTTCTTCCTCAGTCGTTTGGTTCTGAGCGAACGCCTGACCCGTGGTCATGACGCCAGCAAGCATCGCCAAAGCAACAGAGTTCTTGAAGAAACTCTTCTTGGATTTCGACATAAATGAACCCCTGCACCCTCAACAGTACGCGAGGCGGCCACGCTAGAGGGGCCAAAGGCGCGGCGTCAACAACTGTGACCAAAGTTTGAACGTCACCCGTCGATTAAGTGACAAAACCCCCACACCGGAGACCGATGTGGGGGCGCCTTTGTCTGCCGATTAGGCGTTCTTGGCGAAACTTCAGTAGGAAATACCGCAAGTTCCGCGAATGAAGTCCTCCACGAGTTGGAACTCGCGACGGCGCATCTCCGGATTTACCGCACCGTGCGGCATTTCTGGAATCACCACGAACTCGTGCGGCTTGTTGTTAGAGCGCAAGGCCGCAGCAAAGCGCTCCGAGTGCCAGATGTCGGCCGCCGTGTCGTAGTCGCCGTGATAAAGCAGAATTGGAATGCTCGCGCGTGAGGCGTTTTCGAGCGGGTCCATACCCCGCACCGTTGTGCCCTGCAGCTGACGCTGCACGCGGTTGCTGCTCCACAATGTGCCCAGACGCTGCAAGCTCGCAACGCCCGCGCCCGAAATTGCACAGCGATAGGGCGGATTCGGACGCACGGTCGCTGCGATGGCCGCAAAGCCGCCATACGAGAAGCCGTAGATCATCGCGCGGTTCGGGTCGGCGATGCCCTGCTCCACGAGCCAGGCAAGACCGTCGTCCTTGTCGTCCTGCATCTTCTGGCCCCACTCGCCGTCGCCGGCGCGCCAGAGCGCGTTGCCGAAACCCGTCGAGCCGCGGAATTGCGGTTGCAGCACCGCAAAGCCGCGCGATGCGAAATATTGCGTGACAGGAATATCGCCGCCGCCCCAATCCGCTTCGTTCCGGCCCCACGGACCCCCGTGCGGTTGGATGATCGTCGGCAACGGCGCATCAACGCCCGGACGATAGCCCAGCGGCAGCGTCAAGAACGCCGGAATGCGCAGGCCATCGCGCGCGTTGTAATAAACCAGCTGCGTTTCCGCGAGACCGTTACTCGGCACACCCGGCACTGAATCGCCAAGCGATGTGAGGTTCGTCTCATCCGTCAGCAGATAATAAGCCGGCGCATGACGCGAGCTCGACGTCGCAATAATGCGATAGCGACCGTTGCGCGGCCCGATGCGGACGATGCGGCCAGGCAGGCGGCGCTCAATGCTCTCCGCCAAAGCGCGATAGGTCGGATCCGTATAGAACGAACGCTCCGCATCGCCATTATAACGGAAACCAACAATGCTGGCCGGCACGAGGCCCGGGCGATCCATGATCACACCGGACGCTTCGTATTGCGGATGCTGGAACATGTCCTCGACAAACGCGCGCTGCGAAATGCTGTAGCCGCGAACGTAAGCGAGGTCGCGGTTCTGGTCGTCGAGGAAGACCACGATGTCTTCGTTTTGTGGATCAAAACCAAGCGCCGTGAGGCCGCGACGCGCGCGCGCCGTGTAGGTCAGCGCGTCGTGACGTTGCCACGTACCGTTGGCGTCAGCGATTTCGAAACCGATCGTCCAATCGCCGTCGACGAAATCGATCGTCTGCTTCAAACGCACGCGGCCGGCGGAATCCACGATCGGCAGAATGCCTTCGCGCGAGCTGATGCGTTGCACCACTTCGCCGCGACCCGTGCGAACATCGACACGATAAATCGCGTCTTCATCCATCGTCGAGCGCAGCATCAGAACGTGATTGGGCTCGCGCGGCAGCGTATCGATCAATTGCACCGACAAGAATTTGTCGGCGAAACGCTCCATCTCGGTGCGGCGTCCGCCCTGCGCGAGCGGCTCAATCCATTGTGAGCCATCAAGGTTCACGAAACGCGCCATGGCTGTGTAGAATCGGCCTTCGCTGCCCGACCCCACGCGCACCGGCTGTTGCATCAGCACCAGCAGGCGATCGTTCGAGACCCATTGGATTGACGAGAAGTCCACATTCTGGCGCGCAGCGGCGCCGCCAATGCCAAAGCGACGCGGATTTTCGTTGAGCGCGCCAGTGCGCCAAATCGCGATCTGCGTGGTCTCGCCATCGAGGCTGGACAACGCCGCCATGTGCTCACCGTCAGGCGAGAGCTGGACTTGCGACAGGAACGGCTCGCGCGTCAGCGTCTCCAGCGGCAGCGGCGTGCGCGTTTGCGCGAACGCAACCGGCGCCATCGCGCACATGAATAGGGTCATCACGAAGAGGCGTAGGTTTCTTACGCTAACCATTGGCTGCTCGACTTTTGCTGCAGATGTCTTACCCGTTTAGCCCGTGCCACGGCCTGCTATCAACTCAAACAATACGAACGCCTGCGTCCGGCGGATGAATGACTGAAGTCGTCCCCCTCGTTGCGGAACTGCGCCGGCGACGAATTCCCTCAGTCGTCGCTCAGGATATCTTGCGCCGCGAGCAAGCAGTCGCCGACCGCCCCACCAGCGCCGTCGCGGAGCACAATTTTGCGGCAGGTCTTGGCGACGCTGGTTTCTGGAAGGCGGCGGAACAGCATGTCCGCGCCGCGTTCGCCAAAGGTGGCGACGCCCCCGAAACCTGGCTCGTCTTCGCCCGCGCGCTGGTCGAGAACGGCCAGTGGGGTGAAGCGGAAAAGGCGTTCCGCGAAACCTTGCGGCGGCGCCCGCTCTATTACGACGCGCTGCGCGAGCTCGCGCAATTGCGCTGGATGTCGGGCGATGATTTGCGTGGAAGTTTGGCGGACATTGACGCCGCCCTTGGCGCAGCGCCTGCGGACATCGTGCTGCAGCTGATGCGGGCGCAAATTCAAGACAATGCCGGCGAGAAAGCACAAGCGCGCGAAAGCCTACTGATGCTCGCCAAGCACAATCCCGGCGATCCTCGCATCTTGACCGCGCTCGCCCAGATCACGCTCGAACTGGGCGAGCCTGACGCCTCGTTGAGATTGAGCGAAACCGCCTACCGCCTCGCGCCAGACTCAGCCGTCAGCGCCGTGGCCTTCGCGAGCGCCTGCTTTGCGGTGGGGGCGTCAGAGCGCGCCCTGCCCGCCATCGAAAGACTGCGCCAATCCGCGCCGGGCAACCAACACGCGATCGCATTGGAAGCGACCGCGTGGCGCCTCCTGGGCGATCCGCGTTATCGCGCGCTCTACGATTTCGACGCCTTCGTCGCCGCCTTCAAGCTTGGCGTGCCAGCCGGCTGGGACACGCTCGACGCTTACCTGCGCGATTTAAGCGCGGCGCTTGAAGCGTTGCATCGCGCCAAGGCGCATCCATTTAATCAATCGATCAAGCGCGGCACGCAGGCGACATCAATCCTCGACAGCGACGCGCCAGCGCTTCGCGCATTGCCGATCGCCCTCGACACGCCAATCCAAGCCTACATGCAACGCCTTGGCGCAGGCCCCGATCCCTTGCGCGCTCGCAACACCGGGCGCCATGCGATCAAAGGCATCTGGTCGATCCGCATGAAGAGCGGCGGCGTGCATATCAACCACGTGCATTCCGAAGGCTGGCTCTCCTCGGCCTGCTACCTTTCGCTCCCCGTCGATGCGCCGGGCAAAGAAGGCTGGATCAAGTTTGGCGAGCCTGGCGCGCCAACACGTCCCCCCTGCCCAGCCGAGCATTTCATCCAGCCGCACGTCGGGAGCATCGCGCTATTTCCGTCCTACATGTGGCACGGCACCATTCCGTTCAGCGGCGACGGCGTGCGCATGACGTTCGCGCTGGACATCGTTCCCGATTAGTCGCGCTCGCGTCCGGGGTGCAGACGCCCTCGCCGGCATAATTCCGCGCGCTTCAAGAATCGAAGCGCGCAGCTTCAACGCGGAATCTGCATGCTTCCGACGATGTGCCTGTAAGGGCTCCGGCGCTCAAAACCCACGCGCAAAAGAAAAGGGACAGACCCGAAGGTCTGTCCCTGAACTTGTCTTCCACTGTTCGAGCAGGGCTGAGACGAGAAACCCGTCTCAGCCCGCCCTTGCACATTAGAAGCGCGCGCGAAGGCCGACGAAGAAGCGGCGACCAACGACGTCGTACGTCGCCGGGTCCGTGTTCGCCTGCACACCCGTCGTATAAACCGGCGGCTCTTCGTTCGTGACGTTGTTCACACCTGCGCGGAGCGTCAGGTAGTCGGTCACGTCCCAATTGCCGAGCAGGTCGTAGTACGTGGTTTGCGGGATCTGCTGAGACGCAACGTTGAAGTTTTGCATCTCATCGATCCACTGCATACGACCGGCGACCGAGAACGGGCCAACGGCGTAGGACAGCGTACCCGTCCACTTCCACTCCGGCGCAGCCGAAGCGACCGTGTTCGCGATCGTGCCCGTGGTGTCGATCCACTGACCGCCCGGAAGCGGTTGGTTGGTGGATTCTTCCAGCCAGCTGCCGATCCAGTTGAGACCCAGATCGCCCGGGCCCACTTCATGCGACCAATCAAGCGAGATATCGACGCCGCTGGTGCGGAGACCGCCGAGATTCTGGTTGCTGGCTGCGTAGTCGGTCATTTGGCCGGTGCCAGCGTCACGCGTGAACAGCTGGCAGAAGAAGTTGTTCGAGTCGTAAGTCGGGTTCGAGGTGCCGTTCCTGTTGAAGCATTGGTCAAGCGCCGTGCCGACGCCAACCGTGCCGATGATGCCTTCAATCTCGATGTTCCAATAGTCGACCGAGACCGAGAGGTTCTCGAGCAGACCATCGAAGCGCGGGGTGAAGACGAAACCGGCGTTCCACGTGTCAGCCGTTTCTTCCAACAGGTCCGGGTTGCCGCCGCTGACGGCAGGAATCTGGTTGTTGGTGAAGGTGTACGAGTTGATCGCAGCCAATGGGACGCCGAGGGCGACGCAGAGGTTTTCGATGTCGGTGTTGCTCGCGGCCGCTTGGTCGCCCACGCCGGCAGGCGCTGTGACCGAACGATATGCGCTGCGGGAGTCGCACGGGTCGCCGCTGAACGCCGGCACGCCGGCGGCAAGCGGGTTGCCGATGGACGGGAAGCCGAGCGTCGGGATGGCGAACAACTCACCGACCGACGGTGCGCGAACGGCGCGTTGGATGCCGCCACGGAAGCGGAGACCATCGAACATTGTCCAGTCCACGTCGCCCTTGTAGCTCTCGACTTGGCCGACCGTGCTGTAATCCGACACGCGATAGCCGAGCGTGAAGTTGACTTCTTCGGCGAGCGGCACGTCGCGGATAACCGGGATGAGGATTTCGCCGAACAGTTCAAACACGTCCGTGCCGCCCGCGAGCGGGTTGGCCGGGTTGAAGCCGGCGACATCGTTGCCGGTCAAGCACGGGTTGGTCGCCGCGCCGCAACCGGTGGGCTGGAACGAAATCGCCGCGGACAGCGAGCCGTCCGGGATGAATTCGAAGGAGTCTTCGCGATAGCCAGCGCCGAGAGCGACTTGGATTTCACCAGCCGGCAGCTCGAAGAGCGAGCCTTGGATGGTGGCTTCCACGTTGCGCTGTTCATAGACCGAGACGTTCTTCGACGTGCGGCCGATGTAGTTGACGCACGATTGCGACAGAGCCTGGTCGCCGAACGGGTTGAAGCCGCCGGTGCAGAGCGAAGCGCCGCCATCGGCCGCGCTCAACAGACGTTGAACCGCACCGCGCGAGACGTTGCCCGTTTGAATCGTGTCACGGTCCATACGGCCGTACGACGCGTAGACGTCGAACGTCCACTCTTCCGTCAGATCACCACGCAGGCCGAACGTCGTTTGCGAAACGTTGTAGCGTTCTTCCGCGTTGCGACCGCCGAGCGCCGTGAAGCGCTTGTCGAGACGGAACGTGCCGCCCGGGGTCGGGCGGCTCGCCAACAGGGTGGCGAGTTCAGCCGGAATAAACGGGTTGGTGGTTGGCACGCGGAAGCCGGTGCCGGCTGCCGCAGGCGTCGCCGCCAACTCGTTCGCGGAAGTGTATTGCGTGTAGAGGAATTCGCCGAACGCCGTGAGGTTCGGGTTGATGTCGTACTCGACAGACGAGAACGCGTTCCAACGCTCAAGCGGCAGAACCATGTAGTTCAGGAAGCCGGTCGTGTACGCGAAGTCGGCGCTGGCGATCGGGCTGCCCGGATAGACGGCCGCATTGTTGCCGTCGAAGCCGATGCCGCCCGGGCTGTTGAAGCCAACGCGGTTCGAATAGGAGAACAGCGTGCCGTCTTGGTTGAAGCCGAAGGTTTCCAGGTTGTTGGTCGCCAGGAGCGAGGTGCCAACCGTAGCGTCAACCGTAGCTTCGAGCGGCGCGTTGGTCGCTTCGAACACCGTGTTGCCGAGCGGGCTGGCGCCCGACGGGCCGGAGAACGCAGCAAAGTCACGGGCGGCGTTGTAAATGACTTCGCGTTGGTCCCAGCTGGCCATGAACATCGCGCGGCCGCGGCCGCCGTCGAATTCACCGCCGAGAGCCGCCGAAATCGAGTTCTGCTCGCCGTCGCTCTCTTCCGAGATGCCGTACTGAGCGCTGATTTCGAAGCCTTCGAATTCACGGAGTTGGAAGTTCACGACGCCCCCGACGGCGTCCGAACCGTAAGCAGCCGAGGCGCCGCCGGTCACAACTTCGATGTTGCCGACGAGCTGAGCTGGCAGAACGTTCACGTCGACGGTCGTGGTCGAGTTCGACGGAACGACGCGGCGGCCGTTCAACAGCACCAGCGTACGGTTGGCGCCGAGGCCACGCAGCTGGATGTTCGCCTGACCGCCGTTCGACGGGTTGTTGGCGCTTTGGTTGATGCCCGGCGCGAATTGCGGGAGCTGGTTAATCAGCGTGTCGACCGTTTGCGCGCCCGAAATTTCCAGCGCTTCTTGGCCAACCGTCACAATCGGGCTGTTCGCCACATAGTCCTGACGGGCAATGCGCGAGCCGGTGACGACGATCGCTTCTTCTTCTTCATCTTGCGCAACCGCCGGCGTGGCCGTCAGAGCGGCAGCAGCGGCGGCAAGAACCGACGCGCCAGCAAACAGCGACCGCCGATTACCGGACTGTGTCTTTTTTGACATCCTAAGAACCCCCAAGAAGTGCCGCCTCCCGGCGCCACGACCTATTTCAAAAGACCGAGAGACAATCGCTCGGCGGCTCACGGAAGCTTGCCGTCCCCCCAGGGACTGCCCGAACGATCATTCGGGCTCACCTCCGCCATGCTGGCCGGAACGCTAACGACACATTTTGGCCCAGGTCAAATAGCGTTCGGCCAAATTTCCGCCTTGGATCGGTTGCTGGTCGCTCAGTGTGGCCTTTTGGTCTCAAAGCGAGCACGGCGCCCAGGCAAACGGCGCCAAGCGGGAGCCAGACTGTGCAAGGCCCAAACAGAGCCTTAGAGTATAACGAAATCAGCGGTATCCGGTGGGAGTTGGGCATGACGCGTCTGGGGATAATTGCGGCGACTTTTCTCCTGATCAGCGCGCCGATGGCTGTCGCACAGACGTCACGCCCGGAGGCGCCGGAAATCCTGACCGATGCGTTCCGCTGCGCCGAAATCGAGGACGATACGCAGCGTCTCGCCTGCTACGATTCTGCGGTCGGTCGATTGCGGACGGCGCAAACCCAAGGCCAGATCGTCACCATCGATCGCGAACAGGCCGAATCGCTCGATCGCGAATCCTTCGGCTTCAGCCTGCCCAATCTCAGCCGTCTTCTACCGGGCTCCAACGGCGAGCGTGGCGGCATCGAGGAAATCCAGGCGCAAGTCGTGGATGTGAGCGGCGCCTCGCGTGAGCGCCGCCGCTTTGTCCTGTCCAATGGTCAGTCCTGGGACCAGGTCGAGGCCGAGCGCGCCGCCAATGTCCGCGTCGGCGACACCGTGACCATCCGCCAAGCCGCTCTGGGAACCTTTATGCTCACCTCGTCACGCGGCGGCGCCGGCCACCGCGTGCGGCGCGCGAGCTAAACCCGCGCGCGCGGGTCCATCGGCAGCCCGGCGGCCTGGCGGCGCTTCATCAGGCGCAGCCAGCCGTGCAGCGCCTCACAATCCAACCCATGCAGCATCAGCCGGAACCCGGCCTGCATGGTCGAGAGCGGCACCAGCGGGTGGCCGTTCTTGATGAAAGACAGGTGATAATCCGTGCCCAGGATCTTGCCGATATAGATCGCCACCACTTCATCGAGCTGCAGCGAGTTTGAGGCGCGGATGAAATCCGAGCGCGGCAGCATGAGCGCATAGAGCGGCGTGTAAACCTCCACCGCCGTCTGCACGTCGACGAAATTGAGCCAGCCCTTCTTGGTGCGCGGAATCTTGAACGGCTCGTCCGAGATCATCGAAAAGTCCGGCCGGTCGACCGGCATAAGATCGCGGCCTTGCTTACGCAGGCTCGCGTTCAGTTGGATCACGAAATTGAAGACGTTGAGATCGTGCTGCAGGAAGACGTTGTCTTCCAAATCCTTCAGCGTGCGCGGCCGCAGCGGCACGGTGTTGATCTCAACATCGCCAGCATTCGCCTTAATGAAGGCCAACAGCTCCGTACCGATATTGAAATGGCGCACGATCAGCAAATTCGCGTCGGGCGTCGCGAATGTCTTTAGGCCCCAATGGATCGTCTTGTGCAGCAGGCCGTTCAGATTGGGATAGCGCGGCGAAAGCCCGCGTAGAATCTTCACCAGCAGGAAGAACACGAACACGAACGGCCGGATGATGTTGAACATCCAGCGCCGCGACCACGATGCAGCGCCGCGCAACAACGCCGCCTTCGCCTCCGGATCGATCGGCATGCTCTGATCCAGATGCAGCGCCAGCCACGGATCAGGATCGTCCGGATCGTAGGTGCTGAGATCGAGCGTTGCGCCCATCACGGCAGAATTTCCTCGATCTGCAGCGCATAAAGCCGCGCCGTCACTTGCGCCGTCTTCACGATGCGCGCGGCCACCGCGTCGTCCGGCAACACCATCGCCAGCATGTCTTTGAATTCCTCGATGTGCGCGGCGTCGTTCTCGCCATGATAAAGCAGGAAGCGCACCGCTTCATCGGGCAGCGCAAGCGTATCTTTCACGCGCCGGCCCCATTCCTGCGCCTTGATCGAGCCCAAGCCTTCGATGATCCACATCGCGCCCAGCAAACCAAACGGGTTCGGCTTGCTCGCCTCATGAAACATCCAGGCCGACAGCGCTTCGGAGCCGACATTCTTCTCCGCGCTACGAATGATCGTCGCGTCGCCGCCGCTGGCGATGAAATCCGCTTCCAGCAAACGAAAATCGCGATGCTCCGTCACAGCATGGCGCATCAAAGCCGAGCGCAATTCCAAGTGCGCTTCATCGATATTCGACGCCGCGCGTGACATCCAGAGCGCGCCATCCTTCACCTGCTGACGCAATTGAATGAGAAACGCCTGGTAATCCGCCAATTCGAACCGCCCGCGCGTGAGCTTGCGGATCAAATGCGTTTGCTCGAGGCGGCCTTCAAATTCGGTGAACACGATGGTGAGCTTGCGCAGCACATCGGACGCAGCATCAGACATCACACCGCCTCCAGCATCATAAAGCCGACCAGCGCACGCCCGCTCTCCGGCACTACGCACAAAATCTTCTGCCCCGGCTGCACGCGCCTGCTCCGCACCAAGCGATCCAGCATCACCCAGATCGAGGCCGAGCCGACATTGCCAACCTCACGCAACACCGAGAACCATTTCTCTTCCGGCACCATGCCCGCAGTGTTTTCCAACAGCGACACGATCTCAGCGCGCAGCGATTTCGCCGAATAATGCACTAGGCAATGATCGACCTCCGCCGGCACGATCCGCCCCTCGTCCACCTTCTGCAGATAAGCGCCGACCCAAGCGCGGATCACCTTCTTCAGAAGTTCGAAATCCTGCAGCAGCGCCATCGCGCCCGCTTCATGCGCCGCGCGCGGACCCACATGCGCCCATGCGCTCGCCATGTCCGCGCGTGTCTCGACCGGCGCGCCGGCCCACATGCACGGATCGAAACGATCGGCGAGCGAGACGATGTCGATGAAATTGATCTTGAGCGCGCCCGGCCGCGGCTTCGGCTCCACCACGATCGCGCCGGCGCCATCGGAAAGCGTGAAGCGCAGAAAATCCGCCTCCGCGCGCAGACGCCCCTTCGCATCCACGAGCGCCGTGCCTTCATAGAAGCTCGGCCGAAACCAGCGCGACGAAAACTCACCCGCGCACGCCGCCGCCACATCGTGCTCACCCGCACGCACCGCAAGCCAAGCCGATTTCGCCGCCATTAGCGACGAGCCGCACACGCTCTGAAAACTCGCCACCTCAAGCGCGCCCGCGCCCAATTCCGCGTGCACGGCCGACGCATGGCCCGGCACCAGATAATCGCCTTGCGTCGCCGCACTCGCCAGCATGGAAAGATCGCGCCGCTCAAGCCCCGCCGCATCCAGCGCCGTGCGCACCGCCTCTGCACTCATCTGGGCCAATGTGTGCGTCACGCTGCCATCCGGGCGCATCGCGTAATGGCGGCTCTCGACGCCATTCCAGCGCAACGCCTTCTTGCCGAAGAGGGAATCCCGGCCCGCAATGCGGCCCAGATGATCCTCCATCGCGTCGTTCCCAACCGGCTCGCCCGGCAGAAACACGCCCGTGCCAACGATGTATCCGTCCCGCAAATCGCTCATGCGCTCTCTTACATGGCAGCATACAATCTGTCCGCGCAATCCGTGGCTGGAATTTGGCCTTCGGGGCGCCCATTATTCCAAGTCATGCCCTCTTCTCGCCCCACACCTCCTGGAGTCGCCGAAGCGCCGGCCGTTTTCGACAAGACCGCCGCGATGTGGATGCCGCATCGGCCGGAGCGCGCGTGGGAGAAGCTGGAGGGCGGCAAGCGCTTCAAACTGGTCAGCGATTACGAACCCGCCGGGGATCAGCCGACCGCGATCGCTGAACTTGTCGAAGGGCTGCAACGCAACGACCAGGACCAAGTCCTGCTCGGCGTCACCGGCTCGGGCAAAACCTTCACCATGGCGAAGGTGATCGAGACGGTGCAGCGCCCAGCACTCATCCTTGCGCCGAACAAGACCCTCGCCGCCCAGCTCTATGGCGAGTTCAAACAATTCTTCCCCGAGAACGCAGTCGAGTATTTCGTCTCGTACTACGATTATTACCAACCCGAAGCGTACGTGCCGCGCACCGACACCTACATCGAGAAAGAATCCAACATCAACGAACAGATCGACCGCATGCGCCACGCGGCCACGCGCGCGATCCTCGAACGCGACGACGTCATCATCGTCGCCTCCGTCAGCTGCATTTATGGCATAGGCTCGGTCGAGACCTATACGAGCATGACGTTCACGGTGAAAGCCGGCGACATGATCGACAGCCAGGAGCTGATCCGCAATCTCGTCGCCACGCATTACAAGCGCAACGAAGCGGGCTTTGCGCGCGGCATGTTCCGCGTCCGCGGCGACACCGTCGAACTCTGGCCTGCGCACTTGGACGATCGCTGCTGGCGCTTCTCGTTCTTCGGCGACGAACTCGAAGCCATCGACGAATTCGATCCGCTCACCGGCCGCAAAACCGGCGCGCTGCCGGCCGTCAAAGTTTACGCCAATTCGCACTACGTCACGCCGAAAATGACGCTGCAACAGGCCGTCGAGCAGATCAAAGTCGAACTCGACGGCCGCCTCGCGCAATTCAAAGCCGAAGGCAAATTGCTCGAAGCGCAGCGCCTCGAACAGCGCGTGAATTTCGACATGGAGATGATGCTGGCCACCGGCTCCTGCGCCGGCATCGAGAATTACAGCCGCTATCTCACCGGCCGCAAACCCGGCGAGCCGCCGCCGACCATGTTCGAATACATCCCCAACAACGCGCTCGTCTTCACCGACGAAAGCCACGTCACCATTCCGCAAATCGGCGGCATGTATCGCGGCGACTTCAATCGCAAGAAGACGCTCTCCGATTACGGCTTCCGCCTGCCCTCGTGCATGGACAATCGTCCGCTCAAGTTCGAGGAATGGGACGCGATGCGTCCGCAAAGCATCCACGTCTCGGCCACGCCAGGCGGCTGGGAGCTCGAACGCACCGGCGGCGTCTTCGCCGAACAAGTCATCCGCCCCACGGGCCTGATCGATCCGCCCGTCGAAGTGCGCCCGGTGCAAGCGCATGGGCACAGCCAAGTCGACGACGTCATCGCCGAGGTGAAAGAAGCGGCGAAGAAGGATCTCCGCTCCCTCGTCACCGTGCTCACCAAGCGCATGGCCGAAGATTTGACCGAATACATGCACGAGCAAGGCGTGCGCGTGCGCTACATGCACTCCGACATCGACACTGTCGAGCGCATCGAAATCATCCGCGATCTTCGCTTGGGGGCCTTCGACGTGCTGGTCGGCATCAATTTGCTGCGCGAAGGCCTCGACATTCCCGAATGCGGACTCGTCGCCATTCTCGACGCCGACAAGGAAGGCTTCCTGCGCAGCGAGACCTCACTCGTGCAAACCATCGGCCGCGCCGCCCGCAATGTCGACGGCAAGGTCATCCTCTACGCCGACAAGATCACCGGCTCGATGGAGCGCGCGATGGCTGAAACCACGCGCCGCCGCGAGAAGCAGGCCGCCTACAATCTCGAACACGGCATCACGCCGCAAAGCATCAAGTCCCACATCAAGGACATCCTCGACAGCGTCTATGAAAAGGATTCCCTGACCATCGATCCGCGCGATCCGATGAGCTTCAAACGCGGCGCGGGCCTCAAAGAACGCGGCGGCAAAGGTCTCCGCGAAGACAGCGCCCCCTTCATCGGCCACAACATCAAGTCCTACATCGCCGATCTCGAAAAGCAGATGAAAGACGCGGCCGCCGATCTAGAATTCGAAACCGCTGCACGCCTGCGCGACGAAATCAAAAAACTCCAAACCACCGAACTCCTCATCGCCGACGATCCCCTAGCAAGGCAAAGCGCCATCAGCGCCGCCGCGAACGACGCCGTGCGCGAAAACCGCGACGGCGATCGCGCAACGGCGACGGGCGCCACGGTGCGAAAGGCAAAAGCGCCCTATCGCGGACGGCGGCGGAAGGGGCCTTAATGACAACGACGCTCGTACCGCAACAGACATGAGTTCAAATACAACCTTCCCGATGCTCAGACTTTGACCAAGGTTTGCCGCGCATTCGCTAACTCATCGGGCGGCTGAAGCGCGCGATAGAGAAAATCGTAGAACCCGTCGCCCCGGCATACACATCGACATTCGCGATCCGCGCCACGCCCCAGCGTTCGAGACCAGCTGTGCGTTTGGCATCAAACGCCGCCTGCTCCGCATCGCCATGCGACGGTCCATCGACTTCCATCACCAGATGCAAACTCACGCACGCGATATCCACCACCTAAGGCCCGATCGCATGCTGCCGCCGAAACTTCGCCTCGCGAAAACGCCCCCCGCGCAACACGCGCCACAGATGCCCCGCCTTCTCCGACACAAGCTAAACGCCGCAACATCGCCAAACGCACACACCCTGCCAAAGCGGGGCGCCGACGCATGCCCAAAAGGCTACGCGCGACGAAGCCGAAACTTCGTCGCGCGTCCCCAGATCACTTCTGAAGAGATGCAGGTCCGTGCGTGAAGGGAGAGGACTCGCCCGCACCCCGTGAAGGTTCAGAAGCGATAGCCGATCGAGGTCGAGACCACCCACGGGTCGATATCGACTTCATCCGTCGCATTGACCGCGCCCGAGATCGTCACGTCCGTGTTGATCCAGATGCGGCGCACGTCGAAATTCACGAACCAATGCTCATCGACGCGATAATCGGCGCCGATCTGCAAAGCCGGACCAAACGAGTCATCATACTCGACGTCCAAACCCGACGGCGGATTGCTGTCGTAGAAGGTGGTGAAATTGACGCCGGCGCCGACATAGGGCTCGAACGCGCCGAAATCGGTCCAACGATATTTGAGCGTCACGGTCGGCGGGAAGTGCGAAACTTCGCCGAGATCAATCGTGCCATTCAACGCCGTCACATCATGCGTCGCAACGCAACAGAGCAATTCAGCCGAGACGTGATCGTTGAAGAAATATTCGATCTGCGCCGACGGCACCCATTCGTCGGAGATGTCGACCGGAATTGGGTCGCCGCTCTCATCCGGCAGAACGCCGGAGACGCCGACCTTGATCTGGAAATTGTCAAGAATGCCCGCATTGGCGGGCGTCGCCAGCGCTAAGGCCGCGAAGGCCGCTGCTGCGGCCGCCCCAAACTTCATCATGGATTACCCCTGTGCTTTCACAGCGGAGCCATGATGACGGAGGCGTCACGATCGCGATTTGATTATGATCAACAGTGACGCCCCCAATGTACGGACAGAAGGTCGCGGCTTTCTTGCGCAGAGATTAAAGCGTCTTCGCCAGCTCTTCCATTTGCCGCGCCGTTTGCGTCCAGCCTTCCTTGAAGCCCATCTGCTCGTGCTGCTTCATCGTCTCTTCGGTCCAGTGCCGCGCAACAGCGCGGTATTTGGTTTTGCCGTTGCCGAGATCTTCGAACGTGATTTCCGCAATCATGAAAGGCCCCGCCGGTTTGAAATCGGGCGTCACCGCATCGGTCGAGACGATCTTCTTGTTCGGCACGATCTCCAGATAGAGCCCCGCGTTCGGATATTCCTCGCCCTCGGGTGAGGCCATCACAAACGAACTGCGGCCGCCGGGACGAAAATCATTGTCGACGCTTTTGATTGTCCATGGGCGCGGTGCGAACCATTGCTTTAGCAAATTCGGCTCCGCATAGCAGCGAAACAATTTCTCCGCTGGCGCATCGAGTTCGAGTTCAATCGCGAGTTCGTAGTTTGTCATGTTCGTCTCCATTTGACTGAACCTAGGACGAGCGAGCCCGCAGCGAACCGACAGAGCGGTTCATTTTATCTGCGCGAGCGAATCCAGATGCTGACGAATATGCGCCGCTTCCGCCGGCGTGTTCGCCAGCGCAATCGCTTGATTGAAGGCTTCTCGCGCTTCCTTCGTGCGGCCCAACTCCTTCAGCATCGCGCCGCGCATGCCGTGAAAGTAAAAATACTTATCCAACCGCTCCGCCAGCGGCGCTATCATAGCCAGCGCTGCTTCGGGCCCACGTAATTTCGACACCGCCACCGCACGATTGAGCGTCACCACAGGAGAGGGAGAATGTTGTTCTAACGCCGCGTAGAGCCCATCGATCTCCGCCCAATCCGTTTCAGCGGGCGTATCGGCGACGGCATGAAGCCCAGCAATCGCCGCTTGAATTTGATAAGGCCCAGGCTTGCGCGATCGCATCGCCTTATCGATCAGCGCCAAGCCTTCCTGGATCGGCGCACGCTTCCACAGCGTGCGATCCTGATCGTCCAACAAAATCGGATTGCCCTCAGCATCAAACCGCGCCGCCAAACGCGAATGCTGCAACAGCATCAAAGCAAGTAAGCCCATCAGTTCAGGCTCCGATGGATACATACGCAAAAGCAAACGTCCCAACCGGATCGCTTCATCGCACAACGAGGCCCGGTCGCTCGCGGGATCAGCAGCGGAATAGCCCTCGTTGAACACGAGATAGACCATCGCCATCACCGAAGCCAAACGCTCCGCGCGTTCCGCAGCGCCCGGCGCCTCGAACGGCACGCCAGCGCCGGCGACTTTCGCCTTGGCGCGTGTGATCCGCTGCTCCATCGCGCTTTCGCCGACGAGAAACGCACGCGCGATCTGTTGCACGCTGAGCCCAGACACGATGCGCAACGCCAATGCAACTTGCTGCGTCGCCGGCAAATCCGGGTGGCAGCAGATAAACAGCAAGCGCAAAACGTCGTCGCGATAATCGGCTTCATCCAACCGCTGAACGACCGCCTCTTCGACGTCGCTCAGATCGGAAAGCGTCCCCTCATCGGGAAGCGCCGTCTGCTTCGCCCGCCGCCGCGTCACATCGATCGCCGCGTTGCGGCCCACCATAATGAGCCAAGCGGCCGCATCGCGTGGCGGGCCGTTGGTCGGCCAATTCTTCAGCGCGCGCAGGCAAGCGTCCTGAAACGCTTCCTCGGCCAGATCGAGATCGCGGAAATAACGCAGCAGCGCCGCGACCGCCTGGGGCCGCGCCGACACAAGCGCAGCATCGATCCAGGCGAGATCACCCACTTAGCGGGCGCCTTCGTTGTAGATCATGATCGGCCGCAGCTCGTAGGCGCCCCCTGGATTGGCCGCCGTCAGTTCGCGCGCGAACTCAAGACCCTCTTCCAAGCTGTCGACGTCGATGATGTAGAAGCCGAGCAATTGCTCCTTGGTCTCCGCGTAGGGGCCGTCGAGCACTTCGTTGTCCTTCTTGCGCAACGTGGTCGCAGCGCTCGTCGGCAACAGCCGGATCGACGGCTTCAGCTTGCCGGCCTTCTCCCATTTTTCGTGCACGATATTGAGGCGCGCCATCACGGCCTCGTCCTCTTCCTTGGTCCAGGAAAAGACGGCGGCTTCGTCATTGTAGCAAAGGAGCGCGTATTTCATCGGATAGGGCCTCATACCTGCAAAGACGAACGATGTGGCCGGACGCCGACACCCTCGCCAGCAATTTCCCAGCCTCCCGTGCGGGAAATGCGACCGGCGACAATCCGCAACGCGGGCAATAGCTTAAGACGCTGCAATGTTCCAATCCGACGCTTGACGGCGCTGCCCTCGTTTCGGTTGAGATGGTCGCGCGAGGGACAGATGGCGGAGCTTTGGATTGCTGCGGCGCCGGGTGAGGAAGCGCGAGCGCGCGGCCTCGCCGAAGTGCTCTGCGCTCTCGGCTTCAAGGCCGACGCCGCACCCCCGGCCGAAGCCGAAATCCCCGCCAAGGTGGAAGCGGCCAAGTGCGTTTTGACGCTCTGGTCCGCGGAGCCAGCGCCGACTTGGCTGACCGCCGCAGTGACGATGGCGCTCGACCGCAAGAAGCTGGTCAACGCGGAACTGAAGAAGGACGCGACACCCGCCCTCTTCCGCGCAGCGCCGCGCATTGATCTCGCGCGCGGCGATCGCACCATTTTCAAAGAGCGGTTCGGCGCGCTGATCGTCGAACTCGACAAGCTCTCGCCGACCAAAGCCGATCCGGCCGCCATGCCGGCAGCGCTGGCGGCGGCGCGCGCGGCGTTGCTGCGCACTACGCCAGAGAAGAAGAGCGGCGGCCTCGCAACGCTCGGTATCGCGCTCGCTGTTCTGTTCGTCGTCGGCTTCGGCGCCGGGCGTTTGATCAACGCGTTCCGCAACGGCGATTTCGCCTTCCTCACCGCAATGGCCGACGCCGCACCAACATCAGCGCCCGCGCCACGTGCGCAGATCGCTGCGGCGAACGCACCGCCGGCGGAAGGGGCGCGCTTTGCCGTTTCGCGCCTGCAAGCCGAAGCATGGCGCGATACGGCGGCGCGGATTGATGCGGCGAGTGCGCGCGAGATCAAATCTGGCGCCGAGCGCGGCGAGCCGATTGCGCAAGCGCTCGCTTGCCTGGGCCACCTCGCCGGCGCCGAAGGCTTCCTGCCGAGCCCGACGGCGGCGCGAGAATTCTGCGACGCGTCCGCTGCGCAAAACCAACCGGCTGGACTCTATTATTCCTGGGTGCTGCGTCGCGCAGCGCCGCATGCGGGCATCAGCGAAGCGGCGGCGCGTGAACGTCTTGCTGAAGCCTCCCGCTTGGGTTGGACCAACGCGCAAATCGATTATGCGCAAGTGCTCGCCGGCAGTTCTTCGATCGACGCGCAAGCCGAAGCCGGCCGGCTCTTTCTCGCCGCCGCCGAACGCGGCGATGCGCGCGGCCAATTCTTCTACGCGCGTTGGCTGCGCGACAGCCCCGCTGGCCCGCGCGATCCGACAGCGGCTTTGCCTTTCCTCGAACAAGCCGTCACCCAGGGCCAAACCGACGCGCAGCACATGCTCGCCACGCTCTATCGCGACGGCATCGGCGTGCAGCGCAACGAAGGCCGCGCCAAGGCGCTTTATGAGATGGCGGCGCGCGCGAACCATGCGCCGTCCATGTTCAATCTGGCCGACATGCTGCGCAGCGGTTTGCCTGAGGAGCGTGCGCGCGCGATCGTGCTTTACCAGGGCCTGGCCTGCATGCGCGACGAATTGCGTATCCAGCCCTTGGCCGTGCAGCGCCTGCGTGCGTTGCAAGCGAGTGCAACCTGCCGCTAACAAGGCTGGGTGACTTGGTCGAAAACCTATGCCGGTGCGGAGCCGCAGCGCGTCAATAAATGGCTCGCGAGCGAGGGCGTCTGCTCGCGTCGCGAAGCTGAGGAGTTGATCGCGAAGGGTCAAGTGCGCATCGATGGCCAACGCGTCGACGATCCGGGCCGTAAGATTCTGCCGGGGCAAAAGATCGAAGTTGGCGCAGCGCACGCCGCAGCGAAGATCAGCGCGGTGATCAACAAGCCGACCGGCTTCGTATCGTCGCAGCCCGAACGGGATCAGGCGCCCGCGGCGCGTCTGCTGACACAGGCAAACTTGATCGGCGCGGCGCCAGTGATGCCGACGAAAACGACAAGCCTGCCCCCGCTCGGCCGGCTCGACCAAGATTCACGCGGTCTTTTGCTGCTCAGCGAAGACGGCGTACTGACGAAAGCCGTGATCGGGCCGGACTCGAAGCTCGACAAAGAATATCTCGTTCGCGTCGCCGGACCGATCAATGATCGCAAGCTTGCATTGCTGCGGCATGGCCTGTCGCTCGATGGCCGCATATTGAAGCCGGCGAAGATCGAACAGGTCGAGCCGCAACGCTTGCGTTTCACCTTGACCGAAGGCCGCAACCGGCAAATCCGGCGCATGTGCGAATTGGTCGATCTCGACGTCACCGACCTTTACCGCATTCGTATCGGCCCGCTCAAAATCGGCGACTTACCCGAAGGCAAATGGCGCGCGCTGACAGAGACCGAACGCGCGGCCATAATCCGCGACAGCAAATGAATTGATCCGCCTCAAAGCGGCGCGTGCGCGCGAATCTATCCTCTCCGCGTCTGGGAGAGACGAGTATGCTGCATTGGTTCGTTTGGTTCGTGGTTGGCGCGATGGCGACGTTTCTCGCCGTGCTCGGTCTCGTTACCGCCATCACGCACGAGAAATGATCACATCCCATTGCGGCGGCGGAGCTCCGCCAGCAGCGCCGCATCGAACATTTCTGGCGGCGCTTGGTTCAACGCCTGGATGAATTCGGTCATATCCGAACGTCGATGCGCTTGTTCGAAACTCGCGCCCGGCAGAATGCCGCGCTCGTAGAGATATTCGTCCGAGCGTCCTGTGAGAATGAACGCCGGCGCCCAATCGAAACCGGCGGCTTTCGCGAGTTCGTTCGTGCAGTTCGAGAAGATCGTATTGTAATAACGCGGCGTACGTTCGAGCGCGTCTGTGCGCTCGATCAAACGCGTAAGCAGAACAAGCTTCTGTTCGTCGCTGATCGCAACCGGATACACGAACACTTCATGATCGAGCATCACGGCGCGTCGCGTCAGGAAGTCGCGGGCGGTGCCCCACACATAGGCCAGCTCAAACGCGTTGAAGATGCCGACCAGCGCATCATAATCCTCGTTGACTTCGCGGCGCGCTTCGATGGTGAGGCCGACGATGCGGTCGTCGCTGAATTCGAATAGCAACAACGTGTGCGCCGCGAGCGTCGAGCCCGGCTGCGGCTCCAAGACGAACCAAACATTGCGCAAGTCCGCCACGTCGAACGACGCATCGAAATAGCGTTCCTCGGCGACCTCCGCGCCCAAATAACGCCAATCGCTTACAGGAGAGACAGAGAACGCGCCTTGGTTCAGCTCGATGCTCACATCACGGCCAAGATACGGATACCAATTGCGGTCGGCGCGCGCCGGGCCGCTGATCGCGGCGGCCGAGCCCAACACCAGAATGGCGACGATCGAGACCAAAGCCGGGCGCAACGGATGCGCGCCAAACCATGCAAACAAAGCCTTCAAAACGCCCTCCGCCGCACTCGCTTTAGTTTATGCCGCAGCTTTCGTTAAGCGCGGCTATATTGTTCGCGCCCGCGAGAAGCCCATCTTCTGTGGCGGGGCCGCAGCTCAAGTGCTATCTCGCGGCCAAGCAAACATTTAGGAGACCCAACATGGCGCTGCGTATCGGCGACAAAGCCCCGGATTTCGAAGCGGAAACCACTAAGGGCCGGATCAAATTCCACGAATGGCTGGGCGACAGCTACGGCATTCTCTTCTCGCACCCGAAAGATTTCACACCGGTCTGCACGACAGAGCTCGGCTATCTGGCCAAGCTCGCGCCGGAGTTTGAAAAGCGTAACGTGAAGATCATCGGCCTCTCCGTTGATCCGGTCGAGAACCACGAGCGTTGGCGCGGCGACATCAAAGAAGTCACCGGCGGCGACGTGCAATACCCGATGATTGGCGACAGCGATCTCAACGTCGCGAAGCTCTATGACATGCTGCCGGCGGATACGGGCGGCACCTCCGAAGGCCGCACTGCGGCGACGAACGCGACGGTGCGCACGGTGTTCATCATCGGCCCGGACAAGCTGATCAAGGCGATGCTGATCTATCCGATGTCGTCGGGCCGCAATTTCGATGAAGTGCTGCGTCTCGTTGAATCGATCCAACTCACGGCCAACCACAAAGTGGCGACGCCGGTGAATTGGAAGAACGGCGAAGACGTCATCATCGTGCCGGCCGTATCGGACGACGAAGCCAAGACGCGCTTTCCGAATGGCTGGACGACGGTGAAGCCGTATCTGCGCGTCGTGCCGCAACCGAAGTAAATTCGAGGGCCGGCTTCACGCCGGCCCTCTTCACTTATCCCAGCACGTCGCCCGCGCTCTTATTCCGCGCAAAGTATGCGCGCGCATACGAGCAGAACGGTGTGATCTTGCGGCCGTTGGCGCGGGCGTCTTCGACGATGCCGTCCATCAGCTTCGCCGCGTAGCCACGCCCCTGCGCTTCGGGCGCGGTTTCGACGTGGAGAATTTGGCGGGTCCCTTGCGCGTCGCGGTAATCCGCGAACGAATTGCCCTCGGGCGCGTCGAGTTCGTAGCGGTGGTGGTCGGCATTGTCGCGAACTTGGCTCATGCTCATGACATAGGTTTCGGTTGCCACAACTCAATCTTGCGGCCTTCCAAATCCATGATGTGCGCGAACTTGCCGTTGGCCTCGTTCGGGAACAGCTTCACCGGCTCGACGCCTTCGGCCTTGGCGCGCGCGAGCACCGCGTCGAGGTCATCGACCATCAGATTGAACATGAATTCCTTGTCCGAGGGCGCGAAATAATCGTTGTCGTGCTTGAACGAACTAAACACGGTGGCAGCACCTGGATGCGCGGCGGCGGTTTGCGGCAGGAAGAGCGCCCCGCCCCAATCCGAGAATTCCATGCCGAGCACGCGGCCGTACCATTCGCGCACCGCATCACCGTCACGCGATTTGAAGAACACGCCGCCGACACCCAACACCTTTGCCATTGCCTCGCCTCCGGCTAAGTCGATGCGGTGAATTATCGCCATGCCTTCCACGTCGGCAACCACGCTGACGTCCTTAAGCACGCCGCCCTGCTCTTCTGCCTCGATGCGCTGAAGCGCAAGCCGACGCCGTTTGCGGTGTTGGACACGCACGCTGGACGCGGCCTCTACGATCTCGCGGCGGAAGAAGCCGAGCGCAGCCCGGAATGGCGCGATGGCGTCGGTCGGCTCTGGGATTGGCCCGATCCGCCGCCGCTGATCGCGCGCTATCTCGATGCGATCCGCAGCTTCAACGCGGACGGCGCGCTGCGCATCTATCCAGGCTCGCCGGCGCTCATCACCACCGCGCTGCGGCCGGACGATGCATTGGCGGCGTGCGAACTCCATCCCGAGGAATACGCGGCGCTGCGCCGCTCCCTGCCGCGCGTAGCGAACGTGCGGCTGCATGCGCGCGATGGTTATGAAGCGCTGGGCGCGCTGCTGCCGCCGACGCAGAAGCGCGGCCTGGTTGTAATTGATCCGCCCTATGAGCAGCCGGATGAGCTCGCCACCTCGGCGCAAACGATTACACGCGCGCTGAAACGCTTCGGTCACGGCTCGTATCTCTGGTGGCGGCCGATGAAGAGCGAAAGCGCGCTCAATGCAGCCGACGCGGAAATCCATACGCACGGCGCCCGTGAAACGCTCCGCGCCGATCTTTGGACCTCGGCCGTGACGCCCGAGGGCAAGCTCGTCGGCTCCAGCATCTTCTTGATCAACCCGCCCTACGGTTTGGAAGAAGCCCTGCGCGAAGCTCTGCCCTTCCTGGCCGATGCGCTGACCAAGGGCAAAAGCGGTTGGCGCCTCGTCACAAGTTAAAGGGCGCGGATCGCTCCGCGCCCTTTCCCCCTTGCCACGAGTGTCTCTACTTAGTTCAGGAGACGATCATCGCAGCTTGGTTGAGGGTGGCCATGGCAACCGGGACGAACACGGCGGCGGCGGCGATCAGGCTGTAGAACTTCGTCATCGGCGTGCTCCCAAAATTTGCTTTTCCGCGATCGCGTCTTGCGATGAGTGGAAGCTAACCGCGATCGCGCCGGGGCTCTGTGCCTTTGGTCACGCTGGACGAAGCAGGCCGGCTTCGGGCAGGCTCCGCCTCCATGAACGCCACCGAAATCTTGGAATACCTGCAACAGCCGCACATCGCCGTGCCGATCGTTCTGGCGACGATGGCGGGCTTGTTCTTGGCCGGGCGGCGGTGGACGGCGCTTTATGTCGGCCTGATGCCGCTGATCAATTGGTCGTTCGCGGCGGTGCCAACCTTCCCCATTCCGGAATATCTCGGCGGCGGCGCCTTTCAGCCGCTCGCGATCGTGACGGGCCTCGTTCTGGTCGTCCGCGATTTCACCCAGCGCGAGATCAAGCATTGGGTCTGGGGCGCGATGATCGTGGGCCTCGCGCTCTCGACGCTCACCTCCTGGATCACCATCGTGGTGGCGAGCGGTGCGGCGTTTCTCATCAGCGAAAGCGTCGATTGGGCGGTTTACACCTTCTCCAAGCGCCCGCTTTCCCAGCGGATCATGATCTCCAGCCTGGCCTCGGCGCCGCTCGATCAGGTGGTCTTTATCTGGCTCGCTTCGTTCGTCGTGCCCGACATTTTCGCCTGGGGCACGGTGCTGACCGGCATCGCCTCAAAGCTCTTGGGCGCCTGGGTGGTGTCTCAGATTGTTGCAGCGCAAGAGCGCAAAACCGCAGCAAACGAGATGAATCCGGCGTAAACCCGCACTTTGCCGCTTGCTTAGGTTCGGGCCCTCCAGCATAAGCTGAGTACGTGAAAAGCCGGAAGAGCCCGGCGAAGGTGCGAAGTTCCGCAGCGTGCGGCAAGTTTTCTTTCCCCCAACAAAGCTGAAATTCGCGGTACCGTGCGGACGCCCTTGCGTGCGCGCGACCGTTGGCGTGCGCCACGGTCTCTAATCAGGAAAAAGTGGAAATGAGTTTCGACGACGATTTTGGCGACGACAACGACAACGATCGCAAGAAAGACAAGCGCGGCGGCCGCGGTCGTGAACGTGACGCGACGCCGGAATTTGGTGGTGAAAGCGGCGGCGGCGGCGGTGGTTACGGCGGCGGCGGTGGCGGCGGCTATCGCGGCGGCGGTGACCGTGGCGGCGGTGGTGGCGGCTACGGCGGCGGCGGGTATCGCGGCGGCGGTGGCGGCTTCGGCGGCGGTGGTGGTGATCGCGGCGGCGGCGGCGGATATCGCGGCGGCGGTGGCGGCGGCTACGGCGGCGGCGGTGATCGTGGCGGCGGTGGCGGCTATCGCGGCGGCGGCGGCGGTGGTTACGGCGGCGGCGGCGGTGGCGGCGGCTATCGTGGCGGTGGCGGCGGCGGCGGTTTCCGCAGCGGCCCGCGTGAAGGCGGCGGCGGCTTCGGCGGCGGCGATCGCCCCCCGCGTCAGCCCCTGGGTGATCCGCAGGATGGCGTCGTGAAATTCTTCAATGGCGCGCGCGGCTTCGGCTTCATCACGCCGGACGGCGGCGGCGCGGACGTGTTCGTCCACGTGAGTGCTGTCGAACGCGCTGGCCTGACGGAGCTCGTCGAAGGCCAGAAGGTCAACTTCCAGACCCTGCCTGACACGAAGGGCAAAGGTCCAAAGGCCGTGAACCTGAAGATCAACGACTGATCTTTGCGTTGAGCGCAAAATTAAAGGCCCGCCGGAAACGGCGGGCCTTTTTCATTTCTCGTCCGACATTGGCGGCGCTCGTCTGAAGACCCCGCACTCGGATCATTGCAGCGGCATGAAGATCTCGATGCGCGTCTGGCCGCCTTCGGGCGTGGCTTGTTGATGCACAACTTCCCACGGCAAGCCGTTTTCGCGCAGCGGCACGCGATGCGCTTGGAGATACGCGTTCATCTGCAGATAGGCGGTGCGGACTTGCGTGCGCGAGCCTTCGACCAACACATGCATCGCCTCGCCTGACGGCGTTTGGCCAAGCTGCACGCCCACCACGGTGAGCGGCGTCGGGCCCGAGAACGGATAGCCCACGCGGAAGCTCATGCGCCCGCTATTGGCGTCAAAATCCGTGACAACCCGCACCAAAGGCCCAGCTTGCGTCAGATTGTATTCGGTCATGAAGCGGCGAACTTGATCGAGGCCGATGGCTTCGGCGCGATCGATTTCGGCTTGATCCGAGGTCGAGGTCTCCACCGTCGAATAGACGAACGATTGCGGCTCAACCGTATCGAACATCGGATTGAGGCCTTCGAAATCGACGTTCGGCAATTGCTCGGCCAGCGTCTTCAAACGCGCCAAGCCGTTGTCGAGCTCAGTCTGCACCATGCCCCGCATGACGAGGTTCATGTAGCGGCACGGCACGTTGATCCAGGTATCGGCGCATTGCGCCGTCACGCGCCATTGCACGTGCGTGCCGGTTTCGACGCGGCGCAATTCTTGGCGTGAGTTGAGCGTCGCGCGTTCACCGATCTCGATGATGGCTTCGACCTCTTCGTTCTCCGAGGAATTGACGATCGACATGCGCCCGGCGCCGACTTCGCGCACATTGCTCGACCAGCGCATAGACTGGCCCGAGCCCGGTTCGCCGGAGAAGCTGTAGTCGGCGTCCGGATCGCGCGCGTAGAAGGGCGACCATTCTTTCGCGATGCGCAGATCATTGATCATCGCGAACACCGCGGCGCGCGGGCGCTCGACCGTGGTTTCACGCACGACTTCGAGATTGTTGGGCAACAGGAAGCGGCCGACGCCGTAGAGCGCCCCCGTGATCAAAGCGATCACCAAAACAAACCAGAGAAACCACCTCATGCGCCGCCTTCCCCTTCGCGGAAGCGAAACGCCTTATCATTGGTGGAACCGGCCCGCCACGCGCGACCTTGCACGCTTGCAAACGCGCGCTCAGTATCGCGCCAAGCGCGAACCTTTACCAAGTTTTTGAGCGCCATCAGCCAACCCGGATAGCGCCCCCCCAGAGCCGGAGGGTTACCACGATGCAACGCGATGGGTGAACCCACCACAGCATGTGCACAACGCGAACTCAGCCGCGTGTGGCGTCCCAGACATCAAATTCGTAGGCGATGCAGCGTTCCATCATCTCGCGCCACACCGGCTCGGCGATGGCCCAGGAGAGCCCGTATTTCTCGGCTTCGGCCTTCACATTGGCCAGAACCTGATTGATCCGCGCCTCGTCACGCACCACCGAACGGCTCGGCTTGATGCGGGCGGCGGCGTCCATATAGCCCTGACGGCGCGCAATCAGCGCCACCAGCATGCGGTCGATCTCGTCCACGCCAGCGCGGACATCGAGCATGGTTTTGCAATCGAGCGGGTCGAGCGCTGCGAAATCGCCCTCGGCCTTCAGTTTGTCGTGTCGGACATCATCCATAATTTGTCTCTTGGGCCGATCAGCAATGGTCGTCCAGGGGGCGCGGGGCCGCAGGGTTAGGAGCGCCGGAACTTGCCTTTTGAGGGGTCAAAGACATCGCCGACGACCCGCAATTCAGCCTTGCCGATGCCGCGAAACACGACCGGAATGCGGATCGAAGAGCCAGTCTTTACGTCAGGCGGCGGGCCGTCTGCGTAACTAATGTGAATGTCCGAGCGCAGGTCGCGCGCCCAAAACCGCGCCAGCGCCAAAGTACGCCGACGCGCCTCCGCAACATCCTGCTGCGACGCGCCAGCCAAACGCATGGCCGCATCTGGGGCCAGCACCACAATCACTTTGATCATATCGAAATCTTCCGAGCCCCCGCCCCGTTGATTGAACATCAGCGTGCTGTCGGGCTTCCCCCAGACATGACGCGGGCGGCGACGGCGCATGTCTCGGCGGCGCAGGCGTAAAGCCAAAGCCGCACGAAATGGCGCCCGGATTGGGTGGGCGTGATCTGAACGAACGGCGTGTCGTCACGCGCGGTGTGTCGCGTGATCCACGCGCCGTCCGCGCCATACGCTTCCATATCGAGATCGGCGCAGGCATCGTCGCACGCGCCGTAGATGCGATAATTCACGCCCTGGTTCAGATAGATCGACCAGAGATGCGGCTGGTCGAGCCGCATCGGCGTTTCCAAATCTGGAATGGTTTGGTCGCGCGCATAGCCCGCGGCGGCATGGACAGCCATGCCATGTTCGAGATACCCCCGCACCCGCATGTCCTGGGCTAGCGCATTCGGCGCTCCCCATGCGGCCACGGCGAGCCCGGCGCTAAGCGCCCGTTCCCACCTAAGCATTGCGCCTCCCCTGGACCGGTTCTCGTTCTGGGCGAGATTTCCACAAGGCGTACCCCCGTAGGGCGATATGATCAACGACCATCAATCCCCATTTGTGATGGTCTAGATTGCAGACTTGGAATGAGCGGCGCCGACAAACCCACCCTGCCCGAACTTGAGGGCCTGCCCGGCGAGGACGCGCCGCCCCCCGAGCTGAAAGGCATCGAGGCGATCCGCGATGCGTGGAAGCGCATGCCGGCCAAGCCCGGCGTCTATCGCATGCTCGGCGCTGACGGCGAGGTGCTTTACGTCGGCAAAGCCAAGAGCCTGAAGAACCGCGTCTCGATGTACGCGCAGGGCCGCGGCCACACCAACGCGATCTATCGCATGATCCATCAGACGGCGTCGATGGAAATCATCGTCACCGCGACTGAAACCGAAGCGCTGCTGCTCGAAACCAATATGATCAAGCGGCTGAAGCCGCGCTACAACGTGCTGATGCGGGATGACAAAAGCTTCCCGTACATCGCCATCCGCACCGATCACGATTTCGCGGCGCTGCAAAAGCATCGCGGCGCCAAGAGCTTCAAAGGCAAATTCTACGGCCCGTTCGCCAGCGCCGGCGCCGTCAACCGCACGCTCAACACGTTGCAGAAAGCCTTCCTGCTGCGCTCATGTTCGGACTCTACCTTCACCGGCCGCACGCGGCCCTGCATGTTGTTTCAGATCAAGCGGTGCTCAGCGCCGTGCGTCGGGCTCGTGAACGAACAAGAATACGCCGCGCTGGTGAAGGACAGCGTCGATTTCCTCGAAGGCCGCTCGGTCGAACTCCAGGATCGCCTGGCGGTCGAGATGCGCGAGTCCGCCGACAAGCTTGAGTTCGAACACGCCGCGCGCCTGCGCAATCGCATTCGCGCGCTGGCCAGCGTGCGGGCTTCGCAAGGCATCAACCCGTCCACGTTCGATGAAGCCGATGTGTTCGCGCTGCACAATGAAGGCGGCCAATCCTGCATTCAGGTGTTCTTCTTCCGCGCCGGCCAAAACTGGGGCAATCGCGCGTACTTCCCGCGCCACAATGTCGAAGAAGCGCCGGCGGAAATTCTCTCCGCCTTCCTTGCGCAATTCTACGACGACCGCGAACCGCCAAAGCTCGTGCTCACCAATATCGAACCCACCGATCGCGAATTGCTGGAAGAAGCGCTCTGCATCCGCGCCGAGTGCAAGGTCGAAATCCGCAAGCCGGAGCGCGGCGAGAAGCGCGAGATCGTGGAAGCCGCTTTGCTCAACGCGCGCGAAGCGCTGGGCCGACGTATGGCCGAAACCGGCAGCGTCGCGAAATTGCTGGACGGCGTGCAAGAAGTGTTCGCCTTAGCGCAGCGCCCTGAACGCATCGAGGTGTACGACAACTCGCACATCCAAGGCACGAACGCGCTGGGCGCCATGATTGTCGCGGGGCCCGAAGGCTTCATCAAGAACCAGTACCGCAAGTTCAACATGAAGACCGCCGAGTTCAACGGCGACGATTTCGCGATGATGAAAGCCATGATCCGACGGAGGTTCGCGCGGATGCTGGCGGAGCGCGAAGACGACGAAACGCCTCCCCCGCAAGCGGGGGAGGTGGCGAGCGTCCGCGAGCCGGAGGAGGAAAGTCCGCATGAAGACAGCGCCGCTTCGCCGCCTCAGTGGCTTCGCGACAACTCCCCCGTAAACGGGGGAGCATCGGAAGGCGGCGGCAAAATCGCAGATGGCGGCGTTGATTTCTCCAAGGAGCGCGATTTCGAAGCCAGCGACACCAAGTTTGCCGCCTGGCCGGATCTCGTGCTGATCGACGGCGGCGAAGGCCAGCTCAACGCCGCACTCGAAGCGCTCGAAGAGCTCGGCCTCAAAAACAAAATCCGCATCGCGGGCATCGCCAAGGGTGTTGACCGCGATGCAGGCCGCGAGCGCTTCTTCATTCCGGGGCGCGCGCCCTTCCGGCTCGACGAGAAAAGCCCCGTCCTCTACTATCTGCAGCGGTTGCGTGACGAAGCGCACCGCTTCGCCATCGGCGCCCATCGCGGCAAACGCAGCGCCGGCATCGCGAAGAATCCGCTCGACGAAATCGGCGGCATCGGCCCTGCGCGCAAACGCGCGCTGCTCGATCGCTTCGGTTCAGCGCGCGGCGTGTCGCGGGCGGGCTTGGCGGAATTGGAAGGCGTCGAAGGCGTCAACAAAGAACTGGCGAAGCGCATCTATGACTTCTTCCACGACAACAAACGCTAGTGCGGACGGCCGGCTTCCAGCCGGCACACGCTGCTTGCACATGTACAAGCGCCGCCTTGCTGAAACACAATTGCCGGCTGGAAGCCGGCGGTCCGAAGGTTGAACGACGTGAAAAACCTTCCAACCATGCTCACTGCGTTCCGCATCGTCGCAGCGCCCCTGCTCGCGGGCGCGGTGCTCTACGCATCGACGCTGCTTTACGATGCTCCCCATCGCGCGGGTTTCATCTACGCGCTGATCTTCGTCTTCTTTGTGATCGCCGCCCTCACCGATTGGCTCGACGGCTATCTCGCGCGCAAGCTCGACGCGGTGACGCCGCTGGGCGCCGCCCTCGATCACGCCGCCGACAAAGTGCTGATCACGTGCATGCTGGTCGCGCTCGCCTTCGCGGCGCTGCCGATTGGCTTGGTCGCCGCTGCGGTGCTGATCCTTGGCCGCGACGTCGCCGTGGCCGGCTTGCGCGAAGGCATCTCCGCGCAAGGCAAATCGCTGCCCGTCAGCCAGCTCGGCAAATGGAAAGCCGCCGCCGAGATGGCGGGCGTCGGCGCGTTCCTGGCGTTTCAGACCGCTGCGCTTTTGCAGGCGGACGCCGGCATCGTTGATGGTCTGGATTGGGCCGCGCGCGTGCTGATCTGGGCGGCGGCGGCGTTGGCGCTATTGAGCGGCGCGCAATATCTGGGCGCGCTCTTGAAGCGCAATTAGTCGACGCGACCGAACTCGATCACGTTCAGCACGATGATGGCCGCGATGAAGGCCAGGATCGCGATCATGGCGGGGTTGGTGAACATCAAAAAGAAGTCGAGCATCGGCTTCGCCCACAAAATCAGAGTCACGCCCGCATAACTGATCCGCCCTGGCAGGGCCAGAGCAGGGTTGACGCACGCAATTATTCAACCTATTGGTTGAATATGTCCGCAGCCGCAGCCCTCGACGACACGATGTTGGCCCTAGCCGACCCGACCCGGCGCGCGATCCTCAGCCGGTTGGCCGCCGGCGAAGCCCGCGTCACCGATCTCGCCGCGCCGTTCGCGATGTCGCTTAACGCCGTCTCCAAGCACATCCGCATCCTGGAGCGCGCCACTTTGGTGCGCCGGCGCCGATCCGGTCGCGAGCACGTTCTTTCGCTGAACCCCGCCCCGCTCGACGAAGCCGCCGCCTGGATCGCGCAGCAACGCGCCTTCTGGAACACCAGGCTCGACGCGCTCGAGCGCGCGCTGGCCGAACACAAGGATTAGGAGCTCATCATGGAATTCGGTCGCGCCACGGCGCCTGACACCTTCGTCCTCGAACGCACGCTCAAAGCGCCGATCGCGCGCGTGTGGTCATATTTCGTCGACGGCGACAAACGCAGCCGCTGGTTCACAGGCGGCGATACGCTGAGCGCTAACGGCCAAGCCTTCAGCATCCTCTTCGCACACCGCAACATCACCAGCGAAAAGCCGCCCGAACGCTGGGCGCAGATGGAGAGCGGCGAATTTCCGATGACCGGCCGCGTGCTCGCGTTCGATCCCCCGCGCTTGCTCGCGATCACATGGGGCGATGGCGAGCAGCATGTTTCAGAGGTGCGCTTCGAGTTCACCGCGAAGGGTGAGGAAACGCACCTGAAGCTCACCCACACGAAGATCGACACGGAAGCGTCGCTGCGCGATTTCGCCGGCGGCTGGACGGCGCATCTGGAAACGCTGGCGAGCGTGCTCGCGGGCAAGCCGGCCAATCATTTCTGGGCTGACGTCGTCGCCGCGCACGAAGCGTATGAGACGCGCCTATGAGCGAGGCGCCAAGCATCCGCGTCGAACGCACAATCCAAGCAACGGCAGAGCGCGTGTTCGACGCCTGGCTCGATCCAGTTTGGATCGGCCGCTTCATGTTCGGCCCACATCTGCGCGACGAGCAGATCGTCAGCCTCAGCAATCAGGCGTATGTGGGCGGCGGGTTCAATTACCGCGTCACGCGCCAAGGCGTAGAGATCAATCACACCGGCACGTATCGCGAAATCGATCGCCCGCGTCGGCTGGTCTTCACCTGGGGCGTCGATGCCGAGCAAGGCGATCTCAGCGTCGTGACGATCGAGCTCACGCCGCAAGGCGAAAGCTGCGCGCTGGTGCTGACGCATCGCCTGCACCCCGATTGGGCGGAGTACGCGGAGCGCACGCAACAAGGTTGGACGAAGATCATCGGCGATCTGGTGAGTGCGTTAGCCTAGGCCGGTTGCACCAAGCTCAGCAGATTCAAATCCGGATCGTGAAACCACGCGACCTTCGCGCCATCCGGGGCGGACCAAATCCCCTTCGCGTCCTGCACAAAGAACGGATAGCGCGCGAACACGACGCCCTTCGCGGTGAGCCCATCGACGGTCGCTTCGATGTTGTCGACGGTGAAGCCCAGCACAGCGTAGGCCGGCGGCGTCACCGCGGGCACGCGCGAGATGCGGATGCTGCCGTTCTTGCCCTCGAACACAAGCGCGAAGCCGTCATCATTGACGAATTTGAGCCCGAGCACGTCACCGTAAAACGCCTTCGCGGCGTCGGGCTTCAGCGTACCGATCAACGGCGTGAATGATGCTGCAGCAAGCATGGGCGCCTCCTCTGAGGCGCAACCCTAGCCCCAAAACAAAACCGCCGGCCAGTGGCCGGCGGTTCGTGTCTTATGCGCCCTTTTATGCGCCCTGCGGAGCGGCGCCGCCCCAACCGCCGCGGGCTGGCGCTTCGTCCTCATCCGTCACCGGCAGCGCCGAGGTCGGCGGCAGCGGCGCTTGCGGGGAATCATCCGGGCGGTCGAGCTTTTCGCCGCGCAGGATAATCGCGATCTCTTCGCCGGACAGCGTTTCATACTCGAGCAACGCTTCCGAGAGGCGGCGATGGTCTTCGGCGCGTTCGGTCAGAATCTGCTTGGCCTTCTCGTAGCCTTCGTTGACGAAGCGACGCACTTCATCCTCGATCAGCTTCGCCGTCGTGCCCGAAATGTTGTTGGTGCGCGCGACGGAATGGCCGAGGAAGATTTCTTCCTGATTGTCGCCGTAGGCAACGAGGCCGAGCTGATCCGAATAGCCCCAGCGCGTGACCATGTTGCGCGCCAGCGACGTGGCGGCCTGGATGTCCGACGAGGCGCCTGACGTCACTTTGTCTTTGCCGAAGTGCAATTCTTCAGCGACGCGACCGCCCATCATCACGGCGAGGCGTGACGTCATCTGCGTGTAATTCATGGAATAGCGATCACCTTCCGGCAGCTGCATCACCATGCCGAGCGCGCGACCGCGCGGCACGATGGTGGCTTTGTGCACCGGATCGCTCTCTGGCACGTTGAGCGCCACGATCGCGTGGCCGGCTTCGTGCCAGGCCGTGAGCTGCTTTTCCTTTTCGCTCATCGCCATCGAGCGCCGCTCAGCGCCCATCATGACTTTGTCTTTCGCGTCTTCGAATTCGCGATTGGTGACGACACGCTTGCCGCGGCGGGCCGCAAGCAGCGCCGCTTCGTTGACGAGGTTGGCGAGATCGGCGCCGGAGAAGCCCGGCGTGCCGCGCGCGATCGTCTTCAGATCGACGCCCTGCGCCACCGGCACGTTACGCGTGTGCACGCGCAGGATCTTTTCGCGACCCGAGACATCGGGGTTCGGCACCACGACCTGACGGTCAAAGCGGCCCGGACGCAGCAGCGCCGGATCGAGTACGTCTGGACGGTTGGTCGCCGCGATCAGGATGATGCCTTCATTGGCTTCAAAGCCGTCCATCTCGACGAGCAATTGGTTGAGCGTCTGTTCGCGCTCATCGTTGCCGCCGCCGAGACCGGCGCCGCGATGACGACCGACCGCGTCGATTTCGTCGATGAAGATGATGCACGGCGCGTTCTTCTTGGCTTGCTCGAACATGTCGCGCACGCGGCTGGCGCCGACGCCGACGAACATTTCGACAAAGTCAGAACCCGAGATCGTGAAGAACGGCACGTTGGCTTCCCCCGCGATCGCGCGTGCGAGCAGCGTCTTACCGGTGCCGGGCGGACCAACGAGCAGCGCGCCTTTTGGAATCTTGCCGCCGAGGCGTTGGAACTTGCCTGGGTCTTTCAGGAACTCGACGATCTCGCCAAGCTCTTCCTTGGCTTCATCGATGCCGGCGACGTCTTCAAACGTGATGCGGCCTTTGGCTTCCGTCAGCAGCTTGGCTTTCGACCGGCCAAAGCCCATCGCGCCGCGACCGCCGCCTTGCATCTGGCGCATGAAGAAGAACCAGGCGCCGATGAGCAGCAGCATCGGCAGCACGCCGAGCAGAATATCGCCCAAGCCTGGGCCACGCTGAGGACGTTCCGTCTTCACTTCAACATTCGCTGCGTCGAGGCGATCGACAACCGGCGCCATCGTGCCATTCGGCAGATAGGTGATGTAGGTCTTGTCGCCCGACGCGTTCGCCAGCAGCGCGTCGCCCTGGGTCGTGACCGAACGGATCTCGCCCGCCTCAACCTTGTTCAAGAGCTGCGAATAGGAGAGTTCCTCCGCGTTGCGGCTGGCGTTGGGCCCCTGCATCACGGTGAACAAAACAACGAGAACGAGAGCGACGACGCCCCAGATCAGCAATGAACGGATCGGCATTGAGCAACCTTCTGGCCGCCGCCGAGCGTTCGTGCCCGGCGCGGAAACTCTTCCTTCAGCAAGATAGGGACCGCGCCCGCCGCTGAACACCCCCAACTAGCACGATCCCGGTCAAGGGCCGGTGAACGCGAACGTGGAAATTTGCCCTAATTTCACAAGGGTTTCGGCGGATTAACCGTAGCGCCCAGCGCATGCGACACACGATCCCGCGCAAGGGAACGCCAGTCGAGCAGACCGTTGGCGGCTTGCAGCGTCAAACGGCGCCCGCCCTTTTCGACGGCGACGAAGGCGGCGTTACGTTCTGGAACGGCGCGCCAACCGGGTTCGCGCGCGGTAATCGCAATGCGGCCGTCCCAAACCTTAGTCACGTTTACCGGTAGCTCGACGGAATGTAGCGGCGCTGCGCCGTCAGCGCGGCCAAGCACGGCGCCTGGGTCGCGGCTCAGAACGAGTCGCGCGCCAGCATTGCGGAAGCCGACACCACCATGTGTGCCGCCTTCGTAGTCCGGCGCGACCACGCGCGGCTCAAGCTCCGCCATCGTCGCCAGCGACGCCTCGCGCGCGCCACCGCTTGCCGCCGCCGTGAGAACGGCCAGCGCGCGTTGACGCACAAGATCTGGCGCACGCCACGCATCACGCGTGATCGAGATGTTGGGCTCGAAGGTGGCCGCGCGCTCGATCAGCGCGAGCGCCGCGCGATCGAGCGCGTCAGCCTGGGTACGCAAGCGCGCCGCGAGTGCGACGAGCCGCATTGGATCAAAACCCGCGGCCTCCAAGTTTGCGAGCCGCGCGCGGATACGCACGCGTTCAAATCTCGGATTGGCGTTGGCGGGATCTTCGATCCATTCGGCGCCCTGCTCGCGCAGATAAGCACGCAGCTGCTCGCGTCGGGCGCCTAGCAACGGCCGCGCGACATAGAGACCGCGTCCTTCCGGCCAGATCGGCGCGGCGGCAAAGGGCGCGATGCCGGCAAGGCCGCGCCAGCTTGAACCGACGCCGGCGCGCATGAACACCGTCTCTGCTTGATCGTCTGAACTGTGAGCGGTGGCGATTACGTGGGCGCCGATCTGGCGGGCATGTTCACAGAGCGCCGCGTACCGTGCTTTGCGCGTCGCTTGCTGGGCGCGGTTTGCGCCTTCTGGCCAAGCGAGCGTGAGAAGTGCGCCCTGCACGCGCACAGCCTCAGCGAAACCGAGGGCGCGGCGTGCGTCGGCGTCGGAGCCTTCGCGCAAGGCATGATCCACCACACCTGCGCGCACCGCATCAGCACCAAATTCCGCAACAAGCATACCCAACAGCGCAACGGAATCGCCGCCGCCAGAGAGCGCGACAAGCACCGGGCCGCCGGTGGCGCGCATGCGCTCGATCGTTAGGCGATCGAGCATGATGGCTTCAGTGAATTAAGCGCCGCACTGCGCGGCGCGGGCTTCGCGGGTGGCGAGGTCGCGGATGTTGCGCGGCGCGTTGGGATAGCGCGTGGCGAGCGAGGTGAACGCGCCACAGCCTTCGGCGCGGCGATCACCGCCGATGAGCGCCATGCCGAGACGCACTTGCGCTTCGGCCGCCCGCGGACCGTTCGGCGCTGCGCGCATGTATGCAAGGAAGTTTGTGGCCGCATCGTTGTAATTGTTGCGCGCCAGCTGCGTGTAGGCGAGCCAGAAACGTGCATCGACGGCGGTGTTCGCACGCGGATGGGCTTGCAGGAAATCTGCAAACGCCGTCTCCGCTTCGGCGAGTTGGCCCGCGACAAGCAACTCGCGCGCGCGACTGTATTGCGCGGCCGGATCGGCTGGCGCTGCGGCAGCTGCGGGCGGTGGGTTACTGCCCGAAGGCGCAGTCGCGGCCGGTATAGCGCCGAGCGTCCCGACAGCGGCGCGCTGCGCCTCGTTCAGGCCGGAATTGGAAGCTTGGCCGCCGCCGCCATTCGGCGCGGGGGTCGCAGCACCCGGCGCGGGCGCGGCCCCCTCTGCGGGCGGCGTCGAGAGAGATTGGTTCACGCCAGCGAGTTCGCCCACCATGCCGCGCAGGCGCGTGATCTCGCGATCGCGTTGGATGATTTCGTATTGCAGGCGCTCGTTTTCAGCCGTGGCTTCGCGGAGCTGGCCTTCCAGCTCCTCGATGCGATCCTGGCGCGCATCCGCCTGGCCGAAAGCCGGCGGCGGCAACGTGGTTTGCGCCATTGCGGGCGCTGCAAAAGAAAGCCCGGCCGCGGCGATGAAAGCCGCGAGCCGGGTGTGTTTCAAAATGGAGGCCGAACGATGCGTCATGGGCGAAGTTCCTAGCCGACTCGCTCGGGCCAAATTTTGACGTTTACGAGACAGCGCCAGAAACGATCTGCGTGTGACCGTTGCGGTTCACGCTCCAGGCTTCCTCGTTGGTGCGCGGGTCGAGCGGACGCTCCTTGCCGTACGAGACGGTTTCGGTGCGGTTCGCGGCGACGCCGAGCGAGACGAGATAGTCGCGCACAGCGGCGGCGCGGCGGGCGCCGAGCGCCAAATTGTATTCACGCGTGCCGCGTTCGTCGGCATTGCCGGCGACGAGGATGCGAACGTTCGGATATTGGCGGAGCCAAGCAGCCTGGCGCTCGAGCACCGAGCGGGCTTCAGCCGAGAGATCGAAGCGGTCATAGCCGAAGAACACGCGATCACCGACCGACACGCGGAAGTCTTCAACCGAACCCGGGACCGGGCCTTGCGGCGTTTCAACCTGCGGCGTCGGGGTCGGCGTCGGGGTCGGGGTCGGCTCCGGGCGGCTGGCGCATGCAGCGAGCGACGCGACAGCGGCGGTGGCGATCAAAAACTTACGCATATGGTTAGTCCCCTTTCAGCGTGGCGTTCAGCGAACGCTCGCGCCCCGGCTCGGAGCGATAATGTTGCACAAGACGAATTGTTCCTAGCGCAGAAACGTGACGTGATCACGGCAAAAGTGGCGACCAAGCCGGGTCAGATGCGTCCGTTTGCGTTGGAATCTCACGCAAATTGCGCCCGGTAAGGTCAACGGACCACAAGCGTGGGCCCGTGCCGCGTCCTTCGCGGAAGAACATGATCACACGCCCATTAGGCGACCACGTCGGCGCTTCGTCGAGATAGCTTTCGGTTAAGATGCGTTCACCAGAACCATCGGGGCGCATAACGCCGATTGCAAAACGCCCACCACCTTGACGCGTAAACGCTATGAGATCGCCGCGTGGCGACCACACCGGCGTTGAGTAACGGCCTTCACCGAAGCTGATGCGGCGCTGGCCCGAACCATCGGCATTCATCACGTAAAGCTGTGGTGAGCCACCGCGATCCGAATTGAACACGATCTGCGATCCATCCGGCGAATAGCTCGGTGATGTATCGATCGCGGCGTGGTTGGTGAGGCGGGTGCGTGCGCGCGAGCGCATGTCCATCGAGAAAATCTCGGAATTGCCGTTCATATCGAGCGTGAACACGATACGCGAGCCATCCGGCGCAAAGCGCGGCGAGAACGTCATGCCCGGAAAATCACCGAGCACCTCACGGCGATTGGTTTCGAGATTGTAGAGGAACACGCGCGGCGCGCCCGTCTCGAAACTCATGTACGTGATCATTTGCGTCGAGGGCGAGAAGCGCGGCGTCAGCACCATTGCATCCGAGCCCGTCAGGAAGAACGGATTGGCGCCGTCCTGATCCATGATCATCAGCCGCTTCACACGGCGCGTGCGCGGGCCGCTTTCGGACACGAACACGATGCGCGTGTCGAAATAGCCGCGCTCACCGGTGAGCTGCTCGTAGATTTGATCCGAGATGCGGTGCGCAATGCGGCGCCAATTGTCCGGTGTGGTTGCGTATTGGAAACCGGTCAGCGACGTTTCGCCAAACGTATCCCACAGGCGAAACTCGATGCGGATGCGGCCGTCCGGCAGCGGCGTGACTTGGCCGACGACCAGAGCTTGTGCGTCGATGATGCGCCAATCGGCAAAGCGCGGCGGCACTTCCATGGCGCTGATACGCTCGATAAAGGCGCTCGACGGGATTGGACGGAAAAGCGCGGAGCGTTCGAGATTGGCGCGGATCACGCCCGCAACATCGCGGCCGACCTGCTGGGCCGCCGGCGTGCCGCCCATGAAATCGTTCACCGCAATAGGCATCGGATTGAGGTGGCCTTCGTTGATGTCCACGCGGAGCTGCCCGCTTGCGGGGGCCGCGAAGGCAAAGAGAAGCGCTACGGCGAACGCGGCGAAAAAGGCTCGGATCAAGCGCATTTTGGTCTCTCTCACAAACTCGGACGGAAGGTATAAACCTGCCGGCGCCAGACGTCATAACGCTCACCAACAACTGGATCGTCAGCGAACGGGAAAGGATCACAGGTACGGACGGCTCGCAGCGCCGCTTCAACAGCCGTGCGCATGGCGGGGTCGAACGTCGAATTGCGCGGGTTGGTAACGCGCGGCTGGCCGTTCAGTGTTCCGTTGCGGTTGAGATCGAATTCAACCGTCACCACCAAGCGATCGGGATCGGGCAAATCGGCCGGCATGCGCCAGCAGCGGCGCAGATGCGCGCGCGCCAGAGCGCGGGCGCGATCCTCAAGCGCCACATATTCCGCCGTGCCTGGCCCCGCGCCTTGGCGCGTGTTTTCCGCGATTTCGCCGTTGTTTGGACGCGGGCGCGCACGATCCTTGCTGCGGTCGATCAGGCCTGGATCGTTGAGCAATTCTTCGAAGGCGTCCCGATTCCGATCGCGTGGGCGCGGCGCGGGTTCAGGCGCCGAAGCGGGCGTTGTCTCCGCCTCTTCAGGGATCGTCTCGTCTTGTGCTGCGGTTTCTTCTTCCTGCGCGTCCGCTTCTTGCAGCGCGCGCACGTTGGACTCCACCGCGACGTCCACGATCTCAACCGGGACCACAGCGCCCGCCATCGGCAGCAGCGCGGGGCGCGCCTCCCAAGCCAGCATCGTCATCCAGACGGCGCCGATATGGCCGATGATCGAGACGAAGACGCCGGGGCGCATGTGCCTAGTCGCCCCCGCCAGACGCGCGTCGTTGGCCGCCCTCTTGGGTGTCCGTCACCAATTGCAGCTTGGTGAAGCCGCCAGAGCTCACGCTCGCCAGCACTTGCGCCATCGTATCCCACGACGTGCGTGCATCGCCGCGAATGTAGATCGCGCGATCATAGCCGTTGTCGGAAATGGCGCGCAGGTTCGGCACCAATTCTTCGATCGTGACTTGGGTTTCCTGAAGGAAGATGACGCCGTCATCGCGAATGGTGATCGAGAGCGGCTCGGTCTCGGCTGGCGATTGCTTGGCCTCCGTGCGCGGCAGTTCGATGGGAATGCTCACAGTCAGCAGCGGCGCCGTCACCATGAACACGATGAGCAGCACGAGCATCACGTCTACGAACGGCGTGACGTTGATTTCGCTGAGCCGGCCGCGGCGACGTCGTGCGCGACGCCCGCCTCCCGACGAGGGCGCTAAACCCATGCCCATTAGCGTTCGCCCAGACGGCGCGATAGACGCGCGGCGACTTCATCGCTGAACGTCTCAAGACGATCCGCGAAGCGATCGAGATCGCCCGAGAACTTGTTGTAGAAAATAACCGCAGGGATAGCGGCGACAAGACCGAGGCCGGTCGCGAACAAAGCTTCGGCAATGCCGGGCGCCACGACGGCGAGATTGGTTTGTTGTTGCTCGGCGATGTCGGTGAAGGCGTTCATGATGCCCCAAACCGTGCCGAAGAGGCCGATGAACGGCGATGCGGCGCCCACCGTGGCGAGCACGCCCAAATTGCGCGAAGCGCGGCCGAGTTCGCGCGAGACTTGCGCTTGCATCAGGCGATCAGCGCGCGCGAGCAGAAGATTGGCGGCGTCACCCGTCGGCATTCCGGTGCGACGCGCTTCGCGGAATTCGCGAGAGGCCGCCGCAAACACCCGCGCCAGCGCATCGCGCGGCTTGTCGCCGCCGCGATCGTCGATCTCATCGACGGTGCGACCCGAAAAGAAATCGCGTTCGAATTTGCGTGCGGCCTGCTCCAGGTCGCCAAATTGCATCCATTTGTCGACGGCCACTGCCCACGACCAGATCGAGGCGATAGCCAAGATCAGCATCACCGCCTTCACGACCGGGTCGGCCTGAAGGAACAACGAAAAGACGGTGATCTGTTCTGCGCCGGATTCCATGCTCGCTCCCGCTTCCGCGACTAAGGATTCAGCCGCGCCCCCGCTGGCTTAACCTGTGCGTTAAGGCCAGGGGAGTTTGTCAAAAGCTGGACGCTCACGGCTCTAGAAATGGTTTAAGCCGGTCCAAAAGCACCGGTGGCGGCCTCTTGGGCTTACCTGTGAGGCTTATGCAACAGACTTGGACCTCGGCGCGAACCAGGATTTCCCCCGCCCGCTCAATCTCCTGACTGATGAAAATGCGCGGGCCTTTGATTGTTTCGAACATGGAGCGGACGATCAGCGCGTCATCGATCCAGGCCGGCTTCAGAAATTCGAGGTTAACTTTGTTAACCGCAAAGCCCAGCGGCTCGGCCTCCGCCAGCAACAGCGAATGGCGCACACCGGCGAGGCGCAGAAAATCGCTGCGCCCGCGCTCGCAATAGCGGACGTAATTGGCGTGATAGACGAGGCCGGTGAAATCCGTGTCCTCGTAATAGATCCGCACCGGCAAAATATGGACCCGGCCCTCGAACCGGCCGGCGCTGGGGGCGTCTTGGCTCATGCGGTAGCGCTACACGATTGAGAGCAAGAGAGCCAAGGCTTGCGCCTCAATCCCGCGCGGCGACGCGTTCGGCTTGGCGAAGCGCTCGCAAGAGATTGCCGCCGGCGAGGCCCGCCAGCTCCGCATCGCTCCAGCCCCGGCGCGCGAGCTCGACAAACAGCGCGGGATAATCTTCCACGCCGTCCAGACCTTCGGGCAGGAACGGCACGCCGTCATAATCCGAACCAATGCCGACATGCGCGCGGCCGGCGACGCGGCCAATGTGCTCAATGTGATCGGCGACAGCTGAGAGCGGCGTTGTCGGACGCGGATTTGCCGCCGCCCACGCGACCAGCCCTTGGCTCACCGCAGCAGCGCTGCCAGGATTGAGCGCCTTCAGCCGCGCTTCTTCAGCGGCGCGGTTCGCACTCCAGCTGCGCACGTTGTTGTCGACGAAGCCCGGATAGAAATTGACCATCACCACGCCGCCATTGGCGCGCACCAGCTCCAGCACGTCATCCGGCACGTTGCGCGGATGTGGCGTGATCGCAAACGCCGAGGAGTGCGAGAAAATCACCGGCGCCGTGCTGACACGCAGCGCATCGCGCATCGCATCGGCCGACACGTGGCTCAGATCCACCAGCATGCCGACGCGGTTCATCTCGCGCACGACATCCTCACCGAACGGCGTCAGCCCGCCGTGCTGCGGCTCGGCCGTGGCGCTATCGACCCAATCGGTGTTCTGGCCGTGCGTCAGAGTCATATAGAGCACGCCCGCTTGGCGGAATTCGCGCACCATCGCCAAATTGTTGTTGATCGCCTCGCCGCCCTCCATGCCGAACATCGAAGCGATGCGGCCGGCGCGGTGGATACGCACGATGTCGTCGGCGCTATCGGCGAATTCGAACGCGCGCGGGTAACGCGCGATGATGCGGCGGGTGAGATCAATCTGCTCGAACACAGCTTCGGTCGCCGCAGTGCCTTTGAGGGCCGCCGGCACATAGACCGACCAGAATTGCCCGCCCACGCGGCCTTCGCGCAGGCGCGCGATATCGGTATGCAGCGGCGGCGTGAGCTGGCGCGTATCGCTATTGAGATCGACGGCATCGAGATTGTTGTTGTGGCTATCGCGGATTTCCCACGGCAGATCGTTGTGTCCATCGATCAGCGGCGTGCGGCGCAATATCCGGTCAATGCGCGCACGCTCCTGCGCATTCGGCGGCGTCTGCGCCAGCGCGAGACTTGGCGCAGCGATCAAAGCGGCGGCGAACAAAACACTCGGAAGCTTGCGCATGAAATTTCCCACCTATCCCGATATCGGGATAGGTGGTGCTTCATTTGCCGGGCGTTTTCAATGCTTATGGCGCGTTCCAGACGTGAGAGCCGGTATTGTTGGCCTCATGGCTCTCGTTATTCGTAGCGCCGGCGTCGGCCACGAAATCGAACTGATAGGCGCCGGCCGGCCAGACGATGTTGTCCCAGAAACTCAGCGTGTGATTGTAGACGCGCCCCGGCTGGATCGCGGGCACTTGGACCACGAGGCGGTTGGGATAGGCGGGATTGGCGTAGCCCGCGAGCAAGCGCTCGGGCACGTCCACGCAGCCGCCCTCCTGCCCCGGCACATGGCAATTCACAGTGATGATTGAGGGCGCGGACGCCGTCGTGCCGATGTTCCGCACCGCGACCACGCCATGCTCAATGCGTGACGGGATCGGATGCAAATCGATCGTACGCGCGACCAAGCGATCGTTCGCGACAGGCCCGACTTGCGCCGGCTGCGCGCGCGTCACTTGCTGCGCGTACGCCGCATCATTGTAGCCAAAGCCAAAAGTAAGAAACGTCGCCGCGGCAACGCCGGCGAACAATGTATGCATCATGGAGCTTCCTCCCACGGAAACACCCCACCCACCGCGCAATGAGGCTAGCTGCATGCAACTGAACGCACGGTGACGCGCGTCACGCTGCACGCGTTCAGAACACCGATTTCACTTAGAACCCCGCCCAAGACGGCGATGCGATCACCGCCACCGCGAAATACGAAACGGTGACGAAGATCAGCAGGATGAGGTGGCGCGTTTTCATGACGAGGAGAACGTAAGCGCTCTCCTCGCCGGCCCCAGTGACCCCCGTTACACCAATCTTAGAGCCCGTAAGCCGCCTTCAGCTCCGGCTCTTTCTCAGCGATTTGCTTGGCGAGATCGACGATCACTTTCGCCTGCTTCCAGGTCGCGTCGTCGAGCATTTTTCCGTCGACCAGCGCCACGCCCGTCCCATCAGGCATCGCGTCGATCATGCGCTTGGCGAGTTTCACTTCATCCGGGTCCGGCGAGAAAACGCGCTTGGCGATGGCGATCTGCGACGGGTGCAAGCTCCAAGCGCCAACACAGCCCATCAGATACGCATTGCGGAATTGCTGCTCGCACGCGGCTTCATCCGCGAAATCGCCGAACGGGCCGTACATCGGTTTCAGCCCATGCATCACGCACGCATCGACCATGCGTGCGAATGTGTAGTGCCACAAATCCTGCTGCGCAGACGCGCGTTGCGCTTCGCCTTCGACCGGATCGCTAATCACTTTGTAGCCCGGATGGCCGCCGCCGACGCGCGTCGTCTTCATCTTGCGCGACGCCGCCAAATCCGCCGGCCCCAAACAAATGCCGTGCATGCGGGGCGACGCGCCCGCAATCGCTTCGACATTCGCCACGCCCTGCGCCGTCTCCAAAATCGCGTGCAACATGATCGGGCGCTTCACGTCGTGCTTGGCTTCAAGCAGCGCGAGCAGCTGATCCATGTAATGAATGTCCCACGGGCCCTCGACCTTCGGGACCATGATGACGTCGAGCTGATTGCCGACGTTCGCAACGAGTTCGGTCACATCATCCAAATGCCACGGCGAATTGAGCGCATTGATGCGGCTCCAATAGCCGACGCCCGCTTTGGCGAAATCAAAGCTCTTGCCCATCTCGATCGCCCCGGCGCGCGCGGCGTCCTTCGCATCAGCCGGGATCGCGTCTTCCAGATTGGCCAGGATCACATCGACCTGCTTGGCCATGTCCGGCACACGCGCGCGCAGCTTCTCATTATGGGCCGGCACGAAATGGATCATCCGCTCGACCCGGACAGGCAGCTCGCGCATGGGCTCCGGCGCGCCGCTCGCCAGCGGCGCGAAAAACTGACGGGGTGGCTTCATGGGGCGTCTCGATCCTGTTCTGTTCGCGCCTGCAACATGATCCGGACCGGGCAAGAGTGCAATCCAGCCCGCCAAGCTGGCGCTTTACCTTGAAGCTCAACCGGCCGCCGCTATTGTCCGCCCCTTCCGGCGGGGCCTGAGCCGCCCTGCGCCCGAGGACGAGCCTTGCGCACCTATCTGGATTTCGAAAAGCCGGTCGCCGAGATCGAAGCGAAGATCGAAGAACTCGCCGCCCTGGCGGAAGCCTCGGGCGCGGACGCGATCAGCCAAGGCGTCGAACTTTCGCGCCTGAAGACCAAAGCCGAGAGCCAACTCGCCGCGATCTATGCGAAGCTCGACCCCTGGCAAAAAACGCAAGTGGCGCGTCACCAGGATCGTCCGCGCTTCCGCGATTACGTCGCCGCCCTCGTCACCGATTTCATCGAACTCTCCGGCGACCGCACCTATGGTGAAGACGCCGCCATCCTCGGCGGCACCGGCAAATTCATGGGCCGGCCTGTACTGGTGCTCGGCCACGAGAAAGGGCGCACCACGCAGGATCGCCTGAAGCACAATTTCGGCATGGCGCGCCCCGAGGGCTATCGTAAAGCCGTGCGCTTGATGGACCTCGCCGACAAATTCGGACTTCCAGTTGTTAGCTTCGTCGACACCGCTGGCGCTTATCCGGGCATCGGCGCTGAAGAGCGCGGCCAAGCTGAAGCCATCGCGCGCAGCACCGAACGCTGCCTCACGCTCGGCGTGCCGATGGTGGCCGTGATCGCCGGCGAAGGCGGTTCGGGCGGCGCCATCGCCATCGCCGCCGCCAACAAAGTGCTGATGCTCGAACACTCGATCTATTCGGTGATCAGTCCCGAGGGTGCGGCTTCGATCCTCTGGAAAGACAGCGCCCGCGCCAAAGACGCCGCGACCGCGATGAAGATCACGGCGCAAGATCTGCTCGAACTCAAAGTCATCGATCAAATCGTCAAAGAACCGCTCGGCGGCGCACATCGCGAAGCGGGTGCGGCCATCGCCACCGTCGGCGCGGCGATCGCCGAAGCGCTCGATGATCTCGGCAAACTCGACGCCGCAGGCCTCCGCGCCCAACGCCGCGACCGCTTCCTCGCGATCGGCCGCTTCGAAGCCGAGGCCGGCGCGGCCTAAGAATTGGCAGCGGCGGGGCAGCTCGCACGCGCGCTCAGCCTTTGGGCTCCAACCATTCGTGCTCCAGCAACCGCAATCGGTTGGTGACGTTCATCAGGAACGCCGTGGACCAGGCGATCAGCACCAAGCCATTCACCGCCTCGATCGCGCCCAACACGCGCCAATTGACGCCAAGCGTCAAATCGCCAAAGCCCAACGTCGAAAAGCTCACCGTCGAAAAATAGAGCGCCTGCTCGAATGTTCTAAACTCTCCAAGCCCGCGATACAGCACCGCATAAGTCCAAACCTGCACGGTGTGCAGTGCGAAAATGCCGAACACGACCAAGAGGATCATGCTGGCCTGCCGCCACGCGCCCTCGTGCGTACGCAAGCGCACATGGGCGCCACTCATCAAACGCGTCAGCCCCAGCAACCCGAAAAAGTGCGTCAGCGTTGTGACCGTCACCATAAGAGTGGCCGCGCCCAGATTGAGCACGAGTTGGGAAAGGGGAACTTCCATACCGCCCGAGCCTTGGACCGTCCGCCGTGCCCCGCATTGATTGACCTCAACAGCGGCGTTCATCGCCCGCTCATCCGGGATCTGCTGCAATCGCCCGCTAGATCGCTATATTGCTCCCGTATTCGGAGACGATTTCATGACGGATGATCTTTCGCGCCGCGCCCTTGCTCTCGGTCTTGGCGCAAGCCTGCTTGCGCCCGCCGCCGCGTTTGCGCAGGACGACCACACTTATTCCGAGCCGGAAATCGTGGACGCCGCCGAGCGTTTTTTCGGCGCTGGAGCTGAAGGTGTCGCCGCGGTTGTCTCCCATGTGTTCGCCGAGAACGGGCGCCCCAACGGCTACATTCAAGGCGAAGAAGGCTCCGGCGCGATCGGCATCGGTCTCCGTTATGGCGATGGGCGCCTGCGCTTGAAGGGCCGTAGCGGCGTCACGCGCGTCTATTGGCAAGGCCCATCGATTGGCTTCGACACTGGCGGCAACGCGGCCAAAGTGTTCACCCTCGTCTATGGCATGCGCGATCCCGATCAGATCTTTCAGCGCTTCCCGGGCGTTGATGGCTCCGCCTATTTCGTTGGCGGCGTTGGCGTGAACTATCAGCGCCGCGATGGCGTCACGTTGGCGCCAATGCGCGCCGGCGTCGGCTTCCGCCTTGGCGCCAACATTGGCTACCTCGCCTATTCGCGTCGCCGCCGCTTGAATCCATTCTAAGCGCGCACGCGCAGCATCACGGCTTTGTGGGTAGCCAGATGAGCGCGCGCTGATAGCCTTCCTGTTGGGAGGGTGAAGCATGCGTCAGTGGCTCTGCACTGGACTGGCCTTGCTTGTGGGCGCCTGCGCAACGCCGGCGCCCATTGCGCGCAACGCGACCGAGCCGCCGACTTGGGGCGCGCTTGCGCCGTTCAGCGGTGAAACGGAGTTTCGCGCCTACGTGCGCGACCTTGAGGCCGCGGATCGCGCGCGCAACCGCGCCACAAACGGCGGCAAGCTCATAGCCGATCCAGATTGTCCGCCCGACCAGGTTTGTCCCGAAGAGGAATCCGTCGTCGTCACGGCCTCGCGCATCTCGGCGCCGGCGCCCGTTTCGGTGAACACCGCCATCACCAATGTGCAAACCGCAGGCGTCGACGAAGGCGACATCGTCAAGATGATCGGGCCGTACCTGATCGTGCTGCAGGACGGCCGGCTGTTTTCGATCAACACCGGCGCGTCGTCCGCCGATCTCGCGCTCACCGATCGCATCAACATCTATCGCAAGGGCAGTATGGATGCCTGGTACGATGAAATCCTCGTGCACGAGAACCGCATCGTCGCCACGTCCTACAATTACGATCACGACGCGACGGAGTTCAGTATCTTCTCGCTGAGCCCCGAAGGCCGCTTCACCCGCGAAGGCGCCTATTTCGTTTCATCCGGCGATTATTACGACAGCGAGAATTACGCGACGCGTTTGGTCAACGGCAATCTCGTCATCTATTCGCCCGTCGCGCTCGACGACCTCGATCTTGATGCCGACGACATCGAATGGCCGCGCGTGCGCCGCCTCGTCCGCACATTGGACGAAGAGGAACAGCTCTCGATCGGTCGCCCGCTCGTGACGCCGCGCAACATCTATCGCCCGATCCAAGCGACCTTCGATCCCACCTTCCACACCATCGCTGTGTGCCCGCTCGGCAGCACACGCGCCGGCGACGAATTGGAATGTCGCACCACCGCCATCGCTGGCCCCCGCCCGCGCGAGTTCTACGTCTCGAACGACCACCTCTATCTGTGGACTTGGCCGAGGAACGAAGGCTACGGCAATTCCGCCGCGCAGGAGGCCGAGTGCGCTGCGCGGCCGAAGAACAGTTTTCAGAGTGCGACGCCGTCCGCGATCTTTCAAGTCGACTTGGCGACGGGGCGTCCGCGCGCCCTCTTCGTGCGGGGCGGGCCGAACGATCAGCTCGGTATGGAGGCGACGGCGACCGAATTCCGCGCGCTCGCGCTATGGGTCGATCCACGTTGCAACGCATTGGATAACACGACTCCGGTGCGCTATTTCTCCACCCCGCTCGCGGATTTCAGCACGACGCCACAATCCGCGCCGGAGAACGCTTTCACGCGACTGCCCAGCGTCATGGGGAGTGCGATGGAGAACCGCTTCACCGCAGGCCACCTCGTCTATGGCGGCCGCACGCGCTGGTCGTCGTACATGGACGAGGACGAAGTCGAGGAGGTCGTCGCGCGCGTCGTCGTCGTGCCGTCGAGCAATCCTGGCGCCGCCCAAGCGCTCGACGCACCGCACAATGTGATCCGCGTCGAAAGCATCGGCGAAGACGCGATCATCACCGGCTATCACTCGCGCGATGCACTCAGCATGTCGGTGATCGATCTCTCCGGCGCGCCGCGCGTCGCCGATACGACCCGGCTCGCCGGGCGCTTTGAAACCGAAGGCCGCTCGCACGCCTTCAATTACACACTCGCCGCCGACGGCTCCGGCACGCTCGCCATCCCGACCGGCGAAGCGCAATGGCGCAGCGGTCGTTGGGTCTGGGATAGTGAATCTTCGGACGTGAGCTTCATCGCGCTCTCCGCCGATCACCGTCTCGCGCCGCTCGGCGAGCTTTCAACGAAGGATGCGTCCGAGCACCCGAGTTATGAGTGCGAAGTCTCGTGCATCGATTGGTATGGCAATTCGCGGCCAATCTTCATTGGCCCGCGCATCTTCGCGCTTTCGGGTACGGAGATCATCGAGGGCCGCGTCCGCGATGGCCGCATCGATGAGATGGCGCGGGTGAACCTCACTGCGCCGCCGCCACGTCACTGATCGATAGACTCGCCACGCCGCGCGCGTTGCTCAGCCTCGTGCCGCTCGCGAAACTCCTCCGCGAACGCTGACGCGAGAATACCTGTGGGCATGGCGACGATGCCAACGCCGGCGAGCGCCACGAGGCCAGCAGCGATCCGGCCCCAGGTCGATTCCGGATAGACATCGCCGTAGCCCACCGTCGTCAGCGTCACGACGGCCCACCACATCGCGCGCGCGATCGAGCCGAAGGCTTGGGGCTTAGTATCGCCTTCGATCAGGTAAAGCATCATCGCGGCGATGTAGAGCTGTGCGGCCGCCACCGCGAGTGCGGCCATCAAGGGCGCCCAGGCGCGGCGCACGGCAGCGCCGACGATCGCAAACGCCGGCACGTAACGCGCAAGCTTGAACAAGCGGAAAAGCCGCAGCGCCCGCAGCGCCGGGAAGAGTTGATTGGAATGATCCGGAAAGAACACCATCGCGATCAGTTCGGGCAAGAACGCCAGAACGTCGGCTATGGTCACCGGCTGCATCAAGAAGCGGATGCGCCCCGAAACGCCAGCGTGCGCGGAATTCTCACCTTCAGACCAAAAGCGCAACGTAAACTCGATGGCGAAAATCCACACGACAGCGACGTTCACCGCCTGCACCCAGGGCAGCATCGAACGATCGAGGCCAGAATCGGCGCGCAACAGCTCCGTCTCAAGCGCCAGCGACAACAAGCTGAAGATCACCAGCACGATGATCGTACCGGAAAAGAAATTGATGCCGCCCGGTTGGTCTGGCTCAAGCCAATCGTGCGCGTAGGCTTTCGCGGTCGTGTGTTTGCGTTTGATTAGAGGCATGCGCCTTCCCCTCACGCGCACTTTTAAACAAGCACGAGAGGCGGGCCAAGCGGGCTCAGCTCGGGGATGAAAGTTTCAAGCCGACGATCCCGGCTACGATCAGGCCGATACAGGCAAGGCGCGCGACATTGGCGCTTTCGTTGAAGAGCATAATGCCGAGGAGCGCCGCACCCACGGCGCCGATGCCGGTCCAGATCGCGTAAGCCGTGCCGATCGGCAAATCGCGCGCCGCCATCGCGAGCAGCCACATGGAGGCAGCCATCGCCGCGATCGTAATCGCACTTGGAACAGGCTTGGTGAAACCGTCGGCGTATTTGAGGCCAATGGCCCAAACGATTTCCAACAGACCCGCGCCGGCCAACATCAACCAGGCTTGCATAGCGACTCCTCCGCGCGCTCGCGCGCATGTTGGGGCCGTCCCCGTTGGGTGAAAAGCGCACGGGTCGTCCCGCGCGCCCCATCATGTGGGACAAGCACTGCGGGGTTCAACCCCGCAGCGTGCCGCCTGTCGCCTTCATCACGGCGCTCACGACCTTGGCGCTGACCGCTTCGATGTCGGCATCCGTCAACGTCTTCTCGCGCGGCTGTAGCGTGACTTCGATGGCGAGGCTCTTCTTGCCCGGCTGCATGCGTTCGCCGCGATAGACATCGAACAGCGACACATCCGAGATCAAAGCCTTATCGGCGCCAATGGCAGCGCGCACCACGTCCGCAGCGGCGACGGCATCGTCAACAATGAACGCGAAATCGCGCGAGAGCGGTTGCAGATCGAGCTTCTCCAGCGGCGGCTTGGAGCGGCCGCCCTTCGCACGCGGCTGCGGCAACGCGTCGACGAAAATCTCGAACGCCAAAGCCGGCGCTTCGACGCCAATCGCCTTCAGCGCGCGCGGATGGATTTCGCCGAAGATCGCTACCGGCTTATTGCCTAAACGCAGCGCGCCAGCACGGCCCGGGCGCCAGTGCGACGGCACGTCGTTCGAGGTTTGCAGTGAGGCGACCGGCGCGCCGATGGCTTCGAGCACGATCATGAGATCGCGCTTCACATCGAAAATGTCCGGCTGCGGCGCGGCGCGCCAATGGCGCGGCGGGCGCGCGAGCCATGCGGCTGCGATGGTGCGGATTTGACCGGTCTCGGTCGTGTCGCGATAGGCCGGGCCCGCTTCGAACAGGCGCGCATCATCGAAGCCGCGATCAGCGTTGCGCTGCGCTGCGGTGAGCAGGTTCGGCAAAGATGAGGGCCGCATGCAATCGAGATCGCTGGCGATCGGGTTCGACACCAGCATCTCTTCCGAACCACCGCCAAACGCTTGCGCATGCGCGCGCGGCGTGAAGCTCCAGGTGATGGCTTCGTTGTAGCCGAGCGACGCCGCGGCTCTGCGACCAATGCGCGTGCGGCTTTCGCCAACGCTCGCGGGCGGCGCGCGGAAGCCCGCAGCGCGCGGCGGCGCAAGCGCCGGCATCTTGTCGAAACCCTCAATGCGCGCCACCTCTTCCACGAGATCGGCCGAACCCTCAACGTCGCGACGCCAGGTCGGCGGCTGCACGATCAATTTCTTCGAGCTTTGGCCCTCGGCGCTCGTCTCGAAGCCAAGATCCTTCAAGATCGCACGCACGCGCGTGGGCTTCACATCGATGCCAGCAAGCGCATGCACACGATCAGGATCGAACGTGATTGTCTTCGGCGGTGCGGGCTCCTCGCCGGCGACCACCACTTCGCTCGCTTCGCCGCCGCAGAGATCGAGGATCATCCGCGTCGCGAGTTCGAGTCCGGTGACGACGAATCCTGAATCTACGCCGCGCGCGAAACGGTATTGCGCGTCAGAGACGATGCCGGTTGCGCGGCCCGTGGCGTGCGTGCGGGTGGCGTCGAAATAGGCGCTTTCGAGGAAGACGTCCGTCGTCGCCTCGGAGCAGCCGCTCTCCTCGCCGCCCATGATGCCGCCGAGGCCGAGCACCTTCTCGTCGTCGGCGATCACACACATGGCGGGCGTCACGTCATAGACGTTGCCGTCGAGCGCTTTGAAGCTTTCGCCTTCGCGCCCGAGGCGCGCGTGGATTGCGCCCTTCAGCTTCGATGCGTCATAGACGTGCAGCGGCCGTGAGCGATCGAGCGAAATGAAGTTGGTGATGTCGACGAGAATGTTGCGCGGACGCAGGCCAACAGCGCGCAAGCGCGTTTGCAGCCATGCCGGCGACGGCCCGTTCTTCACGCCACGAATGTAACGGCCCGAGAACATCGGACACGCTTCGGTGTTCTCTATCATCACTTTCACCGGCGACGGGAAGCGGCCCGGCACAGGCAGAACCGGCTTCGTTGTCACCTTGCCCAAGCCAGCCGCCGCAAGATCGCGGGCGATGCCGTGCACGCCCAACCAATCGGGACGGTTCGGCGTGACTTCGATATCGATCACCGGGTCGTTCAGGTGCAGCGCGTCCGCGAGTGGCGTGCCGACCTTCAGCTCCGGATCGAGTTCGAGGATGCCGTCGGCATCCGTATCCAGCTCAAGCTCCGCGCCTGAGCACAGCATGCCGTTCGACACCACGCCGCGCACCGGCTTCGGCTCCAGCGTGATGCCGGAGCCTGGAATGTACGTGCCGATCGGCGCGAATGCGGTGACGAGACCTGCGCGCGCATTCGGCGCGCCACAGACGATCTCCAGCGTGCCAAGCTTGGTTTCGACTTGGCAGACTTGCAGCTTGTCAGCGTTCGGGTGCTTTGCGGCGCTGATGATGCGGGCGACCGTGAAAGGCGCGAGCTTCGCACCGGCGTCCTCGACACCTTCGACCTCAAGCCCAGTCATCGTCATGCGCTCGACGATGTCGTCGAGCGAGGCGTCGGTGGCCAAATGCTCTTTGAGCCAAGAAAGAGTGAATCTCATCGCCGCGATCCTTCGCGCTTCGTGCGCTTCAGGCGCGCGAACAAAAGATTGATATCCGAAAGCGTCGCGCCCCATTCGGGGTCGGCGAGCGCGTCTTGTCTTTCGCAGAGCAGCTCGCTCCACCAGCGCGCATATTGGCCAAAGAAGCGACGCAGCAACCGCTCGTCGAGCGCGCCAATCTGCTGCAGCTGGGCGACCTTCTCCCAGAAGTGCACGATCGAGGCGATCGCTTCGCGGCGCTCGCCTTCGGCGGCCGCATACGCGGCCGGCATCGGCGCGTGCGCCAGCGCTTCATGCGCCACGATCCGCACATGGTTGAAGAGAGGTGAGTGAAACTCGTTGTAAAGCTCAAGCGTCAGCCGCAAGCGACGCTCGCGGCTGCCTTGCGTCCACCGCGCAAAGCCGCCGAACAGCGCGCCCATCAGCGCACCGGCGAACGCCAGCGCAAGCTGGCTCATCAATTGCGGATCAAGGGCCATCAGCCCAATCCTTGCGCCAAGCCCGGCAGCAGATACGGGCTAAAGCCGTAATGCTTCAGCCAGCGCGTATCTCCGTCAAAGAACGCGCGCAGATCGTTCATGCCGTATTTGAGCATGGCCAAGCGATCGATGCCCATGCCGAAGGCGTAGCCTTGGTATTTCTCGGGATCGATGCCGCAATTGGCGAGCACGTTCGGGTGCACCATGCCGGAGCCTAGAATTTCAAGCCAATCATCGCCGGCGCCGATCTTGATCTGACCGCCCGAGCGATCGCAGCCAACATCCACTTCCGCGCTCGGTTCAGTGAACGGGAAATGGTGCGGGCGGAAGCGCAGCTTCACATCGTCAACTTCGAAATAGGCTTTGATCGCGGCGATCAGCACACTCTTCAGATCAGCCATCGTCGAAGTCTCGTCGATGACGAGGCCTTCGATCTGGTGGAACATCGGCGTGTGCGTGGCGTCGCTATCTTTGCGGAAAGTGCGGCCCATGCAGATCATGCGGATCGGCGGCTTCTGCTTCAGCATCGTGCGCACCTGAACGGGCGAGGTATGCGTGCGCAGCACTTTGCGATCGCCGCGCTCGTCGCGTGCGTCCATGAAGAAGGTGTCGTGCGTTTCGCGCGCTGGATGCTTCGGAGGGAAGTTGAGCGCGGTGAAATTGTTGAAGTCAGTTTCGATGTCCGGACCTTCTTCAACCGAGAAGCCCATCTCGCCGAAGATTTGCGCCAGCTCTTCCATCACCTGGCTAACGGGATGGATCGTGCCGAGCCGCGGCTTCACCGGCGGCAGTGTGACGTCGACCGCTTCGGCCTTCAGTTGCGCATCGAGTGCGGCTTCAGCGAGCGTCGCCTTCTTCACGACGATCGCTTCGGTGACGCGATCCTTCAGGCCATTGAGCTTCGGACCAAATTCCTTGCGCGCCTCAGGGCTCATGGAGCCGAGGTTCTTCATCAGCGCGGAAATGCTGCCCTGCTTGCCAAGCGCCTCAACGCGCAGCGCTTCAAGCGCCGCCTCATCATTGGCGGCGCCCACGCGCGCAAGCAGATCGCGTTCAAGCGTTTCGAGATCGGTAGTCGCGGTCATATCGAACGTCCTGGCTCCCCGAACGGAGAGCGTCACGCGAAGCGTGACTGAGAGGGGCGGGCGCAAATCGCGCCGGACTTTCCCCCTCCCCCTCGCTTCGCTCGGGACCTCCCCCGCACGCGGGGGAGGAAGGCGAAGCGCTGACTTTCGACGTCCTTAAGCCAGCGCGCTCTTGGCCTGAGTGATCAGGCCTTTGAAAGCTTCGGGCTGGTTCATCGCGATATCAGCCATGACCTTGCGGTCGAGCTCGATGCCCGCTTTCGCCAGCCCGCTGATAAATCGAGAATACGTGAGGCCTTCTTCGCGGACAGCCGCGTTGATGCGCACGATCCAAAGGGCGCGGAAGCTGCGCTTCTTGGCCTTGCGGTCGCGATACGCATAGAGACCGGCCTTCTCGACTGCGGCGTTCGCGGTGCGGAAGGTGTTCGAGCGACGGCCATAATAGCCCTTCGCCTTCTTCAGAACTTTCTTGTGGCGGGCATGAGCGGTAACGCCGCCCTTAACGCGTGCCATGACTGTACTCCGTCAAAATAAGGGTGGCGGCGCTCAGTCGAGGCCGTAAGGAATCCACAGCTTCACGCGATCCGCATCTGGCTTGGCCAGCAGGGACGTGCCGCGGTTCTGACGAATGTACTTGGCTTTGTGGCTGATCAGACGGTGGCGCTTGCCGGCGGCGCCGGCCTTCACTTTGCCCGAGGCCGTGAGCTTGAAGCGCTTTTTCACGCCGCTCTTGGTCTTCAGTTTCGGCATTTCATCCTCGTTTGGATAGAAGCGCGGGCCGAAACCCACGCCAAAAGGGGTCGCCACGGCATGCCGTACAGGCCGGGCCACCCAAGAAGGCGGGGCTGATAGCATGGGGCCCCGATACGGGCAATGGGGCCGCAGCGCGCTTAGGCGCCCGATTTTTAGCTCCCCCGCCCCGCCCGACCGGGCTAGGTTAACCCAGCTGGGAGTAGCGGATGCAGACGCCGAAGAACCTCGACGAAGCCAAGGCCATCTTCCGGGCCGAGCGGACGAAGGTCACGAACTCGATCAGCGCCATTGCCGGCTCGCGTTGGCTGATGGCCATTTTGGCGACCATCGCGCTCGCGTTCGGCACACACCTGATCTACGCGCCCTCCCGCCTGCCGCCCGTTGGCGGTGTGAGCGTCGCGGCGGTTGGCCTACCGCCGAATGTGGATTTCGGCTTTGCCGGCGAGCAAGCGAAGGCCGCCCAGGAGGCTGCGCTGCGCGAAGGCGCGGCAGAGCGCGCTCAGTCTTTCATCGCAGCCAATGCCGAGCGGGCGCCGCTGATCAATGCGATTGGCTTTGGCGTGGCGCTGGTGCTGCTGCTCGTCAACATGACGATCATGACCAGGCGCCGCCGCTTCACGCGCGGCTAGGCGCGCTTAAAGCCGAAGCGATAAGCCGGCATCGCGCCTTCGGGCCAATCGGTCCACGGGCCGGGCGACACCGCGACCAACTCGAATGCGCCGCGCGGCGTTTGCACCGCCTCTTCGCCCAAGATGATTTCGCGTTCGCCAACGCCTTCGACGACGAGGTTCAAACGCAAACGGCCAGCCCACACGCAGCGTGCGTTTTGCGGGCAACGGCTATCTTCCAGCACCGCGAACGGGCGTACGACCAAGCCATCACCGAGATTGGCGCTCTCGTTGATGCGCGCGACGACGACACCGGCTTCGGCCAGCGCCGCATCGCGCTGGGCCAAATCCTCGCGGATATGTTGCGGCAGGTTCGCCGCCGGCGGCTCAGCGGCAGGCGCCGACGCGCAGCCCACAAGCAACAAGGCTGAAATCAGAAACGCGCGCATGCCAACTCCTTCGGCTCGGAACCCTAATGGATCCGATAATATGGGTTGGGCACCAAGAATGTGCGTTCAGCGTGGCCGCCGTCGAGATCGCTTTGCTGATCACCAATATTTGCGATGATCGTATAGCCCATGCTTTCGATGCGCGCGCGTTGCGGGCCTTTGTATTCGGCGGCGGGTGTGTGCGGGCCGGTTGCGGGGCGCAGCACGAGTTCGGTCCATTCGGTGTAGCCGACGCGGCGGAGATTCGCCTCGGTGCCGGCGCGACGCTCTTCGCGACGACCTGTGATGAAGAAGACGGCGACGCCCGTTTCACGCGCGGCTTGGTACGTCGCCAGCATCGGGGCGATCGCATCGCCAAGCCCAGCGTCTTCATAAGCGTGTGCGCCGCACGGGCCGCGCGGCAGGCGATCGCATGGGCCATCGGTGAAATAGCCGTAGTCGTTGGCGCGCGTGCGCGACCAGTTTGAGATCGTGGTTTCATCGATGTCGAACACGATCGCGGGGCGCTGCACTTGCGGAGCGCGCTGCACGATCCAAGCGCGCGCCTCCTCCGCCACCACTGCGACGTCGCGCTCGTAGGCGCCGCTATCGTGGTATTCCTCGAGCTGCTCCTTCAGCTCGGTGAGGTTCATGAGCTGTGCGCTTTGCGGCGCGGCTGGCGCTGTCGCGCAGGCGGCCAGCAATAAAAGCGCGGCGAGGAAAGAGCGTTTGATCATCATGGCGCGCTATTCAGGCCTGTCGCGGCGCGCTGTCAACAAAGTGTCATCGAAACGTCATCGACCAAACAAAACGCGCCGGCCTATCGGACCGGCGCGTTCGGTTTTGGGAGTTGAGCGCTCGCGTTACGCGCGCGGCGCCATCACCATGACGACCTGGCGGCCTTCGAAGCGCGGCTCGTGCTCGACCTTGGCGATGCCGTCGAGTTCGTTGCGCATGCGATCAAGCAGATCCATACCGAGATTGGTGTGCTGCATCTCGCGGCCACGGAAGCGTAGGGTGACCTTCACCTTGTCGCCTTCTTCGAAGAAGCGATGAATGGCCTTCATCTTCACTTCGTAATCGTGGTCGTCGATGTTCGGGCGAACCTTGATTTCCTTCAGTTCGACCCGCTTGGCCTTCTTACGCGTCTCGGCCTTCTTCTTTTGCTCCTCGAAGCGGAACTTGCCGTAATCAAGGATTTTGCAGACGGGCGGATTCGAGTTCGGCGCAACCTCGACCAGATCGAGGCCGGCTTCACGGGCGGCGTCGAGCGCCGCGCCAATGGGCATCTCGCCCTGCTTCTCACCGTCTGCATCGATGAGGAGGACACGCGGGGTTCCGCGAATATCCTCGTTGACGCGCGGGCCATCTTTGGATGGCGGGGGCGCGGCGTATGGACGTCTGGCTATCGGGCCTTCTCCTGTAGCTGTTGATAAAAGCATGCTTGCCCGCGCCCGTGAGAGCGCAGACTCGACCTCATTAATATCGCTTGTGCGGGGCTATCTATCAAGCCGTCTGGGCTTCGCGAAACACGCCGCAATTGCGCAATTGGCGCTCAACTTGGTCCACCGGGAGGTCGGCAATGACCGCAGCGGTGAATTCCACCACCCCGCCCTTGCCCTTCGGGGCGGCCAAATCGGGACGGTGCAGCGAGGACAGGAACACGAGGCTCGGCGTGCCAGCGGCGGCGGCCACGTGCATCAGCTCGACATCATCCCCCACCGCGAACGAGGCGCGCTCCGCCAAGCCGATGCATTGGAAGAGGTCCGGACGAGTGACGAGGTTCTTGGCGCTCGCGACCTCCTTGGCGATCGCCGCGCCCACATTCCGCTCATCGGCGCCGCCCAGCACGACCGGGGTCACGCCGTTGCGGGAGATGCGCTTGGCGAGGTCGATGTATTTCTCTTCCGGCCAGCAGCGGCCTGGATCAGCTTTCGAGCCGCGCGGCAAAAGCAATACGTAGCGACCGTGGATGCCAAAATAATCGGGGCGCAGACGGGGCGCGTCGCGCAGCGTTTGGCGCAGCCACGAAAGATCCGGCTCAAGCGGCCCGCTCACCGGAATGCCGGCGGCGTTGAGCTGGCCCGCGAGGCGCAGCATCGGATGCAGATCGTTGCGGTTCGGGTCGAGATAGGCGTGGCTGGCGCCCGCGATCGGCCCCGACCATTTCGGCGGCCACGGACGCAAACCTTGGAAATAATTGTTGGTGCGGCTCGATCCTTCGAGATCGTAGATCATGTCGTACTTGGCCGCACGGATGCGCGCGATGAGCTTGGTGATCGCTTGTGGCTCAGTCGGCTTGCCGTCGGCCTCGACCGCGTCGAAATACGGCGACTTCTCCGCCAGCTCTTTGGTGGCTTCGGTCGTGAGCAAGGTGAAACGCGCGCCGACGTGGCGCTCACGAATGAGCTTCACCGCAGCGAGCGCTTGCAGAAACGAGGCGACGCCGCCGAGCTGAATCACCAGCACGCGGTTCACGCTGTTCGTTTCGCCTTCGGAAGCTGACTTGCGCCAGATCATTCCCTGTCTCTCCTCGACGCGCCCAATCTGCGCCGCTCTCTTATGTTTTCCGCTCTTTCGCTTCGCGCAAGAGCCGTTCGTAAACCGCTAATGTGGCCGTTTGCAGGGCTTCTTTCGAATAGAGCGCCTGCGCGCGGTCACGTCCCTTCTGTCCCATTTTGACGCGAGTCTCAGGCGCCAGATCGATGAAACGCTCCATCGCTGTTGCAAGCGCCGTGACATTCCCAGCCGGGACAAGAAACCCTGTTTCACCCTCCACCACGGTTTCAGTGAAACCGCCGAGATTGGACGCAATAACCGGCACGCCCATCGCTTGCGCTTCCACAGCGCCTCGACCAAACGCTTCCGGCTCTATTGAAGGGAACACGGCGACGTCGGATGCGGCGAACGCCAGAGGCATCTGCCTCACATGGCCTACGACCGCCACAACATCCTGCAGTTTATTGGCTTCAATGTTCGTAACGATTGCTTCGTGGTAACCGCGCCGCCCTTGCGCATCGCCAGCAATAATCAGCTTCAGCGCGCCGGGGCGTTTGGCTTCAATGTGCTTGATCGCTTCGATCAAAACCAAATGCCCTTTCCAACGTGTAAGGCGCGCTGGAATGATAAAAACAATGCGTTTATCGTTCTCGGCAAGACCCCATTGCGACCGCAATGTGGCTATGTCGTCCGGCTTAATCCGCACGGGATCGAAGTGTTCGAGATCGACGCCGCGCGGAATGGCGATCACGCGCGCGGGATCGATGTTGTACTGTTTGATCACGTGCTGGCGCGTGTATTCCGAGTTGGCGATCACAAGATCGCCGCGCGCCATCACCGAATTGTAGAGGCGCTTCAGCGACGAGCGCGCGTTGTAGATGCCGTGGAACGTCGTCAGGAACGGCGTCCTGGTCATGCGCGCCGCGGCGAGCGCGCTCCACGCTGGCGCCCGCGATCGCGCATGCACGATCTGCACGCCGCGCTCGCGCACGACCTTGGCCATGGCGAATGCGTTCGAAATCGCGGTGATCGGATTTTTTGTGGCGGCGGGGAGTTGGATCAACTCGCCGCCGGCCGCCCTGAGGTCCGGCTCAAGGCGGCCGCCGGCGCTAGCGACCAAAGCGAGCCCCCCGGCGCGGCTGATCGCCTCCGCCATTTCAAGCGTGGTCCGCTCGACCCCGCCAGCACTAAGCTCAGGGGTAACTTGCAGAACTGTCAGGATGTGACCTTCTTGCAATGCTTTGCCGCTCGCCGAATTTCGCCTGTGTCGGCTAAGCCGATGTTTGGTAACGGATTTGATTAATTAGGCGCTTGGATTCGTTAACGAGGCGCTTTCGACGTCGCCAAATCGATCTGGAGTAGAGCGATGCCATTCGGCCAAATCGAGGCCATTGCACACGAAGGCCTGCGCTTGGCGTTCGAACGCCAGGCCGGAGCGCAGCCGACCTTCGTGTGGTGCGGCGGGTTCAAGTCCGACATGACCGGCACAAAGGCGCAGGCCTTGGCCGAATGGGCGAAGCTGCGCGACCAAGGTTTTGTGCGCTTTGATTATTCTGGGCATGGCCAATCCGATGGCGCGTTCACGGACGGCACAATCGGGGCGTGGGCCGGCGATGCGCTGGGGATCATCGATCAGGTCACAGAAGGCCCACTCGTGCTGGTCGGCTCGTCCATGGGCGGCTGGATCAGCCTGTTAGCAAGTCGCGCCCGGCCGCAGCGAATCGCTGGCCTGTTGCTGATCGCGCCAGCGGCGGATTTCACCGAGCGACTCATGTGGGCGTCGTTTCCGCCCGAGGTGCGCCGCGAGATCGAGGAGACGGGTCGCTGGGAGCGGCCGTCGGCTTACGACCCTGAGCCCTACATGATCACGCGCCAGCTGATCGAGGACGGGCGCAAGCATTTGCTCATGGACGGCCCCATCCCCTTCGCCGGCCCTGTCCGCATTCTTCAGGGCGGGCGCGATCCGGACGTGCCGGCCGCGCACGCCGAAGCGCTCTCAAAGCTCATCCAAAGCCCGGACCTGCGCTTCGATCTCATCCCCGACGGCGACCATCGCCTGTCGCGCCCTGAGGACATCGACCGCCTTATCGGCGTCGCAAATGAACTGGCGGATAGGCTCGCGTCCTAAGCGAAGTCTGAGGCAAGTGCTTGGCTTCCGCCCAAGCTTCGGGCATCGCTGAGGCCAGCAGGCTCGGGGACCGCCCGCGGGGAGTATCTGAATTGATGACGAGCATCGCAGCCCTTCTGTTGCCGTTCGCGCTGATGCAAGCCGCGGACACCGCGCCCGCATCAGCTGGCGCAAGCCACGTGCAGCAACGCTTCGCCGCCTGCGTGCAGCAAATCGATGCGGACGCTGAGCGCGCATACGAGGAAGCGATGGCGTGGGCGTCAGAAGCACAATCGGTCTACGCCTTTCGCTGCGCGGCGATGGCTCTGATCGGCCAGAACCGCAACGATGAAGGCGCGCGCCGTTTGGACTCGCTCGCGATGGCGCTCAACCCAATCGACACGGGCCTGCGCGCTGAACTTTTCAGCCAAGCCGGCAATGCGTGGTTGCTCGCGCGCGAGCCGGGCCGCGCCCGCTCCTCCTTCACGCGCGGCATCGCGATTATGGAAACCGACCCAACGCAATTGCCTGACCTGCTCATCGACCGCTCGCGCGCTTATGCGATGGAAGCAGAGTGGCGCTCAGCCGAGGAAGACCTCTCCCGCGCACTCGACATCCGCGCCAACGACCCGTTGGCGCTGCGCCTGCGCGCGGCCGCCCGCTTGCAGCAGCGCGCATGGGATTTGGCCGAGGCTGACGCTCAGGCCGCCGTCACGGCCGAGCCGAGCAACGTGGATAATTATCTGATCCTTGGCCACGTCCGCGAAAGCCGCCGCACCGGCGAACCGGTGATGATGCAATAGGCCCATTTTGGGTTTTCGCTAAAGATCGCGACGGATTACAGGCGCGCGCCCGTTTAGTCTCCTGCGAGGCCGAGTGTCTTGGGAGGCACGAACGTGAATTTGAAAGCTTATATCTTGGGCGCCGTGATGGCGCTGGCCGCCACGGCGGGCCCCGCCTTCGCGTGGGATTTGGTTGGTACGCGCGATGTGCGCGACCGCACCGAACGCGACACCATCGTCGTCGAGGGCCCACGTCAATTCGAGCGCATCCGGCTCTGCGTCTATCGCCAACCGGTGCACCTCATCGACCTTGACGTGCGCTTCGCCAATGGCGGCCACCAAGACGTGAGCGTGCGCCAGCGCATCAATCCGGGCGAATGCACCCGCGCCATCGACTTGAATGGCGACGACCGCAACATCACATCGGTCTCGATGGTGTACGAGGAAACCAGCTTCCGCCGCCGCCACGCAACGGTGCGGTTGTTCGCGGAGTAAGCGCTAGCCCCGGATAATCGTGCGCAAGTCCCATTCGGCGGTGCGCACATTGTCCACCTTCCAGCGATCGTCCTGCCACACGAGGTCGTAGAGCACTTCCTCGTGCTGGCCGGCGTTGGTGAAGCTCGCGCGCACACTCGCGTGGCTGCCTTCGACGATGCCTTCGGTCGCGGTGCGCACATCGCTCAGCTGATAATCCTGCGCGTCGATGATCGGATCGAAATCGAGGATCGGCTCGCCTTGCGCCTGCGAGCGCTGGAACATGGCTTGCAGATCAGCGTTCATCTGCGTCGACCAGGGCGCGGCTTCCATTAGCGGCGGTATCTGTCCGTCGGGTGCGAGATACGGGTCGTAGAAGCGCACCACCACGCTCGCCGGATCGGTGACGGCGCGCGCAACACCTGTATCCGTCGCAGGCGGAGTCTCCACTTTCGCCGGCTCACGTTCGCAGGCTGCAAGTGCGGCAACAGCGGCAAAACCCAACACCAGATTACGTCTGCGCATCTCATCCTCCACGTTCGCGCGAACATGGCGCAATGCGCCCAGCGAAGCTAGCTCGCCACCCAACGCACGGCGGGATCGTTGAAATCCACGACGTCCGAGAGCTCATAAACGTTGCGATAGCCGTAGCCGTAGAGATTGATGAAGGTCTGGATGTTGAGCGCGAGTTCGACGCGCTTGAGGATCACCGGCTCAGCGTTGTTCGAGAAATTGTTGTTGCAATAAATCAGGATGCGCACGTTCGGATCGCGCAACACGCTTGCGAGGCTCGCATCGGTGAAATCGGTGAATGGCAAATTCACAGCGCCATCGATGTGGCCGCGCGCGTATGCGTTGGCGGAACGCGCATCGAGAATGATCGTGTTCGGTTCGCGCGCCATGCGCTCGAATTCGGCGTGCGAGACGAGCCGCTGTTCGCGCACTTGCTCGACGTCGCGCGTCAAACCGCGGAAGCCGCGATAATCGATCTGGGCGTTATTGGTTGGTTGAAGCTTTTCTTGCGCGACGGCCGTCGCCGTCAACGCGATGGCGCCAAACGCTAGTGCGGTCATGAGACGACGCATCGCACACCTCCCGAAGATCGAGAGTTCGCGCCGCGTTTGCGGAGGATTTACGGCTGGATCACGACGCTCCGCCGACGGCGCGCAAAATATAAGGCCCGCCCAGGGCGAAGAAGCCGCCGAGCAGCAAGCCGACTGGCATGCCCATCAAAGCGCCGACATAGGCGTTGCCGAGCCGCTCGCCCCAATCGAGACCGCGGCCGCCCAGGCGCAGCACGAAGCCAAGCCCCGCGCCGATCAGGCCGCCAACGCCGCCATAATCCCAGCCCAGTACGCACAAAGCGACCATGCCCGCGAACGCCACGGTGCTCAGTATCAGCCGCATCCCATCCAAGCAGGTTACTCCGTCCCGCCGCCCCTGCGCGGCTTGTTCCACGCTCCGCCGGCCCCGGCAAGCGGGCGGTGCACCGTGGATAGCTCAATTCTCGACGATCACTGGCCTTCTGGACGATCCATGAGCAGCACGCAGGATGCGGTGCGCTCATTGCGGACAACGCGGGCGCGCTGCACCAGCGTCGCCGCGCGGCGGCGTACGTAAGGGCCCGGATTGTCAGCGCTCCAGCGATTGGGGCTGGGCAGTACGGCGGCGAGACGCGCGGCTTGCAGCGGCGTGAGGTCTGCGGCGGAGACGCCGAAACGCGCCCGCGCCGCGGCCTCGATGCCGAAATTGCCGTCACCCCATTCGGCGGCGTTGAGATACGCTTCCATGATCCGACGCTTCGGCCACATGAATTCGATCAAAGCCGTGAAATACGTTTCGAAGCCTTTGCGCACCCAGGAGCGATCCGGCCAGAGGAAGAGGTTCTTCGCTGTTTGCTGAGAGATGGTGGAGGCGCCGCGCACAGCGCCGCCGCGTTGGTTGGATTCCATCGCGTCTTGGATGGCTTCGACGTCGAAGCCGTGATGCGAGCAGAAATTCGCGTCCTCCGCCGCAATCACCGCGCGCACGATGTGCGGCGACATGCGATTGAGCGGGATCGGATAGTGACGAATGGTTTGGCCTTCCGCCGCGCGCTGCATCATCAGCATGGTCGAAGGCGGATCGAAGAAAAGATACGCGCCGGCCCACGTCACCGGCAGCAACACGAACGCGATAAAGAGCACGCTGATCGTGGTGATCACCAAACCGAAACGCTTGCGGCGTTTGATGCGGCCGAGATCGAGGTCGAGATTGGTGCGTGCGTCGCGCGCGCGCTGGCGATCACCCGGACGCCGCTGCGGCGGCATCGGAATATCGGGTTCACCGAACAGGCTTTCCTCCGCGCGCTGCGGCGGTTCGTATTGGGGTTCGGGCGCGCGCGGCTCTTCCGGCTGGCGGTCCTCGGGATCGTCTTCCGGCCTCATCCCCACTCCTCGGTGACGCTGGCGTCGCTTTCTCGCGTCGCGTGGGCGGATTTGAGGCGCTGGAAGGCCGCCTCGTCAAGCAACCGCGCGAGCGCCCATACCGCCATGCCGCGCACTAAAGGCGATTCATCCCTAAGCCGTGCCTCTGCTGCGCTTGCGAGCGCCGGATCGCCAGAATTGCCCACAGCCACGAGCACGTTGCGGACGAAGCGGTCGCGCCCGGTGCGCTTCACCGGCGTACCGGCATAACGCGCGCGGAAGGCGGCGTCATCGAGCGCGGCCAGCTCCGCGAGCGGCGCCAGGCGAAGATCGTCGCGCAGCGCGATCCGGGTCTCGCGTGCACCTTGCGCGAACTTGTTCCAGGGGCAGACGGCGAGGCAATCGTCGCACCCATAGATGCGATTGCCCATTGGCGCCCGGTATTCGCGTGGGATCTGGCCCTTGTGTTCGATCGAGAGATACGCAAGGCAGCGGCGCGCATCGAGTTGGTACGGCGCGGGGAACGCGGCTGTGGGGCATGCATCGAGACACGCGCGGCACGAGCCGCAATGATCTGCTTGCGCTTCGTCCGGTTCGATTTCCGCAGCGCTGAGGATGGCGCCAAGGAAGAGCCACGAGCCATGCTCGCGCGAGACGAGATTGGTGTGCTTGCCTTGCCAGCCGAGGCCAGCGCGTTGCGCCAGCGGCTTTTCCATCAGCGGCGCGGTGTCGACGAACACTTTGACGTCTTCGCCACTCTCTTTCGCGAGCCATTGCGCGAGTTGCTTCAGCTTGCCTTTGATGACGTCGTGATAATCGCGCCGCGCGGCGTAGGCGGAAACGATGCCGTCGCACTTGCGCTCCAGCAGGGCGATGGCGTCGTCATCAGGCGCGTAGGATTGGCCGACGACAATGGCGCTCTTCGCGTCAGGCCAAAGCGCTTGCGGATGCGCGCGCCGATCCTGGGCCATCCAGGCCATGTCGCCATGCCGACCCTCGCGCAAAAATTCTTCCAGCCACGCCGCCGCCTGCCACGGCGCGCGCGCGTCCGCCACGCCAATGGCGTCGAAGCCGAGGCGCGCGGCGGCGGCCGCGATTTGGGTTTTGTCGACGCCAGGCAGCGCGCGCTCCAACATGAGTTGGCCGCTCTTAGCGCTGGGCTTGGGCTGCCGCCAGCCGATTAGGCGGCGACGGCGGCCTTATCGCTCAGTGCATGGCTCAAACGCGGCAGCATTTCCTTCGGGCAGATTTGCCAGAAGCGGCCGCGTGCGGCTTTCCAATTGGCGAGCATTTCAGCCGCGCGGGGCGAACCGGTGCGCTTCACGTGCTCATCGATCAGCGCCACCAGCGTCTCTTCCCAATGCTTGGATGCGAGGCGCCGCCACACGATCGTATCCGGGTTGGCCATCGCTTCGAAGCGATCTTCGGCATCGTAAACAAACGCCATCCCGCCGGTCATGCCCGCACCGAAATTGTCGCCGAGATTGCCGAGGATCACGACCGTGCCGCCGGTCATGTATTCGCACGCGTTGGCGCCCGCGCCTTCGATAACGGCAGTCGCGCCCGAATTGCGCACCGCGAAGCGTTCACCAGCGAGACCCGCCGCGAAGAGCTTGCCGCTGGTTGCGCCATAAAGGCAGGTGTTGCCGATGATGGCGCCGAGACGATTGGCTTCTTCGGCAGGCGGACGCAGTGAGATGAGACCTCCCGATAGGCCTTTGCCGACATAATCGTTGGAGTCACCGGTCACATCGAGCGCGATGCCTTGCACCAGGAACGCGCCCAAGCTTTGCCCGCATGAGCCGCGCAAATTCACTGTGAGCTGGCCTTCGCGCTGACCATTCATGCCGAACCTGCGCACGACGTGCGCCGAGGCGCGCGCGCCGATGGCGCGCTGCGTGTTGCGCACGGCGAAATCGAGCTGACGCTTCTCGCCGCGTTCGAAGAAGCCAGCCGCATTGTCGAGGATTTGGTGATCCAGCGACGGCGGCGGCTCGTTGCGGCCGAGCTGCGTACAATAGGCCGGGTACGGGCTATCGACGCGCACGAGCAGCGGGTTGAGGTCGAGATCGTCGAGGTGCTCGGCGCCGCGGCTGATTTGTTCGAGCAGATCGGTACGACCGATCACTTCTTCCAAACGGCGGAAGCCGATGTCGGCGAGCAATTCGCGCACTTCTTCGGCGACGAAGCTCATCAGATTGACGACCTTTTCCGGCGTGCCGGTGAACTTGGCGCGCAAGGCCTCATCCTGCGTACAAACGCCCACAGGACATGTGTTGGAATGGCACTGACGCACCATGAGACAGCCCACGGCGACGAGAGAGGCTGTGCCGATGCCGAACTCTTCCGCGCCCAGGATAGCGGCGACGACGATGTCGCGACCGGTGCGCAGACCGCCATCGGTGCGCAAGCGTACGCGGTGACGGAGATTGTTGAGCATCAAGGTTTGATGCGCTTCAGCGAGACCCATTTCCCACGGATTGCCGGCGTACTTGATCGAGGTTTGCGGGCTCGCGCCCGTGCCGCCGACATGGCCGGAAATCAGGATCGTGTCCGCGCCCGCCTTGGCGACGCCGGCGGCAACCGCGCCGATGCCCGATTGCGAGACGAGCTTCACGCATACGCGCGCGACCGGGTTGATCTGCTTCAAATCATAAATCAACTGCGCCAGATCTTCGATCGAGTAGATGTCGTGGTGCGGCGGCGGCGAGATCAGCATCACACCCGGCGTCGAGTGACGCAGGCGGGCGATGAGCTCGGTCACCTTAAAGCCAGGCAGCTGGCCGCCCTCGCCCGGCTTGGCGCCCTGCGCGACTTTGATTTCGATTTCGCGACACTGATTGAGATATTCCGCCGTGACGCCGAAGCGGCCCGAAGCGACTTGTTTGATCGCAGAGTTCGCATCGTCGCCGTTGGGCAGCGGCTTGTAGCGTTCGGGCACTTCGCCACCTTCGCCCGACACCGAGCGTGCGCCGATGCGGTTCATGGCGATGTTCATGGCGCCGTGCGCTTCGGGCGAGAGCGCGCCCAAGCTCATGCCGGGCGTGACGAAACGTTTACGGATTTCGTTGACGCTTTCGACTTCGGCGAGCGGGACGGGCGTGAGGTTCTCACGCACTTCCAACAAATCGCGCAGCTGAATCGGTTCGCGTAGGCGGCGTTCGCGCACTTTGTCGGCGTACTTTTTGTAAGCGACGTAATCACCGGTATCGCACGCCTTCTGCAATTGGTGGATCGAGTCTGCTTCCAACGCGTGGCGTTCGCCGCGTGCGCGGTAGCGATAGAAACTGCCCACCGGAAGCGCCGTCAGCGCCTCATCATAAGCCGTGCGGTGCTTGTCGACTTCCTCGAACGCGATGCCAGCGAGGCCGACGCCGGAGATGCGGCTGGTGAGGCCTGGAAAGAATTCGTCGACCAACGCGCGCGACAAACCGATGGCTTCAAAGTTCAAACCGCCGCGATAGGATGAGATCACGGAGATGCCCATCTTCGAGATGATCTTGAAGAGCCCCGCCTCCAACGCCGCGCGATAATTCGCACACGCTTGTTCGCGCGTCAGGGCGCCGGAAAGGCCGCGGTTGACGCGATCGCCGATCGTGTCGAGCGCGAGATACGGGTTCACAGTGGTTGCGCCGCAACCGATCAGCACCGCGGCGTAATGCGGATCGAGACATTCGGCCGAGCGCACCGAGATCGAGCAGAACGAACGCAAGCCCTTTTGGGCCAGATACGAATGCACGCCGCTGACGATCAGGATCATCGGGCAGCCGATGCGATCCGGCCCCTGCGCTTCATCCGTCAACGCAATGTGCGAACGGCCAGCTTTGATCGCCTTCTCCGCATCGCTGCGGATACGGTTGATTGCAGCGCGGAGCACAACGCCCGCGTCTTCACCGGGCGCGGGCGGTGCAAACGTGCAATCGATGCGCACGACTTCATCACCCAACTCGGTCAGCATGCGCTGATACATGCCGTTGGTGAGGATTGGGCTGGAGAGCACATAGACGTTCGATTGCGTCTCGTCCTGCGCCAACACATTGCCGAGGTTCTTGAAGCGTGTCGCGAGGCTCATCACGCGGCCCTCGCGCAATGGATCGATCGGCGGGTTCGTGACCTGGCTGAAATTCTGCCGGAAATAGTGCGAGAGCGGCCGGTTTTGTTCGGAGAGCACCGCAAGCGGCGCGTCGTCGCCCATCGAACCGATGGCTTCCTTGCCCTCTTCCATCATCGGCTGAAGCAGAAGCTCGAGGTCTTCCATCGTGAAGCCGGCGGCAGCCTGACGGCGCAGCAGTTCAGCGCGATCCTCAAACAGACGCGGCTCGGCGCCTTCGAGCTTCTTGTCGAGATCGATGACGTTTTCGAGCCAATCGCCGTACGGATGCTGCGCAGCGAGCGCATCGATCATCTCGTCGTGGCGATAAAGTTTGCCCTCGTGCGTATCGACGGCGATGAGCTGGCCCGCGCCGATGCGACCGCGCTCTGTGATCTTGCGATCATCGAGCGGGCACATGCCGGTTTCCGAACCGATCGCCAGCAAGCCATCTTCAGTCAGCGCATAGCGCAGCGGGCGCAGGCCGTTGCGGTCCAAGCCCGCGACCGCCCAGCGGCCATCGAACATCGCGAGTGCTGCCGGGCCGTCCCACGGCTCCATCACCGCGTTGCAATAGGCGTAGAGCGCGCGATGGCTCGGCTTCATCGTGTGCGACTTGGCCCACGCTTCCGGCACCAGCAGCGATTTCGCCATCGGCGCGGCGCGGCCAGCGCGCACCAGCACTTCAAACACGTTATCGAGCGCGGCCGAATCCGAGCCGCTCGGCTGGATGATCGGCTTCACATCCGCATCAGCCTCACCAAACGCGTCGGACGCCATGCGCACTTCGTGCGAACGCATCCAGTTCACGTTGCCCTTCAGCGTGTTGATCTCGCCATTGTGCGCCAGCATGCGGAAGGGCTGCGCCAAGCGCCATTGCGGGAACGTGTTGGTGGAATAGCGTTGGTGATAGATCGCCACGCACGAGACGAAGCGATCGTCCTTCAAATCGGGATAGAAGGTGTCGATCTGCTGGGCGAGGAACATGCCCTTGTAGATCAAAGTCTGCGCCGAGAGCGAGCAGACATAGAGTTCGGCAATATTCGAGGCGAGCGCGCGCTTTTCGATGCGACGGCGGCAGATGAAGAGATCGCGATCGACGGTTTCCTCGTCCCGACCTTGCGGATCGTGGAAGAGCACCTGCTCGATTTCCGGGCGCGTGGCGTTGGCCTTTTCGCCGATCTGCGAAATATCGACCGGCACCTGGCGCCACGAATAAATCACGAAGCCGGCGCGGATAATTTCACTCTCGATGATGACGCGCGCGCGCTCCTGGGCGCCCAGATCAAGGCGCGGCAAAAACACTTGGCCGACGAAGATCGGGCCTGGACGCGGCGTATGTCCGGTGCGGACAACAATCTCGCGAAAGAAATCTTGTGGCGCATCGATGAGAATGCCAGCGCCGTCGCCGGTCTTGCCGTCAGCGTCGACGGCGCCACGGTGCCACACCGCTTTCAGCGCCTGGATCGCAAGCGTCACCACGTCACGGCGTGGTTTGCCGTCGAGCGCGACCACGAGGCCAACGCCGCACGCGTCGCGTTCGTCCTCGGCGCGATAGAGGCCGTCGCGTTCCAGTCTGTCGCGCTCGCGGATATAGCGCGCGATTTCAAGTTCGCCGTTCATGGACTTATTCCGCAGCTACGCGCGCCGTTTGGGCGCGGTCTTGAAGATGAGCGTGGATCGCATCGGCGGCCTCGCGGCCTTCCTTGATCGCCCACACGACGAGCGAGGCGCCGCGCACGATGTCGCCGGCGGCGTACACGCCCGGCAAATTCGTCGCGTAGGTCAGCGGATTGGCGCTGATCGTGCCCCAACGTGTCGTCTTGAGATCGAGCGCGTCCCAGGCTTCCGGCAAATCTTCCGCATCGAAGCCGAGGGCCGCGATGATGAGATCGCCGGCCACATCGAACTCGCTGCCCGGCACTTCTTCCGGCGATTGGCGACCGCTCGTGTCAGGTGCGCCAAGACGCATACGGACAGCCGCAACACCTGGCTTTTTGCCGGCGCGCACCGCTTTCGGCGCTGCCAGCCATTCGAACACAACGCCCTCTTCCTCGGCGTTTTTCACTTCGCGTTGCGAGCCCGGCATGTTGGCGCGGTCGCGACGATAGAGGCAGGTCACGCTCTTGGCGCCTTGGCGCACAGCCGTACGCACGCAATCCATCGCCGTGTCGCCGCCGCCGATGACGACGACGCGCTTGCCGGCGGCATTGAGCGCGCCGCTGGTGAAATCCGCCACGTCATCGCCGAGGCCGACGCGGTTGGAGGTGATGAGATAATCGAGCGCCTTCACCACGCTCTGGTCGTTCGGCGCGTTGAGCGGCTTGGCCTTGTAAACGCCCGTCGCGATCAGCACGGACTCATGCTGCGCGCGCAGATCTTCAAACGAGATCGTCTCGCCGACATTGCAATTGAGCACGAACTTCACGCCGCCTTCGATCAGACGCTGCGTGCGGCGCTCGACGATGTCCTTCTCCAGCTTGAAGCCGGGAATGCCATAGATCAGCAAACCGCCGACGCGGTCGTGGCGATCATAGATCGTCACTTGATAGCCGCGCAGGCGCAGGCGTTCGGCCGCGGCGAGGCCAGCGGGGCCTGCGCCAATAATGCCGACGCTCTCCTCACGCTCGCGGCGCGGTTTGATCACAGCGATCCAGCCCTTCTCCCAAGCGGTGTCGGTCAGATATTTTTCCACAGCGCCGATGGTGACGGAGCCATGCGTCGATTGCTCGATCACGCAGCCCGCTTCGCAGAGGCGATCCTGCGGGCAAATCCGGCCGCAGATCTCCGGCATGGAATTGGTCGAGGCCGAAAGCTGGTAGGCTTCCTCCAGACGGCCCTCGGCTGTCATCCTCAGCCAGTCCGGAATGTTGTTCTGCAGTGGGCAATGCGTCTGGCAGAACGGAACACCGCATTGGGCGCAGCGCGACGCCTGCTCATTCGCCTTCTCGGCAATAAACTCCCGATAAATCTCGTGAAAATCGCCCGCGCGGTCAGCCGCCGTGCGCTTCTCGGGCCATTTTTGACCCACAGACACGAATTTTTGCATGCGTTCGGCCACGAACGCCCTCCAAAGGCGCGAGTTTCGGGATAATTTTCCTTTAGACAGAGTTTGGGGCTCTGTTCAAGAAATAAGCTGCCTCGCATGAGGGTTTTGGCCTGATTTTCGCACTTTCGCCGCGGTGCGACGCGCTTCATGGTCGCCTCGGCTCATTTTGGGGGCGCCTGCTTGGATATTCTGAACCTACTCCGCGCCGCTTTCCTCGGCGTGCTGCAGGGCCTGACCGAATTCCTGCCCGTCTCCTCCACGGCCCACCTCCTGATCGGGGCGGAGCTGATCGGGTACGACGATCCGGGCGGCGTTTTCACGGTCATGATCCAGCTGGGCTCGATCCTGGCGGTGATGTGGCTTTACCGGCAGCGCATTGTCGACGTGATCACAGGCCTGCCGACCAAGCCCGAAGCGCGGCGCTTTGCGCTGATGCTTTTCCTCTCATTCCTGCCCGCCGTCGGCATCGGCTTCTTCGCCGCCGATTACGTGAAGACGGTGCTTTATGAGAGCTTCGTCGTCATCGGCTGGGCGCTGGTGATTGGCGGCGCGGCCATGCTGCTGCTGGAGCGCTTTGCGCCGAAGCCAGTCGTCACGGACGCGGCCGAGACGCCGATCTGGCGCGCGGTCGCCGTAGGCTTCATGCAATGTATCGCCATGATCCCCGGCGTCTCGCGCTCGGGCGCGACGATTTATGGCGGCTTGCTGTTGGGCCTCGATCGCCGCGCGGCCGCGGAATTTTCGTTCTTCCTCGCCATGCCGACAATGTTGGCGGCGTTCTTCTACGACTTCATCAAGGTGAAGGATCAGATCGCACCGGAACGCATCGCGGAGATCAGCGTCGGCTTCGTGTTCGCTTTCCTTGCGGCGGCGATCGTAGTGAAGCCCTTCCTCGACTTCGTGACGCGAATTGGCTTCGGGCCCTTTGCTTGGTATCGCATTGGCATCGGCGTGCTTCTGCTCGGCGGCGTTTACATGGGCCAGCTGGGCTAAGCCGCTTCAAAGGCGAAGCTCATGGCGCAATCCAAGCTCTGGACCATCGGCTACGAAAATGTCGGCGTGCCTGACTTCGTGGCGGCGCTGAAGGAAGCCAAGATCAAAACGCTGGTGGATGTGCGCGAGGTCGCAAACTCACGTCGCGCTGGCTATTCGAAGAAATCTCTTGCTGCGAGCCTGGACGAAGCCGGCATCGCTTACGTGCACATGAAGCCGCTCGGCACGCCCAAGGCCGGCCGCGAAGCGGCGCGCAAAGGCGACAGCAAAACCATGCGCCGCATTTTCGAAGCGAAGCTTGCGGAGCCGGAAAGCCAGCTCGCTTTGGCGGAAACGGCCGATTTCGCCAAGAAAGGCCGCGTCTGCATCATGTGCTTGGAGCACGATTGGCGCGCCTGCCACCGCGCCATCGTCGCCGAACATCTCAGCGCATTCGGCCTTAAGCCGGCGCACCTTTCGCCCGGACCGCCGCGATAATCGAAACCACGAGCAGCGTCGTCCAATAGAGCGCGACCGCGCCTGTGAAGGCACGCGGCTCGACCAAGCCCGCATAGGCCGCGACGACGATTGGCAACGTGAGCAAGCCGACGACGCCGAGAACCCAGCGCTTGCGTTCGGCCGTGAAGCACAGCGCGGACACCAGAATTCCATTCAAGCCAATGCCGGCGTATTTGAGCCAATGCATCGGCGCGATGAGCGGCAGATGCGTCGCGGCGTTTTGATAATCGGCAGTGAGTTGGAGCTGCTGATACGTCTCGACAAAGTCGCCGCCCGCGCCAATCAGCGCGGCGAACACGGCGAGCCATTTCAGTATGGCATTGCCGCCCAGCATGAAAACGGCCGCGATCAAGAAGAGCGCGTATAAGGGGATGAAGGCGTAGAGATCGAGCGTGTTGAGCTGATCCATCGCGGCTATGATCGCAGGATCGGCTGGATCGCCGAACACCTGCGCAAGATCGGCCAATGTCGTGCTGCGCTGGAACGCGCTCACATACGTCGCCGCCTCGCCGGGCGCATACACCGCGGCGACATCAGGCAGAAAATTGAACGCAACAAAGACGCCGAGCGTCGCCAATCCGAAAATCGAAGCGGCGATGGCCCAGGCGCGCGATGTCATGCGGGATTCTGCTTTGTCTGAAATTGGCCGTAAGGGCGGAAACGCCAGAGATAGGCTGGCACAATCGCCTCGACCGTTTCAAGCGAGGTGACGCCCAATTCTTGGATCGTGCCCGCCAGTGGGTCGGCGCCGACGATGTTGTCCTTGCGGAGCATGTTCACCTGATCGCCCGTCAGCGGCGGCGCCGCGAACGGGATCAGCTTGAACGCCCAACTAATCAGCAAGCCCAGCGGATACGCGAACACGAACGGCAGCGGAATCAGCGCACGCGGACGCGCGATTTCGGCGGTGATGAATTCGAGCAATTGCTTGAACGTGTACGTGCGCGGACCGCCGAGTTCGTAGATGCGGCCTTGGGCTTGGCTTTTGTCGAGCGCCGCGCACACAGCATCAGCGACATCGCCGACAAACACCGGCTGGAATTTCGTGTTGCCGCCACCAATCAGCGGCAGCGCCAGTGACGTCTGCGCCATGCGCGCGAAGCGATTGAAGAAGCCGTCTTCCGGGCCGAACACGATCGACGGGCGCAGGATCGTCGCCGTGGATACAGCGTCGAGCACAGCACGCTCGCCTTGGTATTTCGATTGGGCGTATTTAGCGCCCGTCTCGGCGGCGCCGATCGCGGAGATATGGACCACGCGCTTGATGCCGCGCTTGGCGGCAGCTTCCGCAACAGCGCGGGCGCCTTCGACATGCAACGCTTCAAAGTTCTGCGTGCCGCTTTCGTGCAGCACCGCAACCAAGTTCACGACAGCGTCGGCGCCTTCGAGTGCGGCGTCGATCGATTCAGGAAAGCGCAAATTGGCTTGCACGAGTTGGATCTGACCGACATCGCCCATCACGCGGAGTTCGGCGCCCAGATGCGGGCGGCGCATGGCGATGCGGACGCGCTTGCCGCGCTTGGCCAGCGCGCGCACGACCTGCTTTCCGATGAAGCCAGAGCCGCCGAACACAACGACCAGTTCCGCCATGAAGCACTCCATCAGGTCCGGTTCAGGCCGGCCAGGCACAATCGGCGCCGGCAACCGGATAAGGGTCGAATTGTGTCGCGGTATGAAGTGTTGCGCGACTTTTGGCAACCAACTGGAACCCGTGTGGGCGCGTCAGCTTGGCTCATGTTCCTGCGGAACGAAGCTGGCGCAACCGCTTTGACTAGCCGAGGGGCGGAAACGCCTGAGGAGCATATGATGAAGAGGTTTTTGGCCATGGCGGTTGCTGCGAGCGCGCTTGCGTTTGCGGCGCCCGCATCCGCCCAGAGCTGGCAGAATATCAACGCCCGCCAGGAGCGCCTGGATGAGCGCATCGACGCTGGCGTGCGTAACGGTTCGCTGACGCGCCGCGAGGCATCGCAATTGCGGGCGGAATTCCAGGAGATCGTTCGCATCGAACGTGCGTACCGTATGTCGAACGGCCTATCCGCACGCGAACGCGATGATCTCGATCGCCGCTTCGATGCGCTGAGCGCGCGTATTCGCTGGGACCGCCACGACAACCAGGATCGCGGCAACGGCGGCTGGCAAAACATCAACCAGCGCCAACGCGCACTTGATGCGCGCATCGACGCTGGCCTGCGCGACGGTTCGCTCTCGCGCACCGAGGCGTATCGCCTGCGCGCCGAATTCCAAGATATCGCGATGCGTGAGCGCGACTATCGTCGGAACGGTTTGTCGCAGGCGGAGCGCCGAGACCTTGATCGCCGCTTCGACCGCCTTAGTTATAGGGTAGAAGCGGAACGCCGCGACCGAGATAACCGCTACGGCTAATCCCCTCCCCCGCTGCCGTAGCGCGTGAAGAAGCCGTCGATGCCCACAAGCATCGGCGGCTTCGCCATTTCTGCGCCAGGTTTTGTGCTAGAGCGGATCGTCATGACTCGGTCGCAAACGACACGATTGCGCGAAGCAGAAGCCGCGCCCATCGATGACACGAAAGTCATCGACGCGCGCTTCAAAGTGATCGGCCGCAAGCGCCGTTTTGCACGCATGCTTTGGCGCGGACTCGTAACGATCTTCTGGGCGGCGTTGATCGGATTTATGATTCCGCCCGCCTGGATCGCGTTCGATTATCTGCGCGATTTTTTCCGCTGAGGCTTAAGCGCTCAGGCGCGCCATTTCCTCGTCGCTGATGTCTTCGTTAGAATAGACGTCCTGCACGTCGTCCAAATCGTCGAGCTGCGTGAGCAGCTTCATCAGCGTCTCCGCCGCTTCACCCTCGATCGGGATGGCGATGTCGGTGCGCCAGACGAACTTTGCTGAAACAGCGTCGCCGAACTTCTTGGCCAAATCCTGCGCCACGCCGCCAAGCGCATTCATCTCGCACGTAATGACGTGGTGTTCGCCTTCAACAACGCAATCATCGGCGCCGGCTTCGATCGCGGCTTCCAGCATCGCGTCTTCGCTGGCGACGGGCAGCGCGTAACGCACTTCGCCAACTTTGCGCCACGAGTTCGAGACCGAATTGCTTTCGCCAAGATTTCCGCCGTGCTTGGAGAAGGCGGAGCGCACTTCGCCCGCGGTGCGGTTTTTGTTGTCGGTGAGGCATTCGACGATCACGCCAATGCCGCCGGGCCCAAAGCCCTCATAGCGGATTTCGTCCAATTGCTCTGTGCCGGCGCCCGAGCCCTTGTCGATAGCGCGCTGGATATTGTCCTTCGGCATGTTGACCGCGCGGCCCGACGCCATCGCCCGGAACAGGCGCGGATTGGCGTTTGGATCGGCGCCGCCGAGCTTCACTGCGGCTTGGATTTCGCGCGCGATCTTGGTGAACATCGACGCGCGCTTCTTATCCTGCGCGCCTTTACGGTGCTGGATGTTCGCGAATTTGGAATGGCCTGCCATGGGGCGAGGCTTCTAGCGGGGGGCCTTCGAAAAAGCCAGTCAGGCCCCGCTCAAACCGCGCAGACCTGTTCCACGCACGCAGCGGATCGCCTCTTTGGGCGTAATGACCCAATCCAGGTGCGCATCATGGGAACCGGTGGGTACGAGGCCCATCTCCTGCTCGGCATAGGCGATACCCACAGCCACCGCCCCGTGGGCGCGGTAGAGCGAGATGATCCGGTCGTAATGGCCGCCGCCCTGGCCCAAGCGATTGCCAGCGCGATCGAAGGCGATCAGCGGGACCAGGATAAGGCGCGGGGTTACTTCCTGGCTGCCCTTCGGCGGCGACGGCACGCCGAACGCATCCGCCGTCAGCGCCTCGGAGCCGCGCCACGCCAGAAAGCGGGCCGGCCCCTGGCGGCTCTCCATACGTGGCAAGGCCACGACATTGCCGACCTTGGCGAGCGCCGCGAGCAAGGGGCGACCATCGATCTCGCTGCCCACAGGCCAATAGCCGGCGACCGGCGACACGCGCGCCAGCTCCAGCGGGAAATTGTCGATAAGCTTCAGCGGCGCGTCACGCGCGTCCACCGCATTGCGCTCGGCCCGCATCAACATGCGCGCATCAGCCTTTTCGGCTTCGAGGTCGGGGCGCGGCGCGGACGTCAAACTACCCCCTTCGCCTCGCTAGGCTCGCCACTTCCCGCGCACGCGGGGGAAGAAGTCGGGCGGACCACATGCGCCGTAAGGCATTGCTCATCCTCTCGAACCCTAGACAACTAGGTGGGCGCCAGGTGCTGCAGACCAGGGTCCGCGACAGAGCCAGCTCCCGAGAGAGATGATACGGTCCCAGGGATGATGCGCCTCTCGCACGCCGCAGTAACCGCCCTGCGCTGAATCTAGGCGCACGCGCTGCTTCGCTCAAGTGACGCCGTTCAGGCCGCCTTCGGATAGGGCCCATACTTATTGGCTCCACGCTCCGAGGCAATGAGCGTGCAAATGAACAAAATGAACCCGCCCAGAGGCACAAATTGCAGCAGCACGAGCCAGCCGGACCAGCCGATGTCGTGCAGGCGGCGCGCCAGGACGGAATAGCTGGCGGGTGTGAAAACGAGCAGCGCCAAAACGATCAGCGGCGTCATGACCATCGAAAAGGATTGGTTGAAGGCCTCGCCAGCGCGAGCTTGGCCGACAGCGCTAATGCCGACGAGCAGCAAAACGCCGCCGATCATCATCAGGAACGAGAAGAGGATGAAGCTCCAATATTCCATGCGCCGCGCACGGCCCGCGCCATTGAACGACATGCGCATGCATTTGGCGAAATAGCCCCAAATATCGAGCTTCTCGGGCGGCGGACCGTCCACGCCTTTGACCACAATCTGCGACGCCCATTCCGCATCGCGCGGCGTGAACTCAACGAACGCGCCAGATATGGGCGATTGCCCCTCGCCCAAATCCGCAAGACGGAAGCGATAATGCGCGCCGTCGGCGCTGCGGATCAGGCCGACATCGGCGCCGGATTCGAAATAGAGAATTTCACCACGCATGCGCTCCCCCCGGAACTTGCGTGATTAATCATGCGCGGCGGAAACCGCGCTTGCAACCTAAAGCTTTGCGTCAGGCGGCGCCGTGCGCCACGAGCACGCCGACGCGGCCACGCTCATCGTTGACGGCCACATTTTGCGCATCCAACCGCGCCTCGACGACCATGTCCGTCAGCCGTTCGATCTCTTCGCGCGCCAAAGCCAAAGCGGCGCTGGTGGCTTGGGCTTGGTCGAGCAGCGAGAGCGCCGTGAGCACCAAACGGCGCATCGCATCCTCATCGCCAGAGAAGCGGGACAAGCGCGCATCGAGCTCTTTGGCCAAATCTTCGAGCCGGCGCTGATCGCAGTCGGCGCACTCGATGGTGAATTGTTGGTTCGCTACGTTCAGGACAGCCTGCATCAGACGTCCTCCTCCCTCACCGCTGCACCGAGCGCACGGACCGGATCGGCCAGCGCCTCAGCTACAACATCAGCGTCAGCACCTGGTTCCAGCGCGTCGAGCCGTGCCTCGATCGTGGTCAAGGCTTGGTTCAGCGCGCTCGCCTGGGCGGCATGCGCCTCGTTTGGGGAATCTCTTCCCATTGCGACGAAATGTTACGGGATTGAGCGATTCGTTGAAAGCCTGCTCTGCGGTTCCGGGCATGGACGCGAGGACGGTACGGGTCTAATCCCACGCCCACAATCACAATTCAAAATCAGGAGCGGATGCCCATGGGCGTGAAGGTTGCGATCAACGGGTTTGGACGTATCGGCCGCAACGTGTTGCGCGCCATCTATGAATCCGGCCGCACCGATATCGAAGTGGTCGCGATCAACGATCTCGGCCCCGTCGAAACCAACGCGCACCTGCTCCGCTATGACAGCGTGCACGGCCGTTTTCCGGGCGAAGTGAAGTCCGGCGAAGATTGGATCGATCTCGGCAAGGGCAAGATCAAGGTCACCGCGATCAAGAACCCGGCCGAACTCCCGCACAAAGCCGAAGGCGTCGACATCGCGCTTGAGTGCACCGGCATCTTCACCGCGCGCGATAAGGCCGCACTTCACCTCGACGGCGGCGCCAAGCGCGTGATTGTTTCAGCGCCGGCGGATGGCGCCGACTACACGGTCGTCTATGGCGTGAACCACCAAGGCCTGACGAAAGATCACGTCGTGATCTCGAACGCCTCGTGCACGACGAATTGCTTGGCGCCAGTCGTTAGCGTTCTGCACGACGCGATCGGCATCGATCACGGCATGATGACGACGATCCATAGCTACACCGGCGACCAGCCGACCTTGGACACGCTGCACAAGGATCTCTACCGCGCCCGCGCCGCGGCTTTGAACATGATCCCGACCTCGACGGGCGCCGCGAAGGCGATCGGCCTCGTGATCCCGGACCTGAAGGGCAAGCTCGACGGCATCTCGATCCGCGTGCCGACGCCGAACGTCTCGGTGGTCGATTTCAAATTCGTGGCCAAGAAGGCGACGACGAAGGACGAGATCAACGCCGCGATCAAGGCCGCTGCAGACGGCCCGCTCAAGGGCATTCTCGGCTACACCAACCATCCGAACGTCTCGATGGATTTCAACCACGATCCGCATTCGTCGATCTTCCACAACGATCAGACCAAAGTGATGGAAGGCAAGTTCTGCTCGATCCTCACCTGGTACGATAACGAATGGGGCTTCTCGAACCGCATGGCGGACACCGCCGTCGCGATGAGCAAGCTGATCTGATGACCGCCCTCCAAGACCAGGGCGAAGGAGAAATCGTCCCTGGTCTTGGCTTCGCCGTCGTTCGCGTGCTTACCGAACGCTGCGCAACATCAACGATCGCCGCTCTGCGTTCGGGTGAGACCGTCTCCATCCAAGGCGCGAGCTTTGGAAGAAACATCGGCGCCGATTGGGAACACATCTATTTTGATGTGGGCGGCCAATCCTTCTTTCTGAGCACGTGCGAGTTCGCCTCCATGACGGATCCGCTCGACGGCGCAATTTTGTATATGAGCGAGGCGCAGTGAAACTCCGCCTCCCTCACCTCACCCCCGTCGCCAAAGCGCAGCTTTGGGGCTTGCTTGTCGGCACGGCGCTGGCGGTGCTGGCGTGTGAGCGATGGGACCTTGGCTATCGCATCATGTTGATCGTCGGCGCGCTGGCCTGGGTCTTAAGCGAGCGCTTTTTGGCGCAGCGCCTCACCGGCTCGGGCTGGCGCACGATCGCGGCGGGCGTGGCCAGCGGCATCGCGTTTCCGTGGATTGGCGTGGCGGCCGCCGTACTGCTGAACGCGTTGCGCCCGTAGAGCGAAACGCGCGCCGATTGGTTGAACGCACAAGCGTTGCTTTGCGCCAACGACCAAAGTGCAAACATGGCCGCACGCCGTTTGCCAGATGTCTATGTCGCCGCCGGCGATCTTGCGTTCGCGATCGCAGCATTCGCGTGCGGGCTATTCAGCGCGCCGCTTGAAATCGCGATCGTCGCTGCGTTCGGCATGATCGCGTTCTGGCTCACCTCACGCCGCCCCATTCTCGACCGGCTCAAGGGCCGCGCGTTTTTTCGGATCAGCGCACTCGCAATCGCGGTCTTGCTTACCATATTGAGCGGCGCGTATTGGCTCGGTTCAGGAATAGCCGACGCGCTTTAGAGGAAACATCCGAATATGAGCAAAGTTTCGATGTACGCGGCCAGCGCGCCGACGTTTACGCGCATGCTGAAAAATCTCGCCGCGATGCTGAACAAAGCCGAAGCGCACGCGAAGGCGAGGAATTTCGACGTCACGACGCTACTGAACGATCGCCTCGCGCCGGATATGTTCACGCTCATGCGCCAAGTGCAGATCGCCACCGATCACGCCAAGGGCGCGATGGCGCGTCTCGCCAATCAAGTGCCGGAAGCGATCGAAGACAAGGAAGTCACGCTCGCCGACCTGCAAGCGCGCATCGCCAAAGTGATTGGCATCGTCGAGAGCTTTAAGCCCGAACAACTCGAAGGCGCCGAGAACCGCGAGGTGTCGATCAAGATCCCAGGTTCGGAACTCAAGTTCGACGGCCAGACCTATTTGCACTCGTGGGCGCTGCCGAACTTCTATTTCCACGTCACGATGGCCTACGCGATCCTGCGCCATAACGGCGTCGACCTCGGCAAAAAAGACTTCTTGATGAGCTGAATCGGATGATGCGCAAGCCCAACATCCGCTCGGCGCTTACCGATGTCGTGTTCGTGGCGCTCGCGTTTATCGCGGGCGTCGCGAACGCGCCTTGGCAATACGCGGTCGGGATCGCGCTTGCCTCCATGGTCGCCTGGGCCTGGACACGCCGGGCGGCGCTGGCCTTCATGCCTTTTGTGCGCCTCGCGACAAATACCGCGCTGGCGCTGGCCATGATTGGCGCGGTAGTTAGCGTCTTCTATTGGATCGGCCGCGCGACTGGAGGGCATTTATGAGCTTTCGCCGCATTGAAGACGCACCCGCCAACAAAACAGCGCTGGTCCGCGTGGACTTCAACGTGCCGATGGCCGATGGCGTAGTGAGCGACGATACGCGCCTGCGCGCGGCGTTGCCGACGATCCAGGCTCTCACTGCGAAAGGCTGCAAGGTCGCCCTGCTCGCGCACTTCGATCGCCCGAAGGGCAAGCGCGTACCGGAAATGTCGCTGAAGCCAGTGGCGGCGCCACTCGCGGCATTGCTCGGCGCGCCGGTCGTGTTCGCAGACGATTGCGTTGGCGCCGATGCGAAAGTCGCGATCGATGCGCTGCCGGCGGGCGGCGTGATCCTGCTTGAGAACACGCGCTATCACGCCGGCGAAGAGAAGAACGACCCGGAGCTGGCCAAGCAGATCGCGGCGCTCGGCGATTTCTACGTGAACGACGCCTTCTCCGCCGCACACCGTGCGCATGCGAGTACGGAAGGCTTGGCGCACGTGCTGCCCGCCTATGCCGGCAAACAAATGGAGCGCGAGCTTGATGCGCTTGAGGCTGCGCTCGGCACGCCGAAGCGCCCGGTGCTCGGCATTGTCGGCGGCGCGAAGGTTTCGACCAAGCTCGATCTCTTGCAGAACCTGATCAACAAGCTCGACAAGCTCGCCATTGGCGGCGGCATGGCCAACACCTTCCTCTACGCACAAGGCGTCGAGATCGGCGGCTCGCTCGCCGAGAAGGACATGGCCGACACCGCGCGCGCCATCATGGAAGCGGCCAAAGGCAAGTGCGAAATCCTGCTGCCGGTCGATGTGGTCGTGGCGAAAGAAGTAAAGCCGCATACCGAGGCGCGCATGACCGGCCTCGATGACATCGGCGCCGACGAAAAAATTCTCGACGCTGGCGAAAAGACCGTGCGCAAGCTGCGTGAAGCGATGAAGCATTCGCACACTTTGATCTGGAATGGCCCGCTCGGCGTGTTCGAGGCGCCGCCGTTCGACCAGGCCACAGTGATCGCAGCCCAAGAAGCTGCGGAACTCGCCAAGGCCGGCAAGCTGATCGCCGTCGCCGGCGGCGGCGATACGGTCGCGGCGCTTCACCATGCAGGCGTGGCCGACGACATGACGTTCGTCTCCACAGCCGGCGGCGCCTTCCTAGAATGGATGGAAGGCAAGCCTCTGCCGGGCGTCGAGGCGCTGAAGCGCTAGCCGCCCCTGCGGCAACCCAGCACAGGCAAAATTGCCCCCATTTCCACACCCGGCTTGGCGTTTTGCGCGGAGCCGGGCTAAACCCGCGCCATCCATTCAAACGCGGGGCCTGACCCCGCCAAAACGGGGCGCGGACACGTGAATCTCGACGCATTGAACAAAGTCGCCGAAGCCATGGTCGCGCCGAGCCGCGGCATCCTGGCGGCCGACGAATCCACCGGCACGATGAAAAAGCGCATGGACGCGATCGGTGTCGACAACACCGAGGACAATCGACGCGATTATCGCGAGCTGATGTTCCGCTCCAAGGAAGCGATGGAATTCATCTCGGGCGTCATCCTCTATGACGAAACCATCTGGCAAAACGCCAAGGACGGCACGCCGCTCGTAAAGCTGATCGAGCAAGCCGGCTCCATTCCGGGCATCAAGGTCGATGAAGGCACGCGCCAACTCGCGGGCGCGAAGCAAGGCGAGCTCATCACCAAGGGCCTCGACGGCCTCGATAAGCGCCTGCCGAAATATTACGAGCAAGGCGCACGCTTCGCCAAGTGGCGCGCGGTGATCGACCCGACCAACATCTCGTACGCGGGCCTGCTCGCCAATGCGCACGCGCTCGCGCGTTATGCGAACCTCTGCCAAGAATTTAACATCGTGCCGATCGTCGAGCCGGAAGTGCTCATGGACGCCGACAACGACATCGACGCGACATATGCGGTGACGGAATGGGTGCTGAAGGAAGTCTTCCAACAGCTCTATTATCTGAACGTGCCGCTCGAAGGCATCGTGCTGAAGCCGAACATGATCGTGCCGGGCAAGAAGGCCGCCAAGCAAGCGAGCGTTGATGAGGTCGCGGAAAAGACGATCCGCGTGCTGAAGGCGTGCGTGCCGAGCGCGGTGCCGGGCATCGCTTATCTCTCCGGTGGCCAATCGGACGAACTCGCAACCGCGCATCTCTCGCGCATGAATGAGATCGGCGGCTTCCCGTGGAAGATGACATTCTCCTACGGCCGCGCGCTGCAAGCCGCGCCGCAAAAGGCCTGGGGCGGCAAGAGCGAGAACGTCGGCGCAGCGCAAGCCGCCTTCCACCACCGCGCCCGCATGAACGGCCTCGCCAGCCTAGGCAAGTGGAACGCGAGCCTCGAAAAGCAGGCGGCGTAAACCGAAAATTGTCCGTGCCACTTAGCCGGCGATTAGCGCTGACACGGTAGGATTCTCGCGAGTTTCTCGCGGGGTCCACCGTGACTATGGTTTCCTTCCTGTTCAGCTTTCGCGGTCGCATCAACCGCAAACACTATTGGCTGGGCAATACCGGCGTCACGTTCGGCATTTTCATGCTGGCGTTCATCGCCTCGCTGATCCTTGCACCGTTTGGCGCCAAGGGCGCGCCCGGCGGATTGCTCATGCTCGTGCTCGGCCTGATCATGTGCGCCGGCGGCTGGGCGGGTCTCGCGCTGCAAGTGAAGCGCTTCCACGATCGCGGACGTAGCGGCTGGTTTGCGCTCGTGCCGTTTCTGCCCGCGCTTATGATCGCCACCGCCGTTATGGGCGGCGTCGCGACTGACGCGCCGGCGGAAGCTGTCGTGCCGAACATTTTGCCATGGATCGGGATCGGCATGCTGATCAATCTCTGGCTCTTCGTCGATCTCGGCTGCTTGGCCGGCACGGACGGTCCCAACAAATTCGACGACAATTCGCCCCCGCCCGCCGCGCGCGACAACAAGAGCGGCGGGGGCGCAAGTGTCGCGGCGATGCTGGGCGGCGCGCAAAGCGCTATGGACCGCGCCATCGAAGCGCAAAGCAAGCCGGTCGCAGCGGCGCCCGCGCCACGCCCGGCGCCGAGCATGCGCCCCGCGCTGGCCACCGGCCCGATGCCCGCGCCCAGCGGCGCCTTCGGCAAGCGCGCAGCGCGCTGATTGCGTTCGCGCGACCGCGCGCTAGGACAACGCCATGAGCCATCGCTGCCGCCTTTATCTGATCACGCCGCCCAAATTTGAATTGGACGCGTTTGCAGCAGCGCTGGGCGACGCCCTCGCCGGTGGCGACGTCGCCTGCGTGCAGCTACGTTTGAAAGATGCGGCGGACGACGAGGTGCTGCGCATCGGCCGCGCGTTGCTGCCGATCGTGCAAGCGGCGGATGCAGCGTTCATCCTGAACGATCGCCCCGACCTGGCGGCGAAGCTCAACGCCGACGGCGTGCATGTCGGCCAAGACGATGCAAGCTACACCGAAGCACGCGCCTTGCTCGGCAAGGATCGCATCGTCGGCGTGACCTGCCACGACTCGCGCCACCTCGCGATGGAAGCGGCGGAAGCTGGTGCGGACTACATCGCATTCGGCGCGTTCTATCCCACCGGCACCAAAGAGCCGAAGCATTGGGCCGAACCCGAAATCCTAGAAATCTGGGCCGAGACGGCCGAAACGCCCTGCGTCGCCATCGGCGGCATCACGGTCGAAAACGCTGAGCCGCTCGTGCGCGCGGGTGCGGATTTTCTGGCGGTGTCGGCAGGCGTTTGGGCGCATCCCGAGGGACCGCGGGCGGCGGTCGCCGCGTTCAACGCTGTGTTTGAGCGCGCGGCAGGCTAAGCTCCGCGCAACGTTTGCGCCGGAGCCGCCATGACCAACGCGTTCGATGACCTGCTGTCCCAATTGCGCCAACGCGCCAAGACGCGACCAGCGCCAGATGCGGCTATCGCGCCGCGCACATTTGCCGACAAAGCCGCCGACAAAATCGCCGAAATCGTCGGCTCCTGGCGCTTCATCATCATTCAGAGCGGGCTGCTCTTCGCCTGGATCGTGTTCAACGCTGTCAGCGGTGCGCGCGTCGATCCCTACCCCTTCATCCTGCTCAACCTGTTGCTCTCATTCCAGGCCGCCTACACCGCGCCCATCATCATGATGAGCCAGAACCGCCAAGCCGACATCGATCGCCAACGCGCGATCGAGGATTACGACATCAATTGCAAAGCCGAACTCGAAATCGAGACGCTGCATCAGAAGATCGATCTGCTGCGCGAGCAAGAGATCGCGTCACTCACGGCAGCCGTGGATCGGCTGACCAAGATGCTGGAAGCGAAGAATTAAACGTCCTGACTCCAACTCGACGCGCGCACGCGCGCCAAGTGTCGCTCGAACAGAGCTTGTTCCAGCGCATCACCATTGCCTTCGAGGAAGGCGTGCTTTTGCCAGTAGCCGCGACCTGGGCGGCCCGTGTCTTTGCTGACGACGAGCACGTCGAGCGGCGGTTCGCGACGGCGACGATTTTGTTCGGAGATGGCGTCCAGAGCGCCCCAGAGCGAGTGCTGATCGAATTCACCGATGCGAACATCTTCGGCTTCAGCGGCTTCGCGCAGCGCGTTCTCGGCTTCCTTGTAGGTGAACGGCCGCGCGCCTGAGCGCGCGCGCTCAACGAGCAGCGCGCGCAGCACGGCAACCATTTCTTCTTTCTGGCCACCCGCTCGCAGCCGCGCGTTGCGCGCCAGGTTTCGTTTGCCGAGCAAGCTCTCCAGCTTGCCGAGCACCTTTTGAATTTCAGGATGATCCGGCGCGCCTTCCCAGTGCGTGAGATCGGCGGCTTGCACGGCGCCGAAGGGCGGCACCAACGCGCATGGCGCGAGCATCACCGGCACGAGGATGTTGCGCTCCAGGCCGATTTTCGCTTCGCGTGTCACCCAATGCGAAGACACGGCGGCAAACGTCCAGCACACGATCATGGCTTGAGCGGCGGCGATCTGCTCCTCGATGCGCTGCTCCCATTCGGCGCCCACCTCGATGCCGGCGTCGAACCAAACTGGCACGTCGAGGTCCAAGAGCAGCGCATAGAGCGTCTCGACGCGGGCTTTGTCCTCGCGCTTGTAGGAGATGAAGACGTCGCTCAAAAGTTAAGGCTCCGGCGTAAGGGCTTGGAATCGCCCCGCTTCCCCCGCGCCCACGCTAAGCTGCGCCGGAACGCCCCGCCAGTAACCGTACGGGGCTAGGAAATCGCTCCGAACCCGCCTACCTGAAGGGCTCAGATTTCTGGTCCGCTGGAGCTTCTATGAACTTTATCCCCACCCGCCTCGACGACGAAAAGGCGAGCCCCGAGGCCCGCAACGCGCCGGACGTGATCGAGAAAGCGCTGTTCAGCGCCCGCGTGGTCATGCTCACCGGCGAAGTGAACGATCTGCAGGCGCGCCGTGTCACCGAGCGCCTGTTTGCGCTGGCGGCCGAGAACGCCGAGCCGATCACGTTCGTGATCTCCTCGCCCGGCGGTCACGTGGAAAGCGGCGACATGATCCATGACGTGATCAAATTCATCAACGCACCGGTGCGCATGCTGGGCACGGGCTGGGTCGCCTCCGCCGGCGCGCTCATCTACGCCGCCGCCGAGCGCGAGAACCGCTATTGCCTGCCGAACACGCGCTTCCTGCTGCACGAACCGCGCGGCGGCGTCGGCGGCATGGCCTCGGACGTTGAAATTCAGGCGCGCGAAATCCTGCGCATGCGCGAGCGTCTGAACAAGATTTTCGCCGACGCCACCGGCCAACCGCTCGATAAGATCAAGCGCGACGTCGACCGCGATTATTGGATGCAGGCCGAAGAAGCGAAAGCCTACGGCCTCGTCGGCAAGATCGTCCGGAGCCAAGCCGAAATTCGGTAAGGCGCTCAAATACGGTTTGTGATCGCTTAACGCCGGCCTTCGGGCCGGCGTTTTCGTTGCAGCGTCCGTAACCCGGCTTTAAGCGCCGTTACCGTATGCTCCATTCTTGTCCGCAAAGACCCGATGAACCCGATGAAACGGGCGGGCTTTTGGGTGGTGGAGACTTGTCCTAATGCGCATCAAAGGTGCGGCGGCGTCAGCGTTCGCCTTAATTTTGGCTGCCTGCGGCGGCGGTTCGGCTGAGCACGGCGAAACTGCCGAGCATGGCGGCGAGCACGCTGAAGCTGGCCACGGCGAAGGCCACGGCCCGTCGCTTGGCCCGGCTGAAGCGCATGGCGCTGAGCACGCCCCTGCCGCCCCGCATGGCGCGGCGCCTGGCGGCGAGGCGACCCATTGGGATTACATGCATCAAGCCGCGTGGGCGCAAGTCGCCGGCACGTGCGGCCAAGGCCAAGAGCAATCCCCGGTCAATCTTTCGAGCGCGGCCCCGATGGTCGAGATGCCCGACCTTGCGACGCACTACCTCGCGGCAAACGGCAATTTCGTGAACAACGGCCACACGCTGCAATTCAATCCGGCGCAGAGCGCAGCGACCTTGATGATTGGTCAGCAAGCCTACGGCTTCGCCCAATTCCATTTCCATTCACCGGCCGAGCACACGCTTGATCGCCGCGCTTATCCAGCCGAATTGCATTTCGTGCATCGCAACAGCCAAGGCCAACTCGCCGTCGTCGGCGTGTTCATCGAGGAAGGCTTGGAGAACCAAGCTTTGGGCGCGTTGCTCGCGTCGATCCCAAACGGCCAAGGTGAAGAACTCGCCACGCACATCAGTGCTGATCTCGCTGCGTTGCTGCCGCCGGATCGTGCGTACTTTGCCTATGCCGGCTCGTTGACGACGCCGCCGTGCAGCGAAGGCGTGCGCTGGAACGTGCTGCGTACGCCGATCCAAGCCTCCGCCGCGCAGATCGCTGCGCTGCGCGAAGCTCTGGGTTCGAGCTCGCGCCACGTGCAGCCGTTGAACCAACGCACCGTGGTGTTGGGCTCCTAAGCGACTTTCTTCGGGCGCTTCACCGGCTCACCCTTCACGCCGAAGAGCGCCTGCAGCGCTGTGTTGAGTGCGGCAGTGTAGCTATCTACGCTGAGGTGTTCGGCCGTCAGAAGCCGCCATTCGCCGCCTAGCTCGTAGGCGGCGATCACATGCTGCTTGGCGTCGATATTCGGCATGTTTGGCACGAGGCGCTGGAAGAGCGTGCGCGTCGCTTCGCGATCGAGTTCAGGGCTTGCCAGGAAGATCACCTGCAACCGCCCGCCCGCCTGCGCAATGAGATCCAGCTCCCATTTCACGCCCGCGCCGTGATTGGGGCACATGATCACGACTTTCGATGCGCCCGCAAGACCGCGCACAACGCCTTGCCATTCGTCACCTTCGCCCTGCACAAACACCCGCGCCGCACCCAAAGGCGGCGTCGGATCACGCGGATCGCCGATGGCGATGACAGGGCCGTAAGGCGAGCCGTGCTCAAGCAAAATTTCATCGAGTGTGCGCGGTCGTCCCACACCTGCGGGCCAACGTGCGAATGGGTCGCCGCTGATAGCTTTCAGCCGATCGTCGTCCTGATTGAACGAGCGCAGGAACACGATCGGCGCGCGCGCATCCCATTCGCGGACGTTTTGATAAAGCCGCGTCGCGCGGGTGTCGGCCAAGCGCGACAGCAGGGCGCCAGCGCCAAGCAGATTCAGCACCAGCAAGATCGCCGAGCCGATGATTACATTGGCGGGATCGAAATCAGCGGTGCGCTCGGTCGGTGAACTCAAGAACACCGGCAACAAGAGGAGCAAGGCGATGCCGACGTTTAGCACCGCGACTCCGAAATAGAGTAAGCTCACGACTATTCGCTTCTTGCCGACATGAGCAATGAAGCTTGGCAAGCCGAGATGTCGACGAAAGGCCGTCAAGAAGCGCCATGGCGGCGGGCGCCATCCGCGCGCAGCCTTGTAGTCTACAGCGCGCGTTGTCGTTTGCCACCATGCGTGACGCAGCAATTCATAGCTGATCAACGTGCCGAACAGGCCGAACGCCGCCATCGCAATTGGATTGATCTCGGGGTCGTCGGTAACCTCGAAGCCAAAGAAACTCGCAACAAAGGCGACGAACGCCATGCCAAGAAACACGCACAGGAAAAGCGACACGACCAGCAAGAACAAGCCAACAACTCGGCGGTGCAGTCCATCAATGATCGCCGTGATGGCGCCGATGACGAACGCCATTGGGACGAAGAAGAGAAAGAACGCGAGCACCGCGCCGAGCGGCAAGCCCACGATCTGCGCCCACTCTCCAGAGCCCACCGCTTGGACCATCGCGCCAGCGACAAGCCCCACCAATCCAAACACCATCAGCACTACAAACGACGCATTTAGCGCGCGGACGAAGCGATGCCGGATGTAGCCGCGCGCTGCGGCGTCGATGGACCGGGTTTGGGTCATGCCTACCCCCTTAGGGCTAGGAACTTGGCGGAACTTCGCGCGACAGACTATGCCCGCCGTCTAGTCTGACAAAAAAGCAAGGAAATCCAGACCTTCTGCACTGCAGTTCGCCTCCTGCGCGTCGCATTTTCGCCCTGTGGGAAAGTAGAAACGCGCCTCGTGTCCGCGCACGCTGCGGTGTGGATGCGACCACTTTTGTTTAGCCATGACGCCCGGCGCGCATCGCGCCCGCGAAGTAGAGAGACCAAAATGGCCGCTCGCTGGATCGGACTTTCGCGTCCCAACAAAGAAAAATTTGCGAAGCGCGGTGAACGCACTTCGATCAAACATTGCATGCACGCTGCGAGTCTTGCGAGCGTGCTGGTTGTCGCCGCGGCGATGAATTTCGCGCTCTATCCGGATGCGCTGGCCGCTGTGGTCAGTGGCGAACGTCAGATCGTCGGCTTCGTTCCAGATGAACCTTCGTCGAGCGCAGTGTCATCGATGACGCCTCTCGTGGTCGCTGAAGAGGAAGTGCGTTTGCTTGCCGCCACCGCGTGGGGCGAAGCGCGCAGCGAAGGTGAGCACGGCATGCGCGCGGTGGCGCACGTGATGGTGAACCGTATCGGCGAGCGCTTCGGCGAAGACCTCGCCACGGTGATCCTTTCGCCGAAGCAATTCTCCGTCTGGAATCGTGGCGATCCCAATCGCCGCACAGTGATGAATTTGGCGCGCGATCCCTCGAGCGTCGCGACCGATCCTGAGTGGATCCTCGCCGACCGCGTGGCGCGCGAAGTGCTAAGCGGCCAATCCGTCGATCCCACTGGCGGCGCGTTGTTCTATCATACGCGCGCGGTGCGCCCGCGCTGGGCACGCGTCGGCGTGGGCCGGCAAGTGATTGGCCAGCACATCTTCTATGCCGATGTGCCCGACCCAGGCGTTCGCGAAACACCTCGTCCGATCGATGTCGCGCAATATCTCGGCCAAGCGATCTCGGGTCGTGAGCCACGCGCGCAGCACGCGTCTGTGGATGCGTCAGCACGCGGCCCGCGCGCTGGACGCGTCAATGGTGTGATCCAATACGCGCCGACCGAAGCGGCAGGCCAAACGCTGCCGAGCCAAAGCGCTGCCTTTGACGTGAACGCCGCAGCGGCGCCGACGATGAATGGCGTCGCAGTCAGCGCCGCAGCGCCAACGAGCATCGCCGCGCCACAGACGGCGATCGCGACCGCGCCATGATCAGAGCGGCTCGTCCGCTTTCTCATCCTTCCAGTAGTCGAGACTCTCGCCTTCCGGGAGGATGAGGCGGCCAAGATTGTAGATCATGATCTTGCCGCTGTCGGGATAGACGCAAGTCTCGTTCGCGGCGCGATCGCCGACGATCATGAATTTGAAGGGCGCGCCGCTTTCGTTGACGATGCAATGGCCGGCGCGCTGGCCCGCCGGGAAGCAAACATAATCGCCCGCCTTGATCGTGTGGCGCTCATCGCCCAAGCGCAGCGTGGCTACGCCTTCGAGCGCGATAATGTGCTCCTCTTCCACCATGTGATAGTGGTGCGGGCAGCTCTGCTTGCCGGGCCCAATGACTTCGATGGCGATGCCGATCTTGCGGCCGCCCGCGCGCGTGTTGGAGAGCACTTGCGTGCGCCCGCCATAGCGCACGCCTTCGCTCCAGTCTTCGCCGGGAATGGACTCGATCGCGATCGGACCTTGCGGTTTGTCTTGTTGGCTCATGGGCCCGAGCAAACGCCCGCGCGCGGTGAAGCGCAAACAAAAAGCGCGGACCTTTCGGCCCGCGCTTTGGAACTCAGAGTTTCAAGAGCCTAGTGGCTCTCGTTGCGCCAAACTTGCTTGTACGCGAGGTACATCAAGCCCGCGAGCACCAGCAGGAACGTCAGCACGACGATGCCCGTGCGCTTGCGCTGCTCCATGTGCGGGTCAGCCGCCCATTGCAGGAAGTGCGTCACGTCAGCAGCGTATTGCTCGACCGTGGTCGGCGAGCCGTCCTCATAGGGCACCACACCTTCAGCCAGCGGCGGCGGCATGGCGATATAATGGCCAGGGAAGTATGGATTCTCATACAGCGCACCGCGTGACTCGCCCGTGTAACCGGTCAGCAGCGCGTAAATGTAATCGGCGCCGCCATGACGGGCGGAGGTAATCACCGAGAGGTCCACAGGATAGGCGCCGCCATTCGAGGCGCGCGCCGCGATCTCGTTCGGAAATGGACGACGGAAACGATCCGAAATACGGCCGGGACGATCCGTGAGTTGGCCGGTGTTCGGATCGACGGCGTTGATCGTGACGCCGGCGGCGATGGCGCGCACGTATTGGTTCTCGGTCACATCGACGAACGTGCCGCCATGCGCGGGCGCGCCCACATGCGGCTCAAGTTCTCCCGTCTCATGGTTGCGCACCATGTAGAGCGCGAAGGGGCCATTGCGTTCGCCGAGGTGACGATACGAGAGGTGGTCCATCGAGTGGCAGCTCGCGCAGACTTGCTGATAGACCTGATAACCACGCTGCACCGCGCCCATATCGTACGAGCCGACGGGGCTGTCGAAGCTGAAAGCGTGATCATGCGGGTGCTCGGCGTCGCTGGCGGCGAGGGCAGCGCCCACGGAAGCAACCGTGAGGGCCGCAGCGAGTGTCAGTGCGCGCAGCATTAGGCGGCTCCCTGCGCTTGCTTGGTGACAGGCTTGGCGATCGTGTCCGGAACGCGGCCGGGCGTTTCACGCAGGCCAAGCACGGGCAGGAGCACCAGGAAGAAGAAGAAGTAATAAAAGGTCGCGATCTGCGAGAGCGTCGTCACCGTGAACGTGAACGGCGTGTTGCGCGTCACGTTGAAGAACGGCGCGGCTTGGCCGACCTCCGCCTTCGCTTCGGTGATTGCGGTTTCCAGCTCATCGACCGTGTGTGCGGTGACGGTGCGGGTTTGCACAGCGCCGCCATTGATCGCGCGGATCGCGCCTTCGGTCGCCGAGGTGCGGGTGACCGCCGTCATCGAGGCGCCCTGCTCGGCTTGCTGCGCTTGCGCGGCGGCGGCCGTGTCAGCCCAAGCGGACTCGCCCGTCGCGCGGATCGGCGCTTCAGTCACTGAGCCGCCCTCAACCCACTCAAGCGTGGCCGAGAACGTGGCCGGCACCAAAATCTTGCCCGGGTTCTGACCGCCGCACCAACCGAGGATGACGCAAACGACCACGAAGATCAGGAAGAACTGACGCGCGATCGGGCGATAACGCATCGAACGCACGCGCGAGGTGTCCAGCCAGGGCAGCACGAACAGCACGCCGATCGCCGCGAACATCGCCAACACGCCGCCGAGTTTTGAATCAATCGGGCCGATGTTGAAATCGATGGCGCGCAGGATCGCGTAGAACGGCAGCAGATACCATTCCGGCACGATTTCCGGCGGAGTCTGCAGCGGGTTGGCCGGGATGAAGTTGTCGGCGTGGCCAAGCGCGTCCGGCATGAAGAACACGAAGGTCGCAAACAGGATCACAAACAGAACCGCGGCGAAGAGGTCCTTCATCGTCGCGTGCGGCGTGAACGGCACGGTGTCGCCCGGCTCGCCCGCTGGAATGTCGGCCGCCTTGCGGACGTCAACGCCTGTCGGGTTGTTCTGCCCCGCCTCGTGCAGCGCCCACACGTGCAGCGCCACAACGCCCGCGATCACGAAGGGCAGCAGATAATGCAGCGAGAAGAAGCGGTTGATGGTCGGCTGGTCGATCGAGAAGCCGCCCGAGAGCCAATTCTTGATGCTCTCGCCGACGATCGGCAGCGCGCCCAAGAGATTGGTGATGACGGTGGCGCCCCAGAATGACATCTGGCCCCAGGGCAGCGTGTAGCCAAGGAACGCGGTGGCGACCATCAGCAGATAGATCACGCAGCCGAGAATCCAAAGCAGCTCGCGCGGGGCCTTGTAAGACCCGTAATAGAGGCCGCGGAACATATGGATGTAAACGGCGATGAAGAACATCGAGGCGCCGACGGCGTGGATGTTCTGGATCAGCCATCCATACGGGACGTCGCGCTCAAGGCGCTGCACCGAAGCGAACGCCATGTCGATGTGCGGCACGTAATGCATCGCCAGCACGACGCCGGTGACGATTTGCACGATGAGGCACATCGACAGCATCGCGCCGAAGGTCCACCAATAGTTCAAATTCCGGGGCGTCGGGTAGGCGACGAAGCTGTCATAGCCCAGCCGGATGATCGGCAGGCGCTTATCGAGCCAACGGGTAAAGCCTGATTTCGGCTCGTAGGTCGAAGGTCCGCTCACTTGGGTTCCTCGCTTTAGCCGATACGGATGGCGGTTGGGCCGGTGAAGAGATACGGCGCAACGTCAAGATTTCGCGGCGCGGGGCCACGGCGAATACGGCCGGACGTATCGTAGTCCGAGCCGTGGCACGGGCAGAACCAGCCGCCATATTGCGAGCCTTCAACGAAGGTCGGCACGCAGCCCAAGTGCGTGCAGCTGGCTTGCAGAACGAGCCATTCCGGACGACCGGCCTGGCCGTCTTCCTGGATCAGGCGGTCTGCGTCACTCTGCGGATCTTTCAGATTGGCGAAATCGTCGCGTTGCGCAGCGGCGATCTCTTCGGCGGTGCGATGGCGCACGAACACCGGCTTGCCCTGCCACATCACTTTGATCTGCTGGCCAAGTTCGACTGCAGTGAGATCGACTTCCGTGGTCGATAACGCGCGCGTATCGGCAGCCGGGTTCATTTGATCAATGAACGGCCAAACCGTAGCGCCAACGCCAACGGCCGCGACCGATCCAGCCGCGATGAAAATGAAATCGCGACGGGTACTATCGTCCCCGTGCGCCTCGATGGGCTTTGCGTCAGCCACCCGCGTCTCTCCCGCGATCTTGGTACAGCGATGAAGCTAGGCTAATCCGGGTACGCAAAGCGCGCGGCGTGGCGCCGCATGCCTTACCGATTCCCCGATTTCGCCCCGATTCTCCGGCGGCTGAGGCTCTAACGTGCGACTGGCCCTCTATCAACCTGACATACCGCAGAATCTCGGCGCGGCACTTCGCCTCTGCGCTTGTCTGGGCGTGGCCTTGGACGTGATCGAGCCCTGCGGATTCCCGCTGACGGACACAGCGATGAAGCGAGCGGCATTGGATTACGGCGACAAGGCCAAAGTCGCCCGCCACGCCAGCTTTGCGGCATTCCGTGCGACTCCGGAACGACAATCCGGGCGGCTGATCCTGATCGAGACGGACGGCGCATTGAGCTTCATGGATTTTGCGTTTTCCACAGGCGACACCTTAGTCCTGGGTCGCGAAAGCGCTGGTTCGCCCGGCGAACTCTACGAAGCAGCCCAGGCCAGCGTGCGCATCCCGATGGTCCGGGGCTTGCGGTCGCTCAACGTGATCAACGCCGGGGCGATAGTATTGACCGAGGCGTTGCGGCAAACCGGGGCGTGGGAGAAATTCTGAGCATGGACGAGCGCAAGGCCCAGGCGAAGGCATGGTTCGAGGAGCTGCGCGACCTGATTTGCGCCGAGTTCGAGCGCCTGGAGGACGAGGCGCCGGCCGAGCTTTATCCGGGCGAACCCGGCCGGTTTGAGCGAAAGCCCTGGCGACGCGGCGATGGATCGTCGGACCAGGGCGGCGGCGTGGCTGGGCTAATGCGCGGGCGCTTCTTCGAAAAGGTCGGCGTGCATGTGAGCACAGTCCAGGGCGAATTCAGCCCGGAATTTGCCAAGCAGGTCAAAGGCGCGGCCGACGATCCGCGTTTCTGGGCGTCGGGCATTTCGCTGATCGCGCACCTGCGCAACCCCCATTGCCCGCCCGCGCACATGAACACACGCCACATCACCACAACCGAATGGTGGTTTGGCGGCGGCGGCGACCTCAATCCAACGCAAGCCTATCAGCGTGACGAGACGTATGAAGACGCTGTCGCGTTTCACGCCGCGTATCGCGACGCCTGCGCACCACACGGCGCGGAGCTTTATCCGCGCTACAAAAAATGGGCCGACGAATATTTCTGGCTGCCGCACCGCCAAGAACCGCGCGGCGTGGGCGGGATTTTCTACGACCACCACAATTCCGGCGATTGGGAGAAGGATTTCGCCTTCACCCAAGATGTCGGCCGTACGTTTCTGAAAACGTACCCGGCGCTGCTGCGCAAGCACATGCACGAGGCGTGGAGCGAAGCCGAACGCGACGAGCAATTGATCCAACGCGGTCGCTACGTGGAATACAATCTGCTCTACGATCGCGGCACGACGTTTGGTCTGAAGACGGGCGGGAACATCGAGAGCATTCTTTCGAGCATGCCGCCGTTGGTGAAGTGGCCTTGAACCTCAAGCGAGCCCTTGCGCGACAGCCTTCAGCCGCTCGATCACGCTGAGCTTGTCATCCGGGAAATCGGCGTCGATCCACCATTCTTCGACTTCGCGCAGGATGATGCCGACCTTTGGCCCAGCGGGCACGCCGGCGGTCATCACTTCATCGCCGGTCAGCGGCAGTTTCGGCGCATGCCACATCTGACCGTGCGCGACGAGCGCGCGCCATTGCTGCGCCTTCTCACCGCCCGCGCCGGCCCAGGCCAGCATCACGCGATCGCGGAACGCCTCGTTGCCAATGCGATAGATTGCGCGCCGCATTTCGCGCAGCGACATATAGGACGTGAGCTTCACCTCATCACCGAGGGCGGCGACCAAACGGTCGCGCTCTTCATTGGAAAGCTTCAAGCGCCGCGCCAAAGCTTTCGCGCTTTCCTGATCCGTCAACGCCGCCGCGACCCGCGTCATCGGATCGACGGGCAACATCAAATCTGCTTCCAAGGTGCAGAGCGCATCCAACCGCGTTTCGTTCGACAATTCCGGCAGCGCCCGCGCGCGCACTTCGATCGCTTTCATCCCTTCCCACGCGGCGCGCGGATCAGGAGCGGCGAGCATCTTCTTCACTTCCTTCCAGACGCGCTCGACCGAGAGCGTATCGAGGCCGGCGACCAGATCAGCGCAGGCTTGCAAGCCGTGCGGATCGATCGGCCCACGCGCGTACCAGGCGTTGAAGCGGAAGAAGCGCAGGATACGGAGATAATCTTCCTTCAAGCGCTGATACGCGTCGCCGATGAAAATCACACGTCCCTTGCGCGCGTCTTCGAGGCCGCCGCCGGTGGGATCGTGGATCGTCCCGCTTGCGTCCGCGTAGAGTGCGTTCAGGCGGAAATCGCGGCGTTGTGAATCCTCTTCCCAGCTCCCGGTGAACGCGACCGTCGCGCGCCGGCCATCGGTGGAGACATCGCGGCGCAATGTGGTCACTTCGAACGGCTTGTGCTTCACCACCACCGTCACGGTGCCGTGCTCAATGCCTGTCGGGTGCGCGGCAAAACCAGCCTGCTCCGCGACGGCGACAACTTCATCTGGCGTGAGTTGCGTCGCGATGTCGATGTCATCGACCTCGCGCCCCATCAACGTGTTGCGCACGCAGCCGCCAACAAACCGCGACCCGCCCGCGCGCGCCGTCTCAAGTGCGGCCAGCAGCGCCTGCGTCTCCGGCGCCTTGAGCCAGGATGCGTGGGGAATGGCGGTGGTCATCGTTCGTGGAGTCTCTCATACAGCGCCCGGATCATGCCTGCGGTTGCGCCCCAGATGAAGTGGGGGCCGTAATCCATTGCGTAATAGGCGCGCTTTTGGCCCTGCCACATGGCTTCACGGCGTTCGAGATTGGCGGGGTCGAACAGAAACGAGAGCGGCGCTTCAAACACGCCCGCCACTTCGCGCGGGTCGAGCGTCAGTTCAAAACCCGGTTCGACGAGGCCAACGATCGGCGTGATGCGATAGCCGGTGCCGGTTTCGTATTGATCCCACGCGCCGAGCGGCTCGATCCATTCGCGACTGAGGCCGACTTCCTCGAACGTCTCGCGCAGCGCCGTCTCCACCGCGTTCGCATCGCTCGCCTGCACACGACCGCCGGGAAACGAGGTCTGCCCCGGATGCGCCGGCGTCTCCACCGAGCGCTGCGTAAACAGCATCGTCCACCCTTCCGGGCGCTTGATGATCGGCGCGAGTACGGCGGCAGGCCGCAACTCCGTTTCAGGCCGCACCCAATCCGGATTGAGATCGCGATCGCTGCGCGCCCGCGCCGCCACATGATCCACACGATCAAGCCGCGCGCGCAGCAGAGTTTCGATGTTGGCGAAGTTCATGTCGCGCTCATATGGGGCCTCACGACGCCACCCCCAACTCAAACCACACGCCCCCGCTCCAAACACCGAGCTTCCCGTCCCGCGTCTCGGCCCAATCGACCAGTTCATAGAACGGCGCGCGTAGGACGCGTGCTTCTAGACGGCCGCGCACGTGCACGTAGGGTCGTGGTTCGTCTTCGCCGCGCGTCGCCACGCGTAGCGGATGTTCGAGGCCGGCTTGGACGATGTCGCCGACATTGGTGGTGAACACGATGTTCTGCTCGCGGCCCTCGCCCACGCGATCAGCGCGGATGGCGACGAAGGGCGCGTCCGCCACTTTAACCACGATCTTCTCGACCGGCGTCACGAGATAGGTTTGGCCGTCCTCGTCCTTGCGCAAGATCGAGGCGAAAAGCTTGACGAGCGCCGCGCGCGTGATGCGCGTTCCCTCGTGCTTCCACATACCGTCGGCCATGATCTCCATGCCGATGTCCCCGCAATGGGCGGGGTTCCATTTGTCGACTGGAGGAAGGCCTTTGTCGCCGGAGCCCGCTTGGCGCTTGAGGCTCGCGAGTAATTGCTCCAGGGACTGGCTAGTTTCCGGGGTCGTCATAATTCGGCCAGCATACAAGCGAGCTTCGCGCCCATGAGCAATCTCGATAATCCACAGGCTTTGGTCGCCGAGGCGGAAGCCGCGGGCGAAGCCCTAGCACAAGTTCGGGCCGAGATCGGCAAGGCCGTGTTCGGCCAGGAGCGCGTCATCGAATTGACGCTGGCGGCAGTATTGGCGGGCGGCCACGTGCTGCTGGTCGGCGCGCCAGGCTTGGCCAAGACGCGGCTGGTGGAAGCGACGGCGCGCGTGCTGGGGCTCGATTGGGGCCGCGTGCAATTCACGCCGGACCTGATGCCGGCCGATATTCTGGGCTCCGAAGTGTTGGATCAGGACGAAGCTGGCCGGCGCCATTTCCGCTTCGTCAAAGGCCCGATCTTCACGCAGCTTCTGATGGCCGACGAAATCAACCGCGCCAGCCCACGCACACAATCGGCGTTGCTGCAGGCGATGCAGGAGCATCATGTGACGGTGGCGGGCGTTGCACACGACGTGCCGCGTCCCTTCCATGTGCTGGCGACGCAAAACCCGATCGAGCACGAAGGCGCCTACCCGCTGCCGGAAGCACAGCTCGATCGCTTCTTGCTGCAAGTCGACGTGCCGTATCCGGATGCCGAGATTGAGCGCAGGATTTTGATCGAGACGACGGGTCTTGAAGATGTGCAGCCGCAAACGATCCTCAATGCGGACTCGCTGATGCGTTTGCAGCGCTTGGTGCGCTCAATGCCGGTGGGCGAAAAGGTGCTCGCCGCGATCCTCGAATTGGTGCGTTCGGCGCGGCCGGGTTCGAGCCACGATCCGCGCGTGAACCAGCATGTCGCCTGGGGCCCCGGCCCGCGCGCGGGGCAAGCGTTGATGTTGGCGGTGCGTGCGCGGGCGTTGCTGCGCGGGCGTTTGGCGCCGGCGGTGGATGATGTGGCCGCACTGGCGCGTCCGGCTTTGGTGCATCGCATGCAGCTCAGCTTCGGTGCACGCGCGGAAGGCTTGGACATCGACAGCCTCGTTGACGATTTGGCTGAGCGCGCCGCTTGAACGATCGCGCGCGCCTCGACGCGCTGGCGCTGGCTGGCGACTTGCCGGGCGTGTTGCTCGACGCGAAACGGCTCGCGGCGAGCGCGCCGGGCGTGCATGGGCGCCGGCGCGCGGGCCAAGGCGAAGCGTTCTGGCAATATCGCGACCACCGCGCTGAAGATGGCGCGCGCTTGGTCGATTGGCGCCGCTCCGCGCGCGGCGATCGCTTCTTCGTGCGCGAACAAGAACGCGAAGCTGCGCAAACGGCGTGGTTCTGGATCGATCCGGACGCGGGTTTCAATTGGGCAAGCGATAGCGCGCGGCCAACGAAGTTGCACCGCGCCCGCGCGCTTGCGTTGGCGCTCGGCATTTTGCTCTCACGCGGCGGGGAACGCATCGGTGCGTTAGGACATGCGCCCCGCTCCGGCGCGCGTGCTGTGGATCGGCTGGCGCATGACTTTCTGGCGCCTACGCATGATGTCGACGCGCCGAGCAATTCGTGCGTGATCTTCTTGAGCGATTTCTATGCGCCGGTTGAAACGTGGCGCGGGCGATTGAAGGCGTGTGCGGCGGCGGGCGCGAGCGGCGCATTGGTGATGATCGCCGATCCGGCGGAAGAGGATTTCCCCTTCCGTGGCCGCACGCTCTTTCAAGCGCCAGGCAGCCGCACCGAAATGCTGATCGGCCGCGCGGAAGCTGCGCGTGACACTTATACGGAGCGTCTTGAGACGCACCGTCGCGCCATCCGCGCCTTGGGCTCTGAATTTCATTTCCCGGCGCTGCTGCATCGCACCGACCATAACGCTTCGCTGGCGCTCGCCATGCTGATCGCGCTCGTCTCGGAGCGCTTCGCGTGACCCTGGGGCCTTTCCTGTTTGGCGCGCCAGCAGCGCTACTCGCTTTGCTCGCGCTGCCGGCTTTGTGGTGGCTGATGCGCGCGACGCCGCCGCCGCCGCAACGCGCCGCGTTTCCGCCGGCGCGGTTGCTGCAAGGCTTGCGCACGGACGATCAGAGCAAAGAGCGCGCGCCGTGGTGGCTGGTGCTGTTCCGCATCTTGGCGGCCGCACTCCTAATCTTAGCGTTCGCGCGGCCAAGCTTGGCGCCCATTGCTGCCGAAAGCGCGCAAGGCGGGCGCACTTTAATCGTCATCGATGACGGCTGGCCCTCGGCGCCGTTTTGGAGCGACACGCGCGCCGCCGCAATCGCCGCCGTGAACCAAGCCGAACGCGCCAACGCGCCAGTGTTCCTGCTGCTCACCGCGCCCAACGTCCCCGCGCGCGATCCGGGCGAGGCGATGACGGCGGCGGATGCGAAGTCACGTATCGGGCGCTTAGAGCCGCGCGGCTGGCGGCCAAACCGCGCTGACGCCGCCGAGCGCCTCGCGCGCACACAGGGCAATTTCGATCGTATCATCTGGATCAGCGACGGCCTGAACGATGATGGCGCAGCCGCGCTCACGGCAGAATTGCAGCGGCGCGGGCCGCTGACTGTGCGCCTGCCCACGCAAACGGCGCGCGCGATTGTGGCCGGTTCGGTAACGCCGCAAGGCGTCACCGCCGATCTGCGTCGTGCGCCGAATGGCTCTGCGGTTGCCGCGATTGCAGCGGAGACGGCGGAAGGCCGCTCGCTCGGCGCGGCTGAGGTGAATTTCCAAGGCGATGCGCTCACAGCTTCAGGTCGCATCGATCTGCCCCCGGAGATCGCCGCGCGCGCGGCGCGTGTGCGCATCGTTGGTGAGCAAAGCGCGGGCGCGGTGCATTTGTTACCGGCGGGCGCCGGACGGCCGTTTGTCGGCTTGGTCGATCCGGGCGGGGCGGGGCAGCCGCTGCTTTCGGAACTGTTCTACGTCGAGCGCGCATTGCAGCCGTTCGCGAGCTTGCAGCGCGGCACCGTGGGCCAACTCATCAATGCCCGCGCACAAGCCTTGATCCTGCCCGACGCTAGCCCGGTCGCGCCGACCGATAGCGCAGCACTTGAGAATTGGCTGGAGAATGGCGGCTTGCTGGTGCGCTTTGCAGGACCGCGTTTGGCGGATCAGGCCGATGACCTTGTGCCGGTGCGCCTTCGCCCCGGCTCGCGCACATTGGGCAGCGCGTTGGCGTGGGAAACACCGCTTGGCATTGGGGCCTTCCCCGCGGACTCGCCCTTCGCCGGCATCAATCCGCCTGCGGACGTGAGCGTACGCCGACAAGTGCTTGCGCAGCCGGCTTCACTCGAAGAGGCGCGCGTGTGGGCAACGCTCTCGGACAATTCACCGCTCGTCACCGCGCAGCCGCGCGGGCGAGGGCTCATCGTGCTCTTTCACGTGAGCGCTGGGCCGGAATGGTCCGACCTGCCGCTGTCTGGTCTCTTCGTCGAGTTGCTCCGCCGCACGCTCGCCTTCTCAGCGCGCGCGGAAGGCGCGGGCGAACGCGAAATCACCGGCGGCCCGTTCGTGGCGCAACGTGTGCTCGACGGCTTCGGCTCGCTCTCGCCGGCGTCGCCCGATCTGCAACCGATCGCGCCAGAAGCATTTCCGCTCGCACAGCCGTCGCCCATCACGCCGCCCGGCCTCTACGAGCGTGCGGGCTTGAGCGCAGCGATTGACGCGGCGCGACCGGATGAAGCGCTCCGGCCATTGGAATTGCCGAGCGACGTCGAACGCGCCGGTCTGGGCAACGTCGTTGATCGCCCGCTCGCGGGTTGGCTGTTCGGCGGAGCTGCGGCGTTGCTGGCGATCGATCTGATGATCGCGCTCTTTCTGCTCGGGCGTTTGCCACGCTTCGGGCGCGGCGCGACGGCGGCGCTTGTGGCGTTCTTTGCGCTGGGTGGCGCGGATGCGCACGCGCAGAGCGATCCCACGCAGACGCTGCGACTCGCTTACGTCCGCACCGGCGATGCGCGCATTGATCGGACCTCCGAGCAAGGCTTGCAGGCGCTCTCGGATATTCTTACTGAGCGCACCTCCGTCGAACCTGGCGCACCCATCGGCGTAAACCTCGCAACCGACGATCTCTCCGCTTATTCGTTCCTCTATTGGCCCGCACCGAATGCGCCACAACGCATGAGCGACGCGGCGATCTCGAACATTGATCGTTACCTCGCCATCGGCGGCTTGCTTCTCGTCGACACGCGCAACGCCAGCGGCGGCGGAAACACGAGGCCAGCGCAGGCGATGCTCGCCGGCGTCGATGTGCCGCCGCTAGAGCAAGTCACCACCCAGCATGTGCTGGCGCGCGCGTTTTATCTGATGCGCTCCTTCCCTGGCCGTTCGCAAGCGACGCAGCTTTGGGCGGAGAGCTCTTCGGCAGCCTCCTCGCGCGACGGTGTCGCGGCGATATTCATTGGCGACGGCGACTGGGCGTCGGCTTGGGCCGGGCAAGTGAGCAATGCGCGCCAACGTGAGCTTGCGCTGCGCTTTGGCGTGAACCTCGTCATGGTTTCGCTCACCGGTAATTATAAAGCCGACCAAGTGCATGTGCCGGCGCTGCTCGAACGCATGGACAATGAGCGGCGATGATAGCGGGCGCGCGCATCGGTTTCGATCCGGCTCTGCCGACGTCAGCGCTCATCGCGTTGGGCGTCCTCGCGACTCTTTCGCTTGCTATTTACGTGTGGCGACAGGGCGGCGCGCCGATCTTGCGCGCAGCAGGCTTGGCCTTCGTGTTCATCGGCATCACGCAGCCACAATGGGTGCGTGAGACGCGCGAACCCGCGAATGATGTTGCGCTGATTGTGGTCGACCAAAGCGAGAGCTTGGCGCTTGCTGGCCGACGCGACGCAGCGCGCGCTGCCGGTGATGCGATGGCGGAACGGCTGTCGCGCGAAACGGGCGTCGATGTGCGCGTGCGTGAAGCGCGCGGCGGCCCGGACGGCACCATGATCACTTCGGTGATCTCGGACGCTCTGAGCGACGTCGCGCCCGAGCGCATCGGCGGCGTGATCGTGGTGACCGACGGCCAAGCCGCCGATCCACCGGCCGAGCCACGCCGCCTGGCCGATCTTGGGCCCGCACACATCCTCATCGTCGGCGATCCCGATCGCGGCGATCGGCGACTTGAACTCGTGCAAGCGCCGACGTTCGGCATTGTGGGCGAGCCGATGCGCGTGACCGGGCGCGTGATCGATAACACCGGCAACGCGCAAGTGCGCGTACGCGTCACCATCGACGGGCGACGCGTGACTGAAACTATCGCGCGCGCAAATCAGGACTTCAGCATCGACGTGCGCTTGCCGCATCGTGGGCGAAACATGGTGATGCTCGAAGCGGATGCTGGCCCGCAGGAGATCACGCTTGCCAACAATCGCCAGGCGTTCGCGGCGAACGGCGTGCGTGATCGGTTGCGTGTGCTACTCGTGACTGGCACGCCGCATCCGGGCGCGCGCGTGTGGCGCAATCTGCTGAAATCTGATCCTGCAGTGGATCTGGTGCATTTCTCGATCCTGCGACCGCCGGACAAGCAGGATTACACGCCATTGAATGAACTCGCGCTGATCCCTTTCCCGACGGAAGAGCTGTTCGAGCGTCGTTTGGGCGAATTCGATCTGATCATCTTCGATCGCGCGCCGCAGCGCGGCATTCTGCAGGCGTATTATTTCGCGAGCATCGCGCGGCGTGTGGAGCAAGGCGGCGCGTTGTTGATCACGGCAGGCGAAAGCGAAGCGGGCCTTGATGGGCTCTATCGCACGGCGCTCGCGGGCATCTTGCCGTCGCAACCGACGGGGCAAGTGATTGATCGTGCGTATCGGCCTGCGCCAACCACACTTGGCTTGCGTCACCCCGTCGTGCGAGGCTTGCCTGCGCCGGAGCGTTGGGGACGCTGGACGCAACAAGTCGGCGCGCGTGCGACGAGTGGGCAAACGGTGCTGTCCGGCGCGGATGGTCAGCCTTTGCTCGTTCTCGACCGCGCAGGCGACGGGCGCGTAGCGCAGCTTTGGTCCGACCAACCGTGGCTGTGGGCGCGCGGCTATGACGGCGGTGGGCCGCACGGCGAGTTGTTGCGCCGTTTGGCGCACTGGCTGATGCAAGAGCCAGAATTGGAAGACGAGCGCTTGTCGCTCGATCCCAACACGCGGGGACTCGAAATCGAACGCTCCACGCTGGGCGCAGCGCCTGGTCCGATCGAGCTCATCGCGCCATCGGGCGCGCGCACTGAAGTCGCGATCGGCGAGAGCGCACCGGGCTTATGGCGTGGTGAAGCGCCAGCGACGGAGCAAGGTTTGTACGAAGCGCGCAGCGGCAATTTGCGTGCGTTCGCCGCAGTCGGCCCGCTCAATCCACGCGAAGCGGCGGCACTCGCGGCTGATCCTGAAATCTTGCGCCCCTTCGCCAACGCCACCGGCGGCAGCGTCACCCTCACGGGCGAAGACGGCCGCAACCTACCCGGCATCCGCCGCATCGATCGCGGCGCCAATTCCGGCGGCGGCGATTGGATCGGCATCGAGCGCAACCGCGCCTACGTCGTCCGCGCCGCAACCGCCTCGCCCCTCGGACCAGGCTGGCTCTGGGCGCTCATCGGCACAGCGCTGCTGATGCTCGGCTGGCGCCGGGAATCCTTCTAGCGCCCCACACTCGTCGCGTGGGCGGCGTATTTGGTGTCGATGCCTTTGATGTGCGAGCTCAACCAGAATTTCAGAAACTGGAAGAAGTCATCGCTGGCGATTCCGCCGGCGGCGCGGATGCGCGCGGCGAAATCGCCGTAACGGGTGAGCAAGCTGGTGTGCAACGCCTTGTGATTGGTAAAGCCCGGATAACCGATGCGCTGCATGTAGGCTTCTTCATGCGCGAAATGCTCGGTGCAGGCTTCGCCGAGTTTGGCGACGAGAGCGTTGATCGTAGCGCCCTGCTTGCCGGCGGCGTGCGCATCGTAGATTTGATTCATGATGTCGAGCAGGCCGTGATGCTCGTCGTTCATGGCCTTCACGCCGATGTCGAGTGATTTGTCCCAATTCATGATTGGCATGCCGATCTCCCGCTTTGACGAGAGATTTGGCGCCGAGGTGTAGCGCGATGGTAAATTCAGCTGCAGCGCGCCCAGCGCCTCCGTATTCATCCGTAAGCCAAGCGAGATAGCCCGCCCGTTGGGTGACCCAAAACGGGTACGGCACTACCCATTCTTAAGCGCAACCGGTGTCTTCCTCATCCGCGTGCCCGCTTCAACACTTGCAGGCTCTGGGAGATCGAAATGCTGCACTGGATCCATCAGCGCATGAGTGTCGGCGCGCGTTTGGGGCTCATCGCCGGGCTCCTGATGATCCCTGTTTTGATGTTCGCGGGCTTGTTCGTCGCGCAAGCGATGAAGGAAATCCGCTTCGCCGAGCGCGAAATGGCGGGCGCGGATTATATCCAGGCTGTCTGGACGCAATTCGAAGAGCCCAATCCTGAAACCGCCGCGCAGGCGCAAGCCGCGCGCGCCCAGTTCGATCCCATGTTTGGGACGTCGGATGAAGGGGACGCATTCTTTTCCGAGAACGACGGCGTTGCGCGACGCGCGGCGGCGCGTCAGTTCTTTGTCGCGGTGGCCGACGCGTCACATCTGACCTTGGACCCCGATCTCGATTCCTATTACGTCATGGACCTGGTGGTGGTGCGCCTGCCAGCGCTCCATGATGCAATCAGCCAACTCGCAATCGCGGCGCCTGATGACGTCGCCGCGCGCGCCGTCGCGCTGGACCGTGTTCAATCTGCTCAAGCCGCAACCGAAAGCTCCGCCGCCGCAGCGATCGCCGGCAACCTGGACGGCGGCACGCGCACAGCTCTTGAGCGCCGTGTTGCGTCTTTGAGCGCCGCGACGCGTGATTTCATCGCTCGCACCCAAGCCGGTGAGGTTTTGGACGAAGCCGCATTCGATCAAGCGGCCGATGAAGTTTGGAGCGCGGCCGCGTTGGAGCTTGATCGCTTGCTTGCGGCGCGCATCAGCCGCTTGCAGACGAACCTCTACACTTGGCTGGGCGGCTCGCTGGCTGTGCTCGCTTTGGCTGGCCTGTTGATGCTGCTGATCAGCCAAGCCATGGCGACGCGCATCCGCAATCTTGTCTCCAGCATGAACGATCTTGCAGCGGACAAGGCGGAGACGGACATTCCGTGCCAAGAGGATCGCAACGAGACCGGTCAGATCGCGCAAGCCTTGCTAATCTTCAAAGCGAGCCTGGCCGAGCGTCTGCGTCTGCAGGCGGAATCGGCGGTGATGCATGAGCAGACGGCCGAAAAGCTCCGCGAGATGGAGCGCAAGCACGCCTCAGCGACCCAGGAACTTGCCTTCGTGGTCTCGTATGTGAAGGAAGGCCTGACCAAACTCTACGAAGGCGACCTCACCTATCGCCTGAAGGAACTCTTTCCCGTCGACTACAAATCCATCCGCATGGATTTCAACCAAACCGCCGCGCGGTTGGAAGAGACCATGCAGAACATTCTTGGCGCCGCGGAATCCATGCGTTCAACCGCGGTAGATATCTCGTCGGCGGCGGATGCGCTCTCTAACCGCACCGAGCAACAGGCCGCGGGCCTCGAGGAGACTGCAGCGGCGTTGGAGCAGATCACCTCCACCGTGAAAAACAATGCGGGTCACGCCCAGCGTGTCCGCGAAGTCGCAACCGCCGCCGGCCAAGATGCGGCCTCCAGCAGCGTCGTGTTGACGGACACGCGCGAAGCCATGGCGAAGATCGAGCGCTCGTCGAGCGAAGTTGGGCGCATTCTCGGCGTCATGGACGAGATCGCGTTCCAAACCAATCTGCTTGCGCTGAACGCCGGCGTTGAAGCCGCGCGCGCAGGTGAAGCTGGCCGCGGTTTCGCCGTGGTTGCAACGGAGGTGCGCGCCTTGGCGCAACGCTCGTCGGAAGCGGCTAAAGAGATCAAGGCGCTGATCAATTCGAGTTCGGTCGATGTCGAAACCGGCGTGTCGCTGGTGGGGCAAACCGCCGAAGCACTGGAGCGCATCGCCACGCGCGTTGCGGAAATCAATTCGCTCGTCGCCACCGTGGCGGCGTCCGCCGAAGAAGAATCGCGCGGCATTGCCGAAGTGAATGTCGCCGTGACGCAAATGGACCAGATCACGCAACAAAACGCAGCCATGGTCGAAGAAAGCACGGCCGCGAGCCACGCGCTGGCCGCCGACGCCAAAGGGCTGGCCGAGATGGTCCAGAAATTCAAGGTCACCAAGGCCGGCGGCGCCAATGTGAGCACGCTCCGTCGCGTCAGCTAAGTGGCGCTGTAGCTGACACCTACCTGACGCAGCCCTTCCGAAGGCGATCAGGTTGGCTTCGCTAGGGTTGTTCTTGTCAGACGGGCCGATGGCCTCGCGAGACGAACAACCCTTGCGGAGCAAAGAACATGAAAAACAAGTTTCTCACGGCCGCTGCGGCCCTGGCGATCCTGACCAGCATGGCGGCGACCCCGGCCATGGCGCAAAACCGGACCGTTATCAGCCAAGTTGGCCGCGACAATGGCGTCGCTGCGTCACAACAAGGCCGCGGCAACCGCGTGGCGGTCGATCAAGCCGGACGCGTGAATTACGCGCGCGGCGTGCAGACCGGCAACCGCAACTTCCTGCGCATGAACCAAGGCGGCACGCGCAACGAAGCGATCACTGACCAGCTAGGCGACGACAACCTTGCCGTCACTGGTCAGGAAGGCCGCAATCTGCGCGCCGGCATCGTGCAGACGGGCCGCGGCAACGTCTCGGGCATCGCCCAAATCGGCAACGGCTCCATCGCCACCACCGAGCAAACGGGCGTGAACAACACGACGGGCGTCATCCAAGTTGGCAACAACCAAGACGCGCACGTCACCCAACGCGGCAACGGCAATATCAGCGTCGTGATCCAAGGCGGCCAATAACCGTCAGCGACGCAAGGGAGCGGAGGAGCGCTTTCCCCCCGAGCGCTCCTCCCACCCTCTTCGCCCTTCACCTCCTTCATTGGAGATTTGGAAATGTGGAAGTCAGTTCTCACCGCCACCGCTTTGATCGCCGCGAGCGCGTGCGCCGCGAGTGCGCATCCAGAGCCTTCGCCGGTTCGTGCAACGCCGATCGCTTACGAGAATGATGCCGTGGAATGCATGGTGCGGCGCACGCCAACCCTGCACGGCGTGCGGCTGGAAGCCTTGGCGCGCGGTGATCGCAACGCTTACGGCGATTACGAATTCGTCGTCACCAAGGATGGCGCGGGCGGTTCGTCCGACATCGTCCAGGAAGGCGCATTCGATCTGAGCGCCGGCGAGCAATTGCTCGGCGAAGCGGAATTCAGCATGGGCCGGCGCGACTATTACCGCGCGCGTCTGGTGTTGCGCGACGGCGGCGGCGTGGTTTGCCGTGACGATGTGCGCTCGTAACTGATATAGATTTGGGAGCTCGTACGATGATCAAGCAAACTCTTTTGGCGGCCGCTGTGTTGATGAGCGCGATCGCGCCGACGACGGCATCGGCCCAAGCTTGGGTGCGCGGCAACCAAGTGACGGTCAGCCAAGTCGGCAACAACAACGGCGCGGGCGTGGCGCAGAACGGGTCGAACAACAATGCCGGCGTGTCGCAACGCGGCAACGGTTCGACAGCAGTCGTCGTGCAGAACGGCAACAACAACAATGGCTGCATCTATCAGATCGGCAACAATCTGGACACGCGTCTTGAACAAAACGGCGGCGAGCGCACGACGGTAGTGGAAACCCGTCGCGGTCGCCAAGAAGGCCGCACCGTGATCCGCGGCAAGCGCATCTATTGGTGCCCGCGTTAATCGGGTCTAGAATGCGCGCTAGCGCCTAGCGCGCACTCGCCTCGGCGCTTGTTCCAACCAGACGCGGAAACATCCGCGCATAAGGGAGCACGCCATGAGAGTGAAAGACGCCATGCATGTTGGGGTGAAGTGGGCCGAGCCGGATACGTCGGTGGCCGAGCTCGCCCACATGATGCGGCGCCACGATGTCGGCGCCATACCGATAGGGCAAAACGATCGGCTCATCGGCATCGTCACGGATCGCGACATCATCTGTCGCGGCGTGGCGGACCGCAAAGATATTTCGGCGCTGAAGGCGCGGGATATCATGACGCCGAAAGTCGTGTGGTGCTCCGAAGACGAAGAGCTGCTGACGGCTGTGCGGCGCATGGAAGAACGGCGCGTGCGGCGGATGCCGGTGATCAATGCGGACAAGCGCATGGTCGGCATTCTGGCGCTCGGCGATATTTCGTCAGCGGCGTCGAAGGCGCTCTCCGGCGAGGTGTTGGGCGCCGTGAGCGCGCACCACTAACGCGGCGCGCGCAGTTCGCCTTCGATCTTATCGAGCCCGCCCGGACGAAGCGCTTGCCAGAGCAATCGCGCCGGATCGGTCGGGCCCGGCAGGCTGACGCGACCATCGGGCACGCGCGTGAAGCCGGCCGGCGCGAAGAATTTCTCTGCGCCCACGAGCACGATGGCGCCGCCGCCGACGGCGCGACACGCGGCCACGCACGCCTGCACCAAAGCCAAACCCAAGCCGCCCGATTGGGCGTCGGGATCGACCGCGAGCGGCCCAAGGAAATAGACAGGCTGACCCGCCTCCGCACGCCAGATGCGGCACACGCCAATCACCTCGCCCGCCGCGTTCAGCGCCACGCGCGATAAGCCGGGCTCGAACACAGCGCCGCGCTCGCGCACGCGCTCGCTCGTCTTGGCGAAGCGCCCCGGACCGAACGCGCGTTCGAGCACGTGCTCAACGCCTTCGGCATGCTCCGGCTTTTCGGCGATCAGCGTCTGGGCCAATGCTCTTCCTTCGATCAAGAGGCGCCGCGCATAGGGCCGGCTGACGGGCGCGTCAATCGCGGGTCTGTCATGCGGGGCGCGCTGTTGCGACTCGCACCGCCCAAGCGCATGGTCCGGCCCGCTTGGCTTCCCTTCGCATCCCTTCCCTCGATATCTTCCGCCACCGGCTGTTCGCTCAGTTTTGGGCCGCGCGCTGGTTCGCGACGTTCGCGATCCAGGTCCAGGCGACCGCGATGGGCTGGCAGGTTTACGATTCCGCGCGCGCGCACGGCCAGAGCATCGCCGAAGCGGCGTTCGTGTTGGGCCTTGTCGGCCTTGCGCAATTCTTGCCGCTCCTGGTGCTCTCGCTGTTCGGCGGACAAGCGGCGGATCGCTACAATCGCCGGCTCATTCTGATCGCTTGCATGAGCGCCAAAGCGCTGATCTTGCTTTGGCTCGTGTTCGCGTCGGGTATGGGTCCGGATGTCGTGATCCCGGCGGTGTTTGCGGCGGCGATCAGCGCCGGCGTGATCAATGCGTTCATGCCGCCGGCGGCGAGCGCGATCATGCCGATGCTGTTGCCGCGCGACGAACTCCCACAAGGCATCGCTTGGTCGTCGCTGGCGTTTCAATCGTCGCTAATCATAGGGCCAGCTGCGGGCGGCTTACTTTACGGACTCGGCGTAGCCGTGCCGTATGCGACAGCGTTCGTGCTGCTTGTCGTATCGGCCTTGCTGCTCGTTTTCTTGAAGGCGCCAAAACAAGAGCCGGTCACCGACGCGCGCACCTTGGGCATGATTGCCGAGGGCCTGCGCTTTGTTTGGAAGAACAAGATTGTGCTTGGCGCGATCTCCCTCGATCTCGTTGTCGTGCTGCTCGCGGGTGCTGTGGCGCTGTTGCCGGTGTTCGCACGCGACATTTTGCATGCGGGCCCGAGTGAGCTGGGCATTTTGCGTTCGGCGATGGGCGTCGGCGCGGCCAGCGTCGCACTTTGGCTTGCGGTGAAGCCGCTCCGCGCGCGCGTCGGCTTCTGGATGTTCGGCGCGACGATTGCGTTTGGCCTGGCGACAATCGTCTTCGGGCTCTCGGAATATTTGTGGCTGACGGCGCTGGCGCTCGCGGTCGCCGGCGGCGTCGACATGATCTCCGTCTATGTGCGCCAAACCCTGATCCAATTGAACACGCCGGACGCGATGCGCGGCCGCGTGGCGGCGGTAAGCTTCGTGTTCATCTCCGCCTCAAACGAGCTGGGCGATTTCGAGGCCGGCTTGATGGCGCGGATTTTCGGGCCGGTGATGGCGGTGACGATCGGCGGCGTCGCGGCGGTGTTTGCGTCCCTCGGCTGGATGCGGCTGTTCCCAGAACTCGCGAAGGCGGACGGGTTCGAGCCGATGGACGAACGGGCGTCGTAACCGCTGCCCTATGGGCATCTAGCGTGCCCCCTTCCGGCTGCTAGAATCCGCCGCGGAGGATGCGATGCAATATGACGACGTGGTGCTTGGGCGGCGCTCTATTCGCGGGTTCAAGCGCGAGCCGGTGCCGAAGGACGTCATTCGCGACGTGATGGCGCTGGCGATGCGGGCGCCCTCATCGCTCAACACGCAGCCGTGGAATTTCTACGTCGTCACCGGTGAACCGCTCGATCGCATTCGCGCCGGCAACACCGAGCGCAATCTCGCCGGCGTGCCGGAATCGCGCGAGTCGCGGGGGCATGGCGCTTATGAAGGCGTGCATCGCGAGCGCCAGATCGAGATCGCCAAACAATTGTTCGCCGTGATGGGCATCGATCGTCATGATGTCGAGAAGCGCAAGGATTGGGTGTTGCGCGGCTTTCGCCAATTCGATGCGCCTGTTTCGATCGTCGTCACCTATGATCGCTCCATTCATGGCGGCGATATCGGCCCGTTCGATTGCGGCGGCGTGACCAACGCGCTGGTGAACGCCGCCTGGTCGCGCGGGCTCGGCTGCGTGATCAACAGCCAAGGCATCATGCAATCGCCCGTCGTGCGCGAGCATGCGGGCATAACCGATGACCAAGTGATCATGATCTGCGTCGCGATGGGCTATCCGGACAATGATTTTCCCGCGAACGCGGTGGTGTCACGGCGCAAGAGCGTGGACGAGGCGGTGGTGTTTGTGGGGTTTGAGGATTGAGCGCGCGATCCGGCGCGGCTTTGCATAAGTGCGCTTAACCCTCTTTCGCGTTGGCGCTTAAGTCATTTTTGTTGGTGACCCGACTAGCATCGGCTCTATGGCGGACCAGACATATCCTGGCGAGTTGGCGACGCCGCAACAAATCCGCGCGCTGGCCGACGAGTATCGGAAGGCGGCGCATCTGCTATTGGAGAAATCCAGCAGAGTCGCAAAGCCGCTCACGCGCGCGCCATTTCGACTCGCCGCCATTCACGCGATTGAGCTTATCTCAGCGCGCTGTTGCTGCATCGCGGGTTCGCGGCGTCAAAGATCCGCGCCCTGGGACATAACCTCGCCGCGCGCGCAACGCATGCTATCGACGGCGGTTTAGTGTTGCGCAAGCTCACGGCCGCACATCTGCAAACCTTGAGCGCAAACCGCGAATATCTCATCACCCGCTACGGGCCAGAACTCGCCGCAAGCGCCTCGCAGATCAACCGGCTGACGGCGACGCTCGATGAAGTCGCAAAGAAAGTCACAGTCTCGCTAACCTCCGCGCCCGCGCCGAACCCCAAGTCCTTAATCGTCTCCCCTAGGTGAGCTTGCACGCGCTCTGCGCGGCGCCTTACATGCGCGCGCATGGAGGAACGCATGGGCGTGTTGAGCGGCAAGGTCGTGGTCGTGACGGGCGGCGGCAATGGGATTGGGCGCGAGTGCGCGTTGCTGGCGGGGCGCGAGGGTGCGGCCGTGCTGGTCAACGATCTGGGCGGCACGCTGAAGGGCGATGACGCGGGCTCAGCGGGGCCGGCCGAAACTGTGGCGCAGGAAATTCGCGCCGCGGGCGGTACGGCGATTTCGAACTCGGACAGCGTCACCGATTACGACGCGGTCGCCTCGATGTTTGAGCAGGCCAAGAAGGAATTCGGCGGGCTGCACGCGGTGATCAATCCAGCCGGGATTTTGCGCGACGGCATGTTCCACAAGATGGCGGTGGAGGATTGGAAGGCCGTCATCGACGTGCATTTGAACGGCGCGTTCAACGTGACGCGCGCCTCGATCGAACATTTCCGCGCGCAGGAAGACGGCGCCTATGTGCTGTTCACCTCCACCACCGGCCTCATCGGCAATATCGGCCAAGCCAATTATGGCGCGGCGAAATTGGGCGTCATGTCGCTCTCGCACATTATTGCGATGGAGAACGCGGCCAAGAATGTGCGCTCGAATGTGCTCGCGCCATTTGCGTGGACACGGATGATCGCCTCGATCCCGGTGAAGGATGAAGCGAGTGCCGCGCGCGTCGAGCGGATCAAGAAGAACATGCGCGCCGATCAAGTGGCGCAGATCGCAGTGGCTTTGTGCGCGGACGGCGCGAAGGACACGACCGGCCAGGTATTCGCGGTGCGCGGCAACGAATTGTTCCTGTTCAACCAGCCGCGCCCGGTGCGTGGCATGGCGCGCGTTGAGGGGTGGTCGCCCGAGAGCATCATCGATCACGCTTTGCCGGCGCTGAAAGCGAACTATACTGACCTGGGGGCCTCAGCGAGTGTGTTCTCATGGGATCCAGTTTGATACGCGCAGCGATTGCTTCTTTGGCGTTGGCCGCATGCGCTACAGCGCCGGAGACGCCAATGGATAATCCGCTCGACGGCTCAAGCTGGCGCGAAGCCAGCGGCGGCGAACATGCGCCGACAATTGAATTCGCGGATGGCCGCGCGTCCGGCCACGCCGGGTGCAATCGTTGGTTCGCTGGCGTCACGCATGGCGAAGGTGTGGCGATGAGCTTCGGCGATGCTGGGCTGACCAGGATGATGTGCGAGCCGGCGCGGATGGAAGTGGAGCAACGCTTCCTGGCGGCGATCCGCGATACGCAAATCGCCGTCATCGAAGGCGATACATTGATCCTGCGCGATATCGCGGGCGCGGATGTGGCGCGGTTCACGCGTGTGGGAAGCGCGCCCTAAGGCGCGCTCCCTTCTACGGTGTTGTTTACGGCGTTGCAGCCGGCGCGGGCGTCGGCATGGCGTCCACCGTCGGCAGCGTGCGACCGGCGCAGAGATCGCGTGTGCCGTCGGCGCAATTCAGCACCGCCGCTTCCGTGGCGCCCGGTGCGAATATCACCAGCCAATGTTCAGCCGGATCAGATCGCACCTGCGTGAGCTGCGGACCACACTGAATGGCGAACACGAGCGAGCCCGCGTGGCCCGCATAAATGCTCGCCGGATCGATGTTCGGCGGGACAATGCCGCGCGCTTCAGCGGCGCGGATCGAGGTGCACGGCGGCTGCGCTTCGGGGTGTGCGCCTTGGTAGGCAGTGAGTTGTTGCCAGGCGAAGACGGGCTGCTGGTCCGGCGCCATGGCTTGGATTTGCTCCATCAGCGATTCCGGCGCGGCGGGCGCCGCCTCTTCCGTCGGCGCTTCGGCGGGTTGGCCGCATGCTGCGAGCGCGAACGACGCCGCGGCCGCGAGAATGAATTTTTTCATGTACTCCTCCCTCGTCCTGCCTAAGCACGACGGCTGAGCGCACACGTCAAGCCAGTATTCAATCTGTGCCTTGAGAGCGCGCAAATCGGCGCCAACATGGGGCGTCGAAAGGTGATCCCATGATTGAGAAACGCAGCTTCGACAGCCTGGGCAAGTTCGACGCGGACTGGCTTGCGGCGCGCTACCATTTTTCCTTCTCCGGCTATCACGATCCGGAGCGCGTGCATTGGGGTGCGCTGCGCGTCTGGAACGACGACACAATCGAGCCGAAGACGGGCTTCCCGCCGCATCCGCACAGCGACATGGAAATCATTACCTACGTGCGTTCCGGCGCGATCACGCACCAGGATTCGCTGGGCAATCGCGGCCGCACCGAAGCGGGGGACGTGCAGGTGATGAGCGCGGGCTCCGGCGTGACGCACGCCGAATACAATCTCGAAGACGAGAAAACGACGATCTATCAGATCTGGATTCTGCCGAAGGAGCGCGGCGGCAAACCCTATTGGGGGTCGGCCAAGTTTCCGAAGGCGGACCGCGCCGGGTCGTTGGTGACGCTGGCGTCTGGCTATGCGGACGATCAAAGCGCAGGCGCGCTGCCGATCCGGCAGGATGCGCGCGTGTTGGCGGCGACCTTGAACAAGGGGCAAGACGTCTCCTACCCGCTCGGCCAAGGCCGCCATGCTTATGTGGCGCTGGCCAAGGGGGCGGCGAAGGTCAACGGGATCGAACTCGGGCCGCGCGATGGGGCGGCCATCAGCGCCGAGGACGCCATCCGGATCGAAGCCTCGGACGATGCTGAGATCGTGCTGGTCGACGCGCCGCAAATCTGAGCGCGCTCAAAGACTGGCGTCATTTTAGGCGGCAACCGGCAACCACCGGCCCGTCCGCGCGACAAAGTAGCGGGCGGGCCGGTTTTTCGACCCAGAACCGGTCAATATTTACCACCTGTTTGCCGTTCGGGCGTTTCTCTCAGGTCATTCTGAAGGAGCGTGAACGAGCATGACGTCGCTGAGCGACATCCATGTGCTGATGGTGGACGACAGCCCCCAGATGCGCTTCGTGATCCGCTGCCTGCTGCGCGCCAGCGGCATTTATCAGATGTCGGAAGCCGAAACGGCGGCTGAGGCGCTTGAGCTGATGCGCACGACACCGATCGATCTGGTGCTGCTGGACTGGAAGATGGAGCCGATCGACGGCCTCGCCTTCGCCCGCATGCTGCGCCAATCGGGCGAGAGCCCCAATCCATACGTGCCGATCCTGATGCTGACGGCGCACACCGAAATTTCTCGTGTGGCCGCAGCGCGCGACGCGGGCGTCACCGGCTTTGTCAAAAAGCCGATCAGCGCGCGGCTGTTGTTTGAACGCGTCTCCTTCGCGCTCACAGACACGCGGCTTTACGTGCGCAGTGGCGATTTCTTCGGGCCGGATCGCCGCAAGGGCCAAAACCCGAATTATGCGGGGCCCTTCCGTCGCCGCACGGATCAGGGCGTCGATGACACGTTCGACATCGACGACATGCGCTGCAGTGCGTGATGCTGCACACCGCGCTTGCCTAGAGCTGGGCGCGGCGCAAGGCTGATGCGCGTTAGAGCGCGGGGACGGACGCGGGGACGGATATGCTCAGATTTGCACTTGTCGCGGCCATGCTGATGTCGCTGAGCGGCTGTTTGGCGGGCGCGGTTGTTGGCGCGGCGGTTGACGTGACCGGCGCCGTAGTCAGCACCGGCGTGAAGACCACGGGCGCGGTCATCGGCGCGGCGATCCCGGACGGTGATGACGACGAAGACGAAGATGACGACGATTGACTTCGTTGTTACGCGAACGTGAATGGCGCAATCGCCGAAGCGGTCCCATATTTCCTTCGACCTAGATGAAGGAGCCGCTTCATGCGCTTGACGATTGCATTCGCCAGCCTCGCCGCACTCGCCTTCGCAAGCGCAGCGTCGGCTCAGACGGCGACCATCTCCCCGATTTCATTCTCTCCCGAATTTCAGGAAGAGCTGACCGACAATTACGGCGAGCGCGAAGGCGAATATCTCGGCGAGTATGCGCAACGCATGGTGAGCGAAGCTCTGGCGCGTCGGGGTGCATCTGCCGGAGTCACCGTCGATATCTCCATCATCGACGCGCAACCCAACCGGCCGACGTTCGAGCAATTGTCGAACCGGCCTGGCCTTGATCCGATCCGCTCGATCTCGGTGGGCGGCGCTGAATTGCACGGCGTCATTCGTGGCGCCGATGGCGCGGTGATCACCGAGGTCTCACACGAGCGATATAATCATTCGCTCTCGGACCTGACGGGCGCGGAGAGCACCTGGTCGGAAGCGCGTCGCGCCATCCGCCAATTCGCCAACAAGGTTGGCGACGCCTACGTGGCGAGCGCGCGCTAACAGCGCACATCAACGAATGCCGAGCGCTTTGTGCGTCTGGACGCTCAGGCGCCATTGCGGATGCGCGAGGCAATAGGCAATCGCGGCTTGCGTATTGGCGTCGCGCGCGGGGCTATCCATCGGCTGTAGATAGAAGTGCTTGAAGGCGAGGCTCGTATATTGCGCGGGATCGCCGCCTTCTTGCGGATAGACGAGCTTTAGCTCGTCGCCGCTTTGTTGCACGAAGTCGGCATTGGCTTTGGGGCTGACGCACACCCAATCGACGCCGGCGGGCGCGGCGATCGTGCCGTTGGTTTCCACCGCGATCTCGAAGTCGCGCGCGTGTAACGCCTCGATCAGCGGCGCATCGAGCTGCAAGAGCGGCTCGCCGCCGGTGCAGACGACATAAGGTGCGCCGCCGCCGGGCCAGAGTTTCGCGGCGGCGTCCGCGAGCGCTGCGGCGGTTTCAAATTTGCCGCCGCCGTCGCCATCAACACCGACGAATTGCGTATCGCAGAATTGGCAGATCGCGGCGGCGCGATCTTGCTCGCGGCCGGTCCAGAGATTGCAGCCTGCGAAACGCACGAAGACGGACGGCCGCCCCGCCCGCGCGCCCTCGCCCTGCAGCGTGTAGAACATTTCTTTGACGCTGTAGGTCATCTTGGACCGCCGGCGGTCCAAGAATCCCAGCCCTTCGCGCGCAAATCGCAGGCGGGGCATGTGGCGCAGCCATAGCCCCAGGCGTGGCGATGCGTGCGGTCGCCTTCGTAGCAGGTGTGGGTGTGTTCAACGATGAGATCGACGAGCGCGGCGCCGCCGAGATCGTGCGCGAGGCCCCAGGTGGCGCCCTTGGTGAGATGCATCAACGGCGTTTCGATTTTCATCGGCCGTTCTAGGCCGAGCGCGAGCGCGTGTTCTTGCGCGTCGATCGTGTCGCGCCGGCAATCGGGGTAGCCAGAAAAATCGGTCTCGCACATACCGGCGACGAGGATGTCGATCCCGCGTCGATAGGCTTGCGCGGCGGCCACGGTGAGAAACACCAGATTGCGGCCGGGCACGAACGTCGTCGGCAAACCGCTCTCGGCCATTTCGATCGCGCGATCCGCCGTCAAGGCGCTTTCGGCGAGCGCGCCATAGCCCGAAATGTCCACGACAATGTCGGGACCGAGGCGCGCAGCCCAGTCCGGGTCGAGCGCCGTCATGCGCTGGCGCACGGTTTCGCGCTGTTCCAATTCGATGGCGTGGCGCTGGCCGTAGAAGAAGCCGATCGTCTCGACACGCGCATAGCGCTCCAGCGCCCAGGCGAGGCAGGTCGCGGAATCCTGTCCGGCGGAGAAGAGAACGAGCGCGGCATCCATCGCCGCGGCTTATACGCGGCTGTCCACAGGGCCGCTACGCGGGCGCTTCACTCAATGCGCGGCGCGCCCGTCTCGCGCAGCAATCCACAGTTCCATCATTGCTGCATCGCAACATAAACTGCGGACTTTGCTACATTTTCGGGCGCCAGCCCCTCGGCGCCCCGACGGCAGTGTTGCCGGCCCGCCTCAAGCAAAAATTCAAGTGACGGACCCGTCAATTTGCCCAGCACCCCAGGTTGACACGCGCCTGTTGCATGAGCGCTATAGCGTACGGACAGGACGGGTGAGCGGGGGCCTCTAAGAGTCTCACATAACCCTAATTTGTCGATGGTTCGCCGCCGCGCTCAAAGTGAGAAAGCGCCAGGCGGCTCTGGGAGGACGGCGATGAGCAAGAAATCAAATTGGGGTCGGATTCTGCTGACGGGCGCTTCGCTCGCGGCGATGGGCGCGATCACGCCCGCGTTCGCGCAGGACGAAGACGTGTCGGAAGAGATCGTCGTGACGGCCACGGGCCGCGCGGCCGCGATCCAGGATGTTCCGATCGCGGTGACCGCGGTCAGTGGCGAAGCGCTGCAAAACTCTGGCGCGCAAGATCTACGCGACGTGACGCAAGTCGCTCCGTCGCTCGAAATGGGCACGGGCCAATCGAATTCGTCGGGCACCACCGCCCGCATCCGCGGCATCGGCACCGGTTCGGACAACCCGGGCTTTGAAGCCGCTGTCGGCATCTTCATCGACGGCGTCTATCGCGCCCGCGCCGGCGCGGCCCTCGCCGATCTGCCAGAGCTTGAGCGCGTCGAAGTGCTGCGCGGTCCGCAAGGCACACTCTACGGCCGCAACACCTCGGCTGGCGCCATCTCGGTGATCACGGCTGGTCCGGATTTCAGCCCAGGCATGTGGCTGGAAGGCACGTTTGGCTTCGATGACCTCGAAGAAAGCGGCGCTCGCGCCGGCGTAAACGTCCCGCTGACGGACTCGTTGGCCGTGCGCCTCGACGGCTCGATCCGCGCGCGCGACGGCTACATCACCGATCTGATTTCGGGCGACGACATCAACACTCGCGATCGCTCGACGCTGCGTGCGCAAGCGGTCTGGGATATCTCGCCGGACGCCACGCTGCGCGTGATCGTCGATGGCGCGCAATCAGATGAAGTCTGCTGCGGCATCACCCCGCTGCTCTATGGTTCGACCAATACCGCCGTCGGCCTGATCACTGGCGGCGCAGGCAGCCCGCCGATCGACCTCGACGCGCGCGCCATGACGGTGACGCCGGGCCGTTCGTACGGTGAAGAGACCGAAGAATGGGGCATTTCCGGTCAACTCGATTGGGATCTGGGCTTCGCCAATTTCACCTCGATCACGGCCTATCGCGATTGGGATGCGGTCCGCGACCAGGACGTCGATTTCAACGTCATCGACATCGCCTATCGGGACGGTCTGGAAGTCGGCTTCGAAAACTTCACCCAGGAATTCCGCCTGCAAGGTGAAACGGGCCGCGTGAATTGGCTCGTCGGCGCTTTCTACGCTGACGAAACGCTGGACACGACGGACACGATCCGCATCGGCGCGAACTCGAACCTCTTCGCCAACCTCGTCACCCGTGGCGCGTCGACGACGCTCGCCACACCGAACGGCTGCGAATTGTATGATTCCACCGGCGCTGACACGGACGGCGTGACCGACCCGATCCCGTCGTTCTTCCTGTGCGCCACAGGCAACCCGGCTTTTGCCAATGTCTATCTGACCGGAAACACGACAGGCCAGGGCCAGCAGAGCGATCACTGGATCGTCGATACGCAGAGCATCGCGCTCTTCACGCACAACGAAATCAGCTTGAGCGACGCGCTCACGCTGACCGTTGGCCTGCGCTACAGCTCGGAAACGAAGGACCTTACGGGCGATCTGCTCTCGACCTCGAATTCCTGCTTGTCGCTGCAGGGCGTTGAAGCCTTCACCGACGGCCTCGTCCCGGGACCGGGCGGCATCGTCACGGTGCTGCAAGGGAGTGCGGCGTCGGCGCTGATGAACATCGCCTGCAACCCCGCCGTGAACCCGATCGCCAATGGCGACTGGGAAGGCGACAGCGAGGAAGAAGAACTCAGCGGCACAATCTCGCTGGCCTATAACCTCAACGATGATGTGATGGTCTATGGCGGCTATTCGCGCGGCTACAAGGCGGGCGGCTTCAACGTCGACCGCTCAGGCTTTGCGATCACGCCGGCTCTGATCGATCCGAGCCTGCTCAGCGTCGATCAACTGGCGTTCGCGCCGGAATTCACCGACGCGTACGAAATCGGCATCAAGTCGACGATCCTAGGCGGCACGACGACGGTGAACCTCACCGGCTTCTACCAAGAGATCCACGACTATCAGCTGAACGCCTTCAACGGCTTCAACTTCATCACGCGCAACATTCCGGAAGCCATCAGCCAAGGCGCTGAGCTCGAAGTTTCGGCTCGTCCGACCGACAACCTGACGCTCACCGGCGGCGTGGTGTACACGGACGCCTTCTACGACAGCGAAGTGCGCTTCAACCCGCTCACCGCCGCCCTCGGCGACGCGGACCCGAACGCCGTGTTCTCAGGCCAGCCCTTCGCGTTCGCGCCGGAACTGACCGTGACCGCTGCGGCCACGTACGTTCAGCCGATTGGCGATAATCTGCAGGCGCTGTTCTACATCGACACTCGCTGGAACGACGGCTACCGCACGCAGACGCTGAGCCGCGAGCCGAATGGCGCGACGGACAATGGCGAGTTCGCGATCTTCAATGGCCGCGTCGGCATTGGTTCGCAGGACGAGCGCTGGTCGGTCGAACTGTGGGGCCGCAATTTGTTCGACGAGAGCTACTTCGTCGGCGCCTTCTCGCCGCCGCTGCAAAACGACTACGTAGTCTATCCGAACGAGCCAGCCACCTACGGCTTGACGATCCGCGCGCGCTACTAAGCGCTAGCGAAACAACGACTACAGCGATGGCCGGGGCGAAAGCTCCGGCCATTTGCTTTTGTGTTGGAGGCGCGCGCGACGCGGCTTAAGGCTGGCGCATGGGCGGCGACCTCGACGTTCTGATCGTGGATGACCACGAGGCGATGCGCGTGATGCTGGCGCGCGTGATGGCGTCGGCGGGCGTGAAGCGCGTGCGCGAGGCGTCGCGCGGCGAGTTGGGGCTGGAGATGCAGGCGGAAGCGCCGGCGCATCTGATTCTAGTCGATAGCGGCATGCCGGGCATGGATGGCGTGAGCTTCATCAACGCCGTACGCGCGGACGAACGCTATGGCGCGCCGTGCATCGTCATGATCACCGGGCATGATCACGCAGAGCTGCGTGACGCCGCGCATGCGGCCGGCGCGAACGCGGTGATGGTGAAGCCGGTCAGTCCGCGCGAATTGATCGCAAAGGTGCAGGATTTGTTGGAGCGCGGGTCTTCAGACCCCCGTGCCTGACGCCAGCGCAGAAGTCGCGGGTCTGAAGCCCCGCGCTCCGTTAGCCGCGCCCGCGCAACATTTGCAGCACGTAGGAGAAATCCTTGTTGGCATGACCGGCGGCGACGAGGTCGTCATAGATCGCGGTCGCCGCGCCGCCGAGCGGCGTAGGCGCGCCGACGCCGTCCGCGGCTTCCTGCGCCAGCTTCAGATCCTTCAGCATCATCGCTGAGGCAAAGCCGCCTTCGTAGTTTCGATTGGAGGGCGCTGTCGGCACCGGGCCAGGCCACGGGCAGTACGAGGTGAGCGACCAGCATTGGCCGGAAGCTTTGGACGCGATGTCGTAGAATTTCTGCGCGTCGAGACCGAGCGATTCCGCGAGCGTGAACGCTTCACTGACGCCGATCATCGAAATGCCGAGCAGCATGTTGTTGCAGATCTTCGCCGCCTGCCCCGCGCCGCTATCGCCGGCATGGATGATGGCTTTGGCCATCGGCTTCAAAGCCTCTTCGATCTCGGCGAAATCCTGTTCGCGACAGCCAACCATGAAGGTGAGCGTGCCGCCGCTTGCCGCCGCCGTACCGCCGGAGACGGGCGCGTCGGCGCTACGGAAGCCCTGCATGGATGCATCGCGCGCGACGGTGCGCGCGGAATCGACGTCGATGGTGGAGCAATCGATCAACAGCGCATCGCGCGGCGCATTGGGCAGGATCGCGCTCAGGTAAACATCGCGCACGTGCTGACCGGCGGGTAGCATGGTGATGACGATGTCTGCGTCCTTCACGGCTTCGGCCGCGCCAGCGGCGGGTTTGACGCCGTGCTCTTTGGCGCGCTCCAGCGCCTCGGCGGAGAGATCGAACGCGATCACCTCGCGCCCGGCCTTGGCCTGATTGGCCGCCATGCCCGAGCCCATATTGCCGAGGCCGATAAATGCAACGCGGGTCATGCTTCACTCTCCAACATTTTTAGTTCGTCATTCCGGACGCGCGGAGCGCGATGGGGAACCCAGGGCCGCCAGCGCGTCGGTGTTCCGGGTTCGCTCTCACTTCGTGAGATCGCCCCAGAATGACGACGTTAAAATCACAACGGCTTCCATTCCTGATCCGCCGGCAGGGGCGCGAAAATTTCGTCCAGCATCGCATCAGTGACGCCGGCGAGCGTGGCTGGGTTCCATCGGGGTTTGTTGTCTTTGTCGACGATCAGCGCGCGCACGCCTTCGATGAAATCGTGACGCTGCACGACGCGCGCGCCGATCGCGTATTCTTGGGCCATCTCGTCGGCGAAGCTCTGCATCGCCGCGCCATCGCGCAGTTGGCGGAACGCGACTTTCAAAGTTTGCGGCGATTTGCTCGCGAGCGTGGAGATTTGGGCTTTGGCCCAGTCCGAACCGTCGGCTTCGAGGGCTGCGACGATGGCTTCGACGCTTTCAGCTGCGAAGATGCGGTTGATGCGCTCGACGTTCTCCGGCGTGAGTTCTTTGGGGCGGCCCGCGCCTTCGCTCAACGCTTCCAAGCCGCTATCGAGCGCGCGTTCGGGTTCGTGCGTTTGTGCAGCGCCGGCGATTTGCGCGCGCGCGGCAGCGAGGATTTCGGTCGGCATGTAATGCGTGGCGATGCCGGCGATGAGACAATCGGCGGCTTTCAGGCGCGCGCCGGTGAGCGCGAGCCACATGCCGATGGCGCCCGGCTTGCGCGGCAGATACCAGCCGCCGCCAACATCGGGAAACAAGCCAATGCCGGTTTCGGGCATGGCGTAGGTGGTGTTTTCGGTGGCGATGCGGAAGCGCGCGGGCATCGAGATGCCGACGCCGCCGCCCATCGTCACGCCGTCGATCAAAGCGACGATCGGCTTTGGGTAGGTGAACAACAGATGGTTGAGCTGATACTCGGTGTAGAAGAATTCGCGCGCCTCGGCGCCGTCGCCCTTCCCGCTTTCGGCCAACATGCGGATATCGCCGCCCGCGCAAAAGCCGCGCGTACCTTCGGCGTGATCGATCATGACGACGCGCGCGCGCTCATCGTCACGCCAGCTTTGCAGTGCGGCGATCATGTCGCGGCACATTTGCGTGTTGAGCGCGTGGAGTGCTGCGGGGCGGTTCAGCGTGATGCGGGCTAAGCCAGCGTTGGTGGAGGTGAGGATTTCAGTCAAAGGCAGTCTTTCAACCTGAATTCTTTCTGGCTTCAATTTGCGCACGCGACCAGATTGCGAATGACGCGGCCACGGAGGCGATTCCAAGCAGCCAAAGTGCAATGAGGGATGCAATGCTCAGGTTGCCGGGATAGAACAGCTCAAACGCCAAGCCAATGACCACATTGGCGGCGACGACGAGAAGCGCCGCTGCAAAGCGCCGCCTCCACACCAGATGAATGATCATCAGCGGGACACCGATCATCATTAGCCCGAGCGGGATCCAAACGCCGAAGAATAGAATTAATTCTAACATCACCGCATCGTTGGAATAACGAAGCTCTGATCACCGACGTCGCCTTCCGGCCAACGCGCCGTGACCGTTTTCACTTTCGTGTAGAACTTCACGCCTTCCATGCCGTGCTGGTTGGTGTCGCCGAAGGCGCTGCGCTTCCAACCGCCGAAGGTGTGATACGCGACCGGCACTGGGATCGGCACGTTGATGCCGACCATGCCGACATTCACACGCTGCGCAAATTCGCGCGCGGCGCGGCCGTTGCGGGTGAAGATGGCGACGCCGTTGCCGTATTGGTGTTGGCTGGGCAGCGCGAGCGCTTCCTCGAAATTCTCAGCGCGCATGATTTGCAGCACTGGGCCGAAGATTTCTTCCTTGTAGGTGCGCATTTCGGTGCTGACCTTGTCGAAGAGCGTCGGGCCGACGAAGAAGCCCTCTTCATAGCCTTGCAGCTTGAAGCCGCGGCCGTCGCGCACGAGCTCGGCGCCCTCTTTCGCGCCAAGGCCGATATAATCTTCGACCTTGCGCTTGTGCGCGAGGCTGACGACTGGGCCGTATTGCGCATCCGCATCGGTGGAGATGCCGACCTTCAGCTTCTCGATTTCCGGGATCAGGCGCTCACGCAAATCGTCAGCGGTCTTCTTGCCGACCGGCACGACGACCGGCAGCGCCATGCAGCGTTCGCCGGCGGAGCCGTAGGCCGCGCCCACGAGATCCTTCACGACTTGATCGAGATCAGCATCGGGCAGAACGATGCCGTGGTTCTTGGCGCCGCCCATTGCTTGCACGCGCTTACCGTTTGCGGTGCCGTGGCTATAGATATAGTGCGCGATGTCGGACGAGCCGACGAAGCTGATCGCTTTGATTTCCGGATGCGCGATGATGGCGTCGACGGCTTCCTTGTCGCCATGGGCGACATTGAGTACGCCTTCCGGCGCGCCCGCTTCCATCATCAATTCGGCGAGACGCACCGGGACGGACGGGTCTTTCTCGCTCGGCTTCAGCACGAACGTGTTGCCCGTCGCGATCGCGACGCCGAACATCCACATCGGGATCATGGCGGGAAAATTGAACGGCGTGATGCCCGCGACCACGCCGAGCGGTTGGCGCATCGAATAGACGTCAATGCCGGGACCCGCCCCTTCCGTATATTCGCCCTTCAGTGCATGCGGGATGCCGCAGGCGAACTCGATCACTTCAAGGCCGCGTTGGATGTCGCCCTTCGAGTCCGCGATCACCTTGCCGTGCTCGGACGAGAGCAAGTGCGCGAGTTCGTCCATGTTTTTTTCGACGAGCTGCTTGAAGGCGAACATGACGCGCGCGCGGCGCTGCGGGTTGGTGGCGGCCCAGCCCGGAAACGCTTTCGCAGCCGATTGCACGGCGGCGTCGATCTCGCGCGCATTGGCGAGGGCGACCTGGGCCTGCACCGCGCCGGTGTTGGGATTGTAGACGTCGCCGTGGCGGCCGGAGGCGCCGATCAGGGCCTTGCCGGAGACGTAGTGTTCGATGGCGCGCATGGGGCGTTTCCTCGCTTTGAGCTTGTCGGCTTCCCATACGCCTAATCGTGCAATACTGGTAATGCGTTTTTGCAGGATGATGGTGCGCGGGCGCTATGTACGATTGGGACGATCTCAGGCTTTTCCTGGCCGCGACCCGGGCCGGCACGCTGGCAGGTGCGGCGCAGCGGCTTGGGATCGACGCGGCGACAGTCGGTCGACGGCTGGCGCGGCTGGAGACGGCGCTGAAATCGACTTTGTTCGTGCGCTCGCCGAGCGGGATTCAGCTGACGGCCGCCGGGGCGCGCTTGTTGGCGGCGGCGACAGAAGCCGAGGCGGCGATGGAGGCGGTGTCGCACGCCGCGGAATCCAATGTCGTCGGCGGCACGGTGCGGATCAGCGCGTCGGAGGGGTTCGGCACGGCCATCCTGGCGCCAGCGCTACCCGCTTTGCATGCGGCGTACCCAACGCTGCGGATTGAGTTGGCCGCGCAACCGAGTTTTCTTTCGCCAACCAAGCGCGAGGTCGATGTCGTCGTGGCTTTGGCGGAGCCGAAGGGCGCGCGCTTGGTGGTGGAGCCGCTGACCGATTATCATTTGGGGCTCTATGCATCGGCCGCGTATCTGAAACGACGCGGCACGCCCGAGAGCGCGCAGGAGCTGCAAGAGCACGACATTGTCGGCTACATGGACGATCTCTTGTATGCGGAAGAGCTGCGCTATCTCGAAGCGATCGCACCAAACTTGCAACCGAAGCTTTCGAGCTCATCGATCCGCGCGCAACACGAAATTATCGCCAATGCGGGGGGCATTGGCGTGCTGCCGTGTTTTCTTGTTGGATCGAGCTTGAAGCGTGTGCTGCCGTCTGTGCGGCTAACGCGGCGGTGGTGGCTCGGCACCCACCGAGACGTCGTCGAAAATGCGCGGACCAAAGCTGTGCATCGCTGGTTGCGCGAGACCGTGGCGGCGCGGCGGGCGGAGCTTATGCCGCCCAAACCGCGCGCCGGTCGTTAGCGTCACCCTCGACGCGCCATGCCCATGATGAGCGACACGACGAACAGAACAAGGAAGAGGAAGAACAGAATTTGCGCGATGCCGGCCGACGCGGACGCGATGCCGCCAAAGCCGAAGACCGCTGCGATAATCGCAACAACGAAGAAAATAAGCGCCCAGCTGAGCATGTGGTCGTCCTCCAGATTGAGATGCTGAACAAACGCTGAGGCTGGGCGCCGGTTCCCTAGGTCGGAAATTGCCAACCGTCTTCGCCTTTGCGCGCGGCGTCGTATTGCGCTTCGGCGAAGCGCCAATTGGCGAGCTTCTCGATGAAGGCCGTCACGAATTTCGGGCGCTCGTTGCGATAATCGATGTAATAGGCGTGCTCCCACACGTCGCAGACGAGAAGCGGCGTTGTGCCGATTTCGGTGATCGGCGTATCAGCGTCGTGCAGGTCGACGAGCTTCACCGCGCCCGATTTGTCGCTGACAAGCCAGACCCAGCCCGACGCGAAGTGGCCGACGCCTTGGGCGACGAATTGCTCACGGAAAGCGGTGAGCGAGCCGAACGCTTTCTCGATCGCAAGCTTCAGATCGCCTTGTGGATCGCCCTGCGGCGTGGGCGTCATGCTTTGCCAGAAGAAGCCATGATTCCAGGTTTGCGCGGCGTTGTTGAAGAGCTTCTTGTTACCCTCGCGCACGGCGAGTTGAACCACACCTTCCACCGTCTTCGGCGCATCGGCGCGCTCGGCGAGCGCTGCGTTCATGTTCTTGATGTAAGCGGCGTGGTGTTTGCCGTGGTGAAACGCGAGCGTCTCTTTCGACATATGGGGTTCGAGCGCCGTTGGTTCATACGGCAACGGGGGGAGGTTAAACATCGGCCATGCACTCCTTCAAATGCGTTCGTACTTCTCCCGCGCTTTAGCGCGCGGCACCGGCCATAATTCGCCGGCCACGCCCTCCATCACCCAATCGCCGCGCTTGGCGTGTTGCTCGCCTTCGAGTGTTTCAACGACAGCGTCGCGATCCAACACGAAGTAATTGAGCACGATGTCCGTGCGCTTCTTGAACACGCCGCCGCCTATGGATGTGTAGGTGCGCTGGAAGATATCGTCGCGCACCACGGCACGCGCGCCATCCTCGTATTGGACGATGTAGTCCGCACCACCACGCGCCACAAGCACACCGCCTTCGGTTTCGACGCGCGTGTCGCCTTCTGCGCGCCAAGCCCTTACTGGGTTTGTGGGCTTCGGCCGCGCTTGGCGCCATTTCACATTCTGCGGCGGCTCGTCGATGTGCCAAAGCGGCCGCGCGCCGATGACGAATTCAACGAGGTTCATGTCACGTCACCGATTGGCCGCGCAGCGCTCGAATGACGAAACCAACCACAAGCACAATAAGGAAAACCCAGAACAAGATCTGCGCGATGCTCGCGGCCATACCGGCGAGACCGGCGAAGCCGAGGTAGCCGGCGACCAAAGCGAGAATGAAAAAGATCAGCGCCCAACTCAGCATGTTGTCTCTCCGTCGATGCATGAGGCTCTGACAGGAACGTGCGCCATTTGCCGCGTGTTCCACGCATTTGCGTCGGGAACTTCGCACTGCAACACGTGTTTAAACACAGCTGCGGCAGCATAGGCCGCGCTCATGCAACACGAAGGAGACGAACATGGCACAAGCGTTCGAGACCGTCGCTCGCAGCAAGCGCAATGGCGCCGCGCGCGACGCCGTCCGCGCCCGCGCGAACGACGTAATGGAAGATTTCTCGGAACTGCGTAAGGACGTGGGTCGCCTGGCTGACGCCGCCAGCAAAGCGGCGCGCGACGAGGTCAAGCACACCGGCGCGCGCTTGCAGAAGATGCGCGGTTCTTTGAAGGCCCGCGCCAGCGAAAGCGCAGCTTACGTCGGCGACAAGGTGCGCGAGCATCCGGGCGCCTCTGTAGGCATTGCTGTTGGCGCCGGCCTTCTGCTTGGTTTGGTGCTGTCAGCCCGCCGCCACTAACGCGCGCTGAAATTGTGGGACGCACGCTCGGGGTCGCTCACGCGGCCCCGAGTTTTTGTGCGTTGTATCCTAGACGGACGGGCCTGGCGGGACACAGACCCAGTGCATGAAGGGTCGCTCGGCGTCACGACCGACAATCGCGCCAAGCTGCCGTGCGAACGCATCGATCAGGCGCGCGCCCGGGCCAGGCGCGCCGGCGCGTTCGGCGTCGATATCGGAATCGATCGCAAAGCGCGTTGCGCCGTCTGCATCCTGATGCACGAACAGGCGCAGCTCCACTGGTCCGGCGTCAGCCAAGGCGTCGAGCGCCATCGAAACACCCTCCCCGATCAGGAAGGTGAGCGGCACGGCGCGATCAACGTCAGCGCGTGCTTCATCGAGATGCATGACCAGATTAATGTCCTTGGCCGCATTGCCGCGCGATTGCAGCAGCTGGCGCGCAATTTCCGCCGCGAGTTCGTCCAAGCGGAGCTCACGCACTTCGCCGGAGGAATAGATCTTCTGGTGCACCAACGCGAGCAGCTGAACACGGTCATGCGCGCGCGCCAAACCCCATGCTTCGCTGTCGTCGCGAGCGCTGCGCGCTTGGATATTGAGCAAGCTCGCGACCATTTGCAGGTTGTTCTTCACGCGATGATGCACTTCGCGCAGCAGCGCGCGCTCTTCAGCGAGCGCTTCCACGAGCCTCTGTTCACGGCCGCGCAAGGTTTTGGCCATCGCCGCGAGCGTGCGCCGCAGAGAGCGAATCTCCTCCGGGGCGCTGCGCAATGCGGGCGAATCGACCACATCCTCGCCACGCGCAAAGCCACGGGCGGCGGTTTCAAGCGTGGACAACGGCCGCGCCACGAACACTTCGATCGCGAACCAACCGGCCGCGACCGCCAGCGCCCAGATCACGATCGGCGCGATCAGAGTGAGTGCGAGCGCCAGCCAACGCTGCCAAGTCGGCCGCTCTGGCGCCCATGACATCACCGCGTACAAATCCGGCGCATGCAGCGGCACGATGACGGCGGAGCCATTCTCCACCTCGACAAACACGGGATCGGGTCCGAGCAGATTGCGGATTTGCTCAGTGGTTGGGAAACCGACGGCTTCCGTCTCGCGCGGCGACGATTGCGCGATCACCCTGCCGTCGCCATCGACAATCGCGGAGCGGGCGCTGTCCAGCTGCCGGCTGCGATCCAGCAGCGTGCGCAATTGTTCGACGCGGATCGAGGCGCCGATGAAGCCGATACGTGTTTGGCCGTCGCGCACGGGCTCGAACGCCGCAAGGATCGGCCCGCCGCCGCTAAGTGGGCCGCTCTGAATATAGCCAATCGTGAACGCGTCGCGCACCTGAGCGCGCTGGCGCAGCGGTGTTTCCGGCGATTGGTAGCCGACTTGCACGGCTGGCACGCTGCACAGGACGCGCCGTTCATTGTCAGACATTACGATTGAGGCGACGTAAGGGTACCGATCCGCCACATCGCCAAGCCAACGCCGGCAATCGCCGGTCTCTATTTCTTGCAGCGACGGCGTGGTGGCGAGCACGCGCAACAGCTCGCGCACCTCGTCTATTGCGCCGCGTTCAACGTTGATCGATTGCAGCGCGCGCCGCCCAAGCGTTTCTTCGTATGCCGCTTCGCGCGCGTTAACGGCGTTCAGACCGACCTGCATGGCGATCGCGCCAGCCGGCAGCATGGCGAGGCCAAGCAGCAACGCCATGCGCCCGCGCATTGACTTGAGAGACAATGCGCGGGGCCAGAAGCTAAATCGTCGTTCTTCGGGCGTTTTCACACGCGCGCTGTATCCTGAATCAACCGTCCTTCACTAGGGATCGGTTGGCCCTCGTCGTCCAGGCCAAGCATGTCGGCGAGCTTTTTGCGCGCGCGGTTCACGCGGCTCTTGATCGTGCCCACGGCGCAGCCGCAGATTTGCGCGGCCTCTTCGTAAGAGCAGCCCGAGGCGCCGACGAGCGTCAACACTTCGCGGTGATCAGGCGCCAATTGCGCGAACGCGACCTTGAAGTCTTCGAGATCGACCGAGCCATCCTGTTCGGGACGAACCGCGATACGGCCGGCGAACTTGCCGTCAGCATCTTCGACTTCGCGCTTCAGCTTGCGTAGCTGCGAATAATAATGGTTGCGCAGAATGGTGAAGAGCCAAGCGCGCAGGTTTGTGCCTGGCTCGAAGCGTTCAACATTCGCCAGCGCCTTGACCAGCGTGTCTTGCACGAGATCGTCGGCTTGGGCGGGGTTATGCGTCAGCGAACGCGCAAACGCGCGCAGGCTGGGCAGAAGCTCGATGAGCTCCGCTTTGAAAGCTTGCGGCGCCGCACTCACGATTTCTTCTCCTCGCCACTGTCGATGGCGTTCAGGAGATCGAGAAAGCGTTGCGGCGTCGGCTCAGCCGCGACTTCGCCATAAGCCAGCTTCAGATTTCGAGTGATGAGCGCCTTGGTGGCCGCCGATGATTTGGAGGGTGATTTACCCTGATCAGGCGTACCGGGCGCGTGAGGTTTGTTGTTCACCTGTGCGTCCATTTCGTCTTCTTTCCGCGCCATCTTGTGACCAAGCCCCCGCAGAACCAATTCAACGCCACCCCTATTTGGGGCTGACTGTGGCGAACAACGCCACATGTAAAAATGAGTTCCGGGCGCGCGGAACTTTTTTTCAGCCCCGACGTTTTCACCATCTCAACGGGATGGGAGAAGTCCATGCGTACAGAGCCTGCAGAGCGCAATTTCTCCAATCAAAACAAGGGGTCATATATGTCGCTAGCCCGAGAAATCGCGCCTCACCTGCCGCTTCTGCGCCGCTATGCTCGTGCGCTGACGGGTGCGCAGGACAGCGGAGACGCGTTCGTGGCGGCTTCTTTGGAAGCAATTGTCGCGCGGCCCGAGGAATTCCCGCGCCATTTGGAGCCGCGCGCCGGCCTCTACAAGGTTTTCCATCGCATATGGGAAAGCGCGAACGTGGAGCTCAATGGCGGGTCAGAAGAGATGTCGTTTGGCGCACGCAAGGCGCAAGAGCGTTTGAAGGCCTTGGCGCCGCTCAGTCGCCAAGCGCTGCTGTTGACGACACTGGAAAATTTCACACCGCAAGAGACGAGTGAAATTCTTGGTCGGTCGTCCGATGAAGTCGCTGCTTTGTTGGACGATGCGTATGACGCTCTCGATCGCCAAACCAAGGCGCGGATTCTGATCATCGAAGATGAAGCCGTGATCGCGATGGACTTGAGCGACCTCGTGACGGCGGCAGGCCACAATGTGTGCGGCGTTGAATCGACGGCGTCAGGCGCTGTCGCCACCGCGAAGCGCGAACGTCCGGATCTGGTGCTGGCCGACATTCAATTGGCCGATGGTTCGTCGGGCATCGACGCGGTGAAGGATATTCTTGCGTCGTTCGAAGTGCCGGTGATTTTCATCACCGCATTCCCCGATCGCCTGCTCACCGGCGAGCGCCCGGAGCCGACGTTCTTGATCACCAAGCCGTACTCGCCGGACATGGTGCGCGCGGCGGTCAGCCAAGCTCTCTTTTTCGAGAGCACCGGAAACCTGAACTGAGGGTGCGCGTTCCCTTTGCGCGCGCCGCTTTGGGCGGCGCGGCGCAAAGGAGAGACCTATGTCAAATATTAAAGCCCCGCTTATTGCTCTCGCCGCTCTGATGGCCGCTGGTTCGCTGGCCGCCTGCAACACCGTCGAAGGCGCGGGCCGCGACATCCAAACTGCCGGCGATGCGATCGAAGAAACCGCGCAAGAAACCAACGACGGCAACCCGAACACTCCGTAAAAGGCGACCTTTCGCGGCCCTGTGCGCAAAACGCGCATGGGGCGCGCGCCTGGGTGCTGCGGCAATACGGGCCGTGACTTTTCAGAATTTCCGCGCAATCTCGCGCTCATGAAAAAGCTTCTCAGCGTCTGCGCTATCGCTCTCCTCGCCGCTTGCGGCCAGCAGCAGAGCGCGCCGGAAACGCCACCCGTCGCAGAGACACAAGCGCCAACCATCGCGATCGAAATTGTTGAGCCATGGGCCGGGCAAACACCAGGCGGCGTTGATGTGTCCGCCGGCTATCTCACCATCCGCAACACGACGGGCGCCGACGATCAGTTGGTCGCGGTGTCGAGTCCGCGCGCATCGCGCTCAGAAATCCACGAAATGACGATGGACGCGAATAACGTGATGCGGATGCGGCCGGTCACGACGTTAACTATTCCCGCTGGTGGCGAAGCTTTGCTGCAGCCGGGCGGCCAGCATCTGATGTTCTTCGGCGTGACGCAGCCCTTCACGGTCGGCGAAGAAATCCCGGTGCAGCTCACGTTTGCGAACGCCGGCGTGATCGATGCGAATTTGCAGGTGCGCGCCGGGGCCATGCATGGCGGCGATCATTAATCGATCGGCAGCACCGTCGTATCCTTGAGGTGTTCCAACACGATAGAGCTTTCGAGGTGCGCAATCGCGGCGCAGCGCAGAAACTTGCCTTGGATGATCTCCTGAAAATGCGGCAGGTCGCGTGCGATCACCTTCACAAGATAGTCCGCCTCCCCCGTTAGCGCTACGCAGAGCGTGACCTCGTTCATGCGCTTGATCAGATCGTGAAACATCTTCACGTTGGCGGCGGAGTGATCGCGCAAACGAATGCGAATGATCGCCGAGCACGTGAGCCCAGCGCTGACCGGATCGATCAGCCCCACCACGGCCCGTAGCACACCAGCTTCCTTGAGCCGACTTAGCCGGCGGGAAACCAGGCTGGGCGAAACGCCGGCGGCCTCGGCGAGCTCGGCCTGCGAGAGCGAAGCGTCGCGCTGCATCGCCCGCAGCAGGCGGCGGTCGGAGTCGTCGAGGTCGATGGCTTCATGTTTCATGCGTTGATCGGCCAATATTTGCATCATTTGTGCGCCATGGGGCGAATACGTGCGCCGAATGTCGCAGAATATGCGCCCGAACGCCAGTATTCTCGCATTCCATGAGTGCAAAACTGAAATCTTCGCCCCAGACGGCGCCCGCCACCGATTGGAAGCGCGTCGTCGAACTCGTCCAAATTTCACGCGCGATGGACGCGATCGAGGAAACGACGCTCGTTCCCGGCAAGAAGATTTTCTACCAATTCAGCGCGCGCGGCCACGACATGGCGCAAGTGCTGCTGGGCCTGCACCTCACGCATCCGAAAGACGCGATCTGCGGCTATTATCGCTCGCGCCCCATCCTGCTCTCGCTTGGCGTCGCACTCGAAGACGCGCTGGGCTCCGCGATGGGCCGCGCGGGCGGCTACTCGGATGGCCGCGATATCGGCGTAGTGTTCAACTATCCGAACGCGCACGGCGCATCAGCGTTGCCAATGTGCGGCGGCGTCGGCGCGCAATACACGCCAACAGCCGGCTATGCGCAGGCGATCGAGTATCACAAGAGCGTACTCGGCGATCGTTCCTATGACGGCGCGATCGGCGTTGTGCTGGGCGGTGATGCGTCGGTCGCGACCAACGGCTTCTGGTCTGCGCTGACGATGGCGACGACGCTGAAGCTGCCAATGCTCTTCTATGTCGAGGACAATGGCTATGGCATCTCGACGCCAAGCTGGCTGCAAACACCGGGCTGCAACATCGCGCAGAATCTCGCGAGCTTTAATGGGCTCAAGATTTATGACGGCGACGGCACGGATCCGGAAGAAGCGGCGTATCTGATCCGGGAAGCGGTTTCGCATACGCGCGCGGGCCGAGGGCCGGTGCTGCTGCATCTCAATGTGCCGCGCCTGCAGGGGCATTCGTTTCAAGACACGCAAGCCTACAAAAGCAAAGATGTGGTCGAATCCGAATGGGCGCGCGATCCATTGCCGAAGCTGAAGGCGCATGTGGTGCCCTCGCTTGTGAGCGAGGCCGATTGGGCGGCGTTTGAAGCGGGCGCGCAGGAACGGGTCGCGCGTGCGGCGCAGATCGCGGACCAACGACCCGTGAGCGAAGCCTCGCAAGTGACGCGCTTCGTGTTCAGCGAAGACGGCGCGCTGCAGGACGAAGGCGGGCTCTGGAATAGCGGCTATGAAGCACCACGCGCGAGCAATACGCCAAAGCCTGAAGGCGCGCGCATCAATATGATCACCGCTATCCGACGTACCTTGGATCATGAGCTTGCGGTGAACCCGCGCGTGCTGGTTTTCGGCGAAGATGTCGGCCCCAAGGGCGGCGTGCACGGCGTGACGCTCGGACTGCAAGATAAGTATGGCGATGGTCGGGTGTTTGATACGTCGCTTTCGGAAGAAGGCATTATCGGCCGCGCCGTCGGCATGGCGATCGCCGGCCTGATGCCGGTGCCGGAAATTCAGTTCCGCAAATACGCGGACCCCGCGTGCGAGCAGATCAATGATTGCGGCACGATGCGCTGGCGCACGGCCAACCGCTTCGCCGCGCCAATGGTGGTGCGCATGCCTGTTGGCTTCTTCAAGTGCGGCGATCCTTGGCACAGCCAAACCAACGAAGTGCAGTTCGTGCATTCGCCGGGCTGGCGGGTTGCGTGCCCGTCAAATGCGGAAGACGCCGTTGGCCTGCTGCGCACGGCGCTGCGCGGCAACGATCCGGTGATGTTCCTAGAGCATCGCAACATGCTCGATGCCGCGAGCGCGCGCCGGCCCTATCCGGGCGATGATTTCGCGTTGCCGTTCGGCGTCGCCAAGCGCGTCCGCGAAGGCGATGCGATCACGCTCGTCGCGTGGGGCGCGATGGTGGAGCGGTGCGAAGCAGCGGCGGAAAAAGCTAGCGTGCAAGCGGATATTCTTGATCTGCGAACATTGGCGCCGTGGGATAGCGAAGCTGTGCTCGCGTCTGTGAAGCGCACGCATCGTTGCTTGATCGTGCATGAGGACATTGGCACGGGCGGCTTCGGCGCGGAGATCGCGGCGGTGGTCGCAGATCACGCGTTCCTCGATCTCGATGCACCCGTCGCACGTTTGACGATGCCGGACATTCCCTCCCCGCACCATCCCGAACTGATGGAATGGGCTTTGCCGTCGGTCGAGAAGATCGCGGCGAAGATCGAAGAGCTGGTGGGCTTCTGATGGCGGACCCAATGAACATCGTCATGCCGCTGGAGCAGGAAGGCTCGAAATCGGTCGTACGCGCGTGGCTGAAGCAAATCGGCGACGCGGTAAAGCAAGACGAGCCGATTGTTGAGCTGGAGACCGATAAGGTCGCGGTTGAGGTGCCGGCGCCGGCGGATGGCGTGTTGGCGGCGATTGCATTAGGCGAAGGCGACGAAGCTGCGCCCGGTGCAGTGCTTGGCGTGCTGACGCTCGGTGTTGAAGCATCGGAACGTCAGCTTCCAGCCGGCAACGTTCAGCCTGCCAATGCTCAATCCGATGAAACAAAGATGCCGGCTGGAAGCCGGCGGTCCGCTGATGGGCGCGAGATGCGCCTGTCGCCTTTGGTGAAGCGATTGGTGTCCGAGCATCGGCTCGATGTTGATGCAATCACGGGCACAGGCCGCAATGGTCGGGTGACGCACCTGGATGTTGAGCACCACATCGCGCGCGGCTCCGCGAAGGCTAGCGCGAAACCGGCGCCAGCGTCGGCCATCGTGGGGGGCCGCATTCCCCATGACGCGATGCGGCGCGCGATTGCGGAGCATATGTCACGCTCGGTGGCGGTCGCGCCGCATGTCACGGCCGTGTTCGAGGCCGATTTCTCAGCGATCATGGCGCATCGCGCCAAGCACAAGGACGCATACGCCAAGAGCGGCGCGCAGCTTACGTTCTCGGCCTACATCGTGCGCGCGGCGGCTGAGGCGATGAAAGTGGCGCCCGCGGTGAACGCGCGCTGGCACGACGATTTCCTCGAAGTCTTCGAGGATGCGAACATCGGCATGGGCGTGGCGTTGGGCGACAAGGGTTTGATAGTTCCGGTCGTGCGCCGGGCGCAGGCGCTGACCCTGAAAGAAACGGCGGCGGCGCTGACCGACCTCACCGAGCGCGCGCGCAAGAACGCGCTGAAGCCGGCGGACGTGCAAGGCGGCACGTTCACGATTTCCAATCATGGCGTCTCGGGCTCGCTCGTCGCGACACCGATCATCATCAACCAACCGCAATCGGCAATCCTGGGCGTCGGCAAATTGGAGAAGCGCGTTGTCGTACGCACCGTGAATGGCGCCGACGCGATGCTGATTAAGCCGATGGCGTACGTATCGCTCACCATCGATCACCGTGTGCTCGACGGGCATCAAACCAATTCCTGGCTGACGCGCTTTGTTGAAATCCTCGAAACCTGGCCCCAACAAGACCAAGTGGAAGATTAGTCCATGCTCGAAACGCTCGCGCCGAAGGCGCCTGACTCTCTTTTGAAGATCATCAAGATGTTTCGCGAAGACTTGCGGCGCGAGAAGATCGATCTCGGCGTCGGCGTCTATAAGGACGCCACCGGCAACACGCCGGTGATGCGCGCGGTCAAGGACGCCGAAACGCGCCTACTCACAAACCAAAAGACCAAGACTTATGTCGGCCAACAGGGCGACGTGGAATTTCTGCGCCTCGTCGGCGAACTTGTGTTTGGTGACGCTGGCGCGGACATGGTCTCGATCCAGGCCGTGGGCGGCACGGGCGCGCTGCGTTTGGGCTGCGATCTGCTGCGCGAAAGCGGCGCCAAGCGTGTGGTGTTGCCCGCGCCATGTTGGCCGAACCATCCGTCGATCGTGCGCGCTGCGGGCATGGCGCCGATCGATGCCCCTTTCTTCAACATCGGTGAACAACGCATCGATATGGACGCATTGCTCGGTGCGTTTGCGCAGCTGGAGCGCGGTGATGCCGTGATCCTACAGGCGGTGTGCCACAACCCGCTCGGTGCGGATTTCTCGCTGGAGCAATGGGCGAACCTGGCCGATGCGTTGAACGCGCACGGAATCACGCCGTTCCTCGATCTCGCCTATCAGGGGTTCGGCGACGGCATTGACGAGGACGTCGTGGGCCTGCGCGCCTTCCTGGCGCGCGTGCCGGAGGCCGTGATCGCGGTGTCTGAGGCCAAGACGTTTGGCATTTATCGCGAACGCGTCGGCGCGCTCTACGTGAAGACGGCTGAAAAAGCGCGCGCGGTTGTGATGAGCAATCTCGCGGCGATTGCGCGCGCGAATTATTCGATGCCGCCGGATCATGGCGCGGCGATCGTGCGCGAAGTGCTTGGGGATGCGGTGTTGCGTCAGTCCTGGCGCGATGAGCTCGACGACATTCGCGCACATATCAAGCGTACGCGCACGGCGCTCGCGGCGGCGCGGGTAAACTCGCTGCCGATGCATCTGATCGCGGCGCAGAAAGGCATGTTCTCCACACTGCCGCTGAGCGAAGCGCAGGTCGTGGTGCTAAGAGAGCAGCACGCAATCTACATGACGGATACGGCGCGCATTAACGTGGCTGGGTTGCGCGAAGCGGACATTCCTCGCTTTGTGGAAGCGTTGAAGGCGGTCGCCTAAACACGATTCTTCGCCCAGTCCCACACACGTTCTGGCGCTTCGATCATGGCGTTGTGGGCGGCGCCCGCGATGGTGACAGCGTGCGGATCGTGCAGCCGAATATCGGCGAGCGCGCACATGGGGTCGCTCTCACCAGCGGCGAGATGCACCGGGCAGCGCGCCGCAGCGATGAGATCGTCCATCGGCGGCGGGCCTATAAGCCCCGTCGCTGGATCGGCCGCGAGTTGGAGGCCATCGGCGGCGAGGCCGGCGCGCGCGATGGCGCTGTTCTCGCTAACGAGACCACGTAGGCCTGCGACTTTGAGATAGAAGGCAGCCGCTTCGGCGGAGGTCGCAAATGTCTTCGCGGGCGCTCGTGCGCGCACAGCGAGGCCTTCGGTTTCGGCGTCAGTCCAGACGATCTTGATGCCGAGCCCTAATGCCGCTTTTGGCGTAAAGCCATAGCAGCCCGACGCCAGCGCTAACGCGATCACACCGCCCATCGAATGGCCAAGCACCGAAACTGCGCGCGCGTCCGGTGCGTGATGCACCACGGTTTGCGCTACATCTTCGGCATGCGCCTCCAGCGCATACGATTCACTGCGCGGCGAGCGACCGTGACCACGCAGATCCGGCGCGATCCAGCGGCCAGACTATTCGCGTTCGAGCACGTCAATAAACGGGCGCCACACTTCGCGTGTCGTGCCCATGCCGTTGAGCAGCACGAGCACGTCATCGCCCTGCCCGCCGCGATCCGCTTCGAGCAGCATCAGGCCGCGTTCATCGTCAGCAGATCGTACGCGGCGACGACTTCGCCTGCGCGATTGGTGACGACGACGTCCCAGCGCACTTCGCCTTGATCCGGCTTACGCAGCGTTTTGTCTTTCACCGTGAGCGCGACTTGGATGGAATCGCCGGGCTTCACGGGCTTTACGAAGCGCAGCGTATCGAGGCCGTAATTCGCGAGCACCGGACCCGGATTGGGATCGACGAAAAGACCTGCGGCGAACGACAGAATGAGATAGCCGTGCGCGACGCGGCCGCCAAAGAGCGGATTGGCGCGTGCGGCTGCTTCATCCATGTGCGCGTAGAAATTATCGCCGGTGAAGGTGGCGAAGTGCTCGATGTCGTCGAGCGTGATCTCACGCGCTTTGGTTTTGAGCTGATAGCCAAGCGGCAGATCGTGGAATTTGCGGCGGAACGGGTGTTGCTGCGCCTCCTGCGTCGGCATGCCGGCGATGTAGCGACTGACGATCGCGGAAAGCGTGCGCGGATGGCTCTGGAGCGCGGTACGCTGCATGTAATGCGTGACGCCGCGAATGCCGCCCATCTCTTCGCCACCGCCGGCGCGACCGGGACCGCCGTGGATAAGATGCGGCATCGGCGAGCCGTGGCCGGTGCTTTCCTTGGCGCTATCGCGATCGATGAAGGCGAGACGACCGTGGAAAGCGCCGCTGCCGAGCACGATTTCGCGCGCGAACGCGGTGTCGTAGGTGAAGACGCTGGCGACGAGCGAGCCTTTGCCGCGATTGGCGAGGGCGATGGCGTCGGCGGCGTCCTTGTACGGCATCAGCGTGCACACTGGACCGAATGCTTCAACATCATGTACGGCGCGCGCGGCCCACGGATTTTCACAACGCAGCAACACGGGCGACATGAAGGCGCCCTTCGCGTGGACGGGCGCGGTGTTCGGATCGCCGAAGACGACGGCCGCGTCCCCGCTCAATTCCTTGATCTTCGCGCGCACGTCGTCGCGTTGGGCGACGCTGACGAGCGCGCCGAGCTTTGTGGTGTCTTCGCGCGGATCGGCAGGCGATACTTTGCTGAGCCGTTCGATCAGCGCCGCTTGCGCCACATCCAGCAACGCGGCCGGGACCATCGCGCGGCGGATGGCGGTGCACTTCTGGCCCGCCTTCGTCGTCATCTCCTTAGCGACCTCTTTAATGAAGAGATCGAACTCGGGGCTTTCGGGCGTCGCGTCGGGACCAAGGAGCGAGGCGTTCAGCGAGTCTTGTTCGGCGACGAAACGCACGCCTTCATTGGCGATCGCTGGATGGGTTTTAAGTTTGGATGCAGTGTGCGCCGAGCCGGTGAACGAGACGACGTCGCCCACGCTCAGATGATCGAGCAGATCGCCAGCGGAGCCGACGACCAATTGCAGCGCGCCCTTCGGCAGCACATTCGCGTCGAGCATGATGCGCACGGCGGCTTCGGTGAGATACGCGGTCGCGCTGGCGGGCTTCACGATCGCAGGCATGCCAGCCAGGAAGGTGGGCGCGAGCTTTTCGAGCATGCCCCAGACGGGGAAGTTGAAGGCGTTGATGTGCACGGCGACGCCTTGCAGCGACGTATAGACGTGCAAACCTTGGAACGTGCCATTGCGCGAGAGCGCTTCGACGGCGCCGTCGATCAAGATGCGATCGTTCGGCAATTCGCGGCGGCCTTTGCCTTGATAAACCGAGAACGTGCCGATGCCGCCTTCGATGTCGATCCAGCTATCGGCTTTGGTCGCGCCGGTATTGGCGCTGAGTGCGTAAAGTTCATCCATGCGCGCCGTAAGCGCTTCGGCGAGCGCTTTCAACATGCCGGCGCGTTGATGGAAGGTGAGCGCGCGCAGCGCAGGCCCACCCTGCTCACGCGCAAACCGCGCCATGGCGCCGAAATCGAGCCCTTGCGAGGAGGTGAGCGCGACGATCTCGCCGTCGATGGCGGAACGCAATTCAGCAAGACCGCCCGAGCCGGCGACCCAATTGCCTTCGGCGTAATTCTGCAGCGTAATCGGCTTCATATTCAGTGTCCGGTGAAGTTGGGCTGGCGCTTCTCTAAGAACGCCGCGACGCCTTCTCGATAATCGTGCGTGTGGCCGAGGCGGCGTTGCGTGTCGCGCTCGATCAGCAATTGTTGATCGAAGGCGTGCAACGCACTTTCGCGGATCAATTTCTTGGTGCAGGCGAGGCCCTTGGTTGGCGCCGAGGCGAATTTCGTGGCGAGTGCATTGGTTTCGTCGGCGAGTTTATCGTCGTCGACGCATTTCCAGATCATGCCCCAGTTTTCGGCGCGTTCGGCTGTCACCGGCTCGCCGGTCAACGCCATGCCAAGTGCGCGCGTGAGACCGACCGTGCGCGGCAGCGTCCACGTGCCGCCGGAATCCGGGATCAATCCGATATTGGCGAAGCTCTGAATGAACTTGGCGCTGCGCGCAGCGAGCACGATATCGCAAGCGAGCGCGATATTGGCGCCCGCACCCGCGGCGACGCCGTTCACGGCGCAGATCACAGGCACTTCGAGATGGGCGATGCGTTTGACCAGCGGATTGTACCGCACCTCGAGCGACTCACCGAGATCGACGCCGTCTTCCGTCGGCGCCACCGCGCGATCGGATAGATCCTGCCCCGCGCAGAAACCGCGCCCAGCGCCCGTCAGCACAACGACACGCGCGTGCGCTTTCGTGATCTCGTTGAAGGCGTGCCGCACTTCGTCGTGCATCTGCACGGTGAAAGAATTGAGCCGATCCGGGCGGTTGAGCGTGAGCCGCGCGATGTTGTCGGAAATGTCGAGAAGAATTGTCTCGTAGGGCATCGCGCGCTTCCTCCAAAGCTCGTCGTTCCCCCTGGCGTAAAACAGAAGTTTTGGGCGGTCAAGATTGATTGACCGATTGGTCAGTTATTGCTAGAGTGCTCGGATTGGAGACTGGCCGATGTACACGACCGATCTGAGCGGCAAGAAAAGCAAGCCCGAAACCGCTGTTACGGAAGAGCCAACCAAGCTCGCGGCGTTCGAAGCGCGCGTGGCCGCCGATGAATTCATCGAGCCCAAGGATTGGATGCCGGAGGCGTATCGCAAGACGCTGATCCGTCAGATTTCGCAGCACGCGCATTCCGAGATTGTCGGCATGCTGCCCGAAGGCAATTGGATCACGCGCGCACCGAATTTGCGCCGCAAGGCGATTCTGCTCGCGAAGGTGCAGGATGAAGCCGGCCACGGGCTCTATCTCTATTGCGCTGCGGAGACTTTGGGCGTCTCGCGCGACGAGATGACGGAAGCGCTGCTCAGCGGCAAAGCCAAGTACTCCACCATCTTCAATTATCCGACACTGACCTGGGCCGACATTGGCGCGATTGGTTGGCTGGTCGATGGCGCGGCGATCATGAACCAAGTGCCGTTGCAGCGGACATCGTACGGCCCGTACGCGCGCGCGATGGTGCGTATCTGCAAAGAAGAGAGCTTCCACCAGCGCCAAGGCTATGAGTGCATGATGCAGCTGGCGGCTGGCACGCCCGAGCAAAAGCGGATGGCGCAAGATGCGCTGAATCGTTGGTGGTGGCCGTCGCTGATGATGTTCGGCCCGCCGGACGATAAGAGTCCGAACACCGAGCAAAGCATGCGCTGGCGCATCAAGCGCGATACGAATGATGAGCTTCGCCAGAAGTTCGTGGACATCACTGTGCCGCAGGCCGAAGCGATCGGTCTGCGCGTACCTGATCCGGCGCTCAAATGGAACGAAGCGCGCGGCGCCTATGATTTCGGCGACGTCGACTGGGAAGAATTCTACGCCGTCGTGCGCGGTGAAGGCCCAGTTGCCAAAGAACGAAATCAAGCGCGCGTGAAAGCTTGGGAAGATGGCGCCTGGGTGCGCGAAGCGGCGCGCGCGCATGCGGAAAAGCGTGCGATCGCGAAAATTGCGGCGGAGTGAGACGATGAGCGATCCGAGCAAGGAATGGCCGCTGTGGGAAGTGTTCGTGCGCGGCAAGGGTGGCTTGAGCCATCGCCATGTCGGCAGCGTACACGCGGCGGACGGCAAGATGGCGCTTGAGCATGCGCGTGATACGTACACGCGGCGCATGGAGGGCGTGAGCTTGTGGGTGTTGCCGTCGGCGCAGATCGTCGCTTCCGATCCGGGCGATGCGGCGGCTTTGTTCGCGCCGGCGGAAGACAAAGTCTATCGCCACCCGACCTTCTATAAAATCCCTGACGGCATCACGCACATCTGATGGAGAACGCGCTCCCTCCTCTCGCGGCCTATGCGGCGCGGCTTGGCGATGATTCATTGATCCTCGGCCAACGCTTGGGCGAATGGTGCGGCCATGCGCCGGCGCTTGAAGTTGATCTCTCGCTCTCGAACGTGGCGCTCGATTTGATTGGGCAGGCAACGCATTTCTTGGGCCTTGCCGGCGCCATCGAGGGCGCTGGGCGCGAAGCGGATAAGCTCGCCTTTCATCGCGACGTGATGGATTTTTCCAATTGCCTGCTGGTCGAACAGCCGAATGGCGATTTCGCGCAGACGATCGCGCGGCAATTTCTGTTTTCGCACTATCAGGCGCTGCTGTTCGAGCAGATGGCGCAAGTAGAGGACGAGCGCTTTGCCGCCATCGCGGCGAAGGCGCTGAAGGAAGTGAAGTATCACGCAACTTTGGCGAGCGATTGGGTCGTGCGTCTAGGCGACGGCACGGACGAGAGCAAGGCGCGCATGACCACCGGCCTCGATTGGATGTGGCGCTTCGCGGACGAGCTGTTCGTGATGGACGACGTCGATGCGGCCGCGATCGCGGCTGGCGCTGGCGTAGATAAGGCGGCGCTGCGCGCGGATTGGGATACGCGCGTTGATGCAATTCTGGCTGACGCAACTTTAGCGCGGCCGGCGGCGCGGCGGCCCGTGCTTGGCGGGCGCGTCGGGCGGCATTCGGAGCATCTGGGGCATTTGCTGAGCGAGATGCAGTTTCTGCAACGCGCTTATCCAGGGGCGACGTGGTGAGCGCCGTGCGCGCCATCACCCATACCGATCGCATCCGCGCGGTTCTGGCAGATGTGCCGGACCCGGAAATTCCGGCTATCTCAATTGTTGAGCTTGGAATCGTGCGGGATGTACGCGCGGATCGCGTGGTGATTACGCCGACTTATACCGGCTGCCCGGCGACGCATGCGATTGAGCAGAGCATTCGCGCGGCGCTCGATGCGCAGGGATTTGGCGATGTGGCGATCGAGACGACGCTTTCGCCGCCGTGGTCCACCGATTGGATTTCCGATGTGGGCCGTGACAAATTGCGCGCTTATGGCATTGCGCCGCCGCCGAAGGGCGCTGGCGCATCCGCATTGAAAAATGCGCAGGCGGCGGAATGTCCGCGCTGCGGTTCGATGCAGACGGAAGAAGTTTCGCGATTTGGCTCAACGCCGTGCAAAGCGCTTTGGCGCTGCAAGGCGTGCGCGGAGCCGTTTGATCGATTCAAATGTCACTGAGTGTTTTCCATGCTCCCCCGTTTACGGGGGAGCTGTCAGCGAAGCTGACTGAGGGGGCCAGTGCGCGCGGCTGCCGGACTTACCCCCTCCGGCTCGCTTTGCTCGCCACCTCCCCCGTGAACGGGGGAGGATAAGGTTATGAGTCACGAATTTCATCGCTTGCGCGTTGCTGAGGTGAAGCGCGAGACGCCGGATGCGGTTTCGGTTCGGTTTGAGCTAAGCGATGCGCTGCGTGAGACGTTTGCGTTTCGCGCGGGGCAGCATCTGACGTTTCGGCGCGAGATTGGCGGCGAAGAGGTGCGGCGGAATTATTCCGTCTGCGTTTCGCCCTTAGAAGGGGTGCTGAAGATCGGCGTGAAGAAGATCGCGGGCGGCGTGTTTTCGTCTTGGGTGAATGACGAGCTGAAGGCCGGCGACGAGCTCGACGTGATGGCGCCGCATGGCTCGTTCTGCTGGAGCTTCGATGCGGACGCGCGGCGTGAATATGTGGGCTTTGCCGGCGGCTCGGGGATTACGCCGGTTCTGTCGCTGATGAAGACAGCTTTGGCGACGGAGCCGCATTCGCGCTTCACCCTCTTCTACGGCAATCGCAATTCGATCGGCGTGATGTTTCTGGAGGAGATTGCCGACCTGAAGGATCGCTATCTCGACCGGCTTTCGGTGTTTCATTTCCTCGAAGACGAGGAAGAAGAGATCGACTTGTTCAACGGCCGGCTCGATCGCGCCAAGGTCGATGAGCTGCTGGCGACTTTAGTGAAGCCCGCGCATGTGGATGCGTTTTTCATCTGCGGGCCTGGGCCCATGATGGACGCGGTTGAAGAGGCTTTGGTCGCGCAGAAGATCGAGAAGACGCGCATTCTGATCGAGCGCTTCACCACCGGGCCGATGTCGGAGGCGCAAGCGGCGGCGGCGCGGGCGCTGGAGCAGCAGGCGGCGGGCCTGAAAATGAGCGTGACGCTCAATGGCCGGCGCGTGAACGTGAGCTTCGATCCGGCGCAGCATTCGATTCTGGACAATGTGCGCGCCGCTGGTTTGCCGGCGCCGTTTGCTTGCAAAGGCGGCGTCTGCGCCACGTGCCGCGCGAAAGTGACGGCTGGCGAAGTCAGTATGAAAGTGAATTACGGGCTCTCAGAGCAAGAGATCGCCGACGGCTACGTGCTGACGTGCCAAGCAACGCCGGTGAGCGAAGGTGTCGTGCTGACGTACGACGTTTAGCGCGCCTAGCCGATCGGATAGCGCAGACTGAGCCAAAGATCATTCTGCTCGTCGGTGTAGCCCAGCACCGAGCCCTCCTCCCCCTCCTTTTCGCGCGCCCAAGGACCAGGACGAGCCATGAGATCGATCATGGCTTGGATGCGCCATCCTTCGTCGGGCAACGCAAAGTAGATGTAATGGATAGGCCCGCGCGGGCTTTGGATGATTTCATCGCGACGCACAAACCGACCAGCGGCGACGTGCCGATCGAACATCCTGATGTAACAAAGCACCAGTTCGGGGAAGCGTCCCTCGCCACCGACAAACTTGGCGAGCGGCTTCTGTCCGTTCAGCATCAAACCGAGCTCTCGGTTGGTATGGACAAGAAAAGGCAACGATCGAAGGTGATCGGGGAGCAACGCGCTAACCCGCAGCCTTCGCCAAACCGCCCAAAGTTAAATCCACCGCCATTTCCGCCATCGTGTCCGCGGTGACCGCACCTTCGGGGTTGAACCAGGTGTGGGTCCAATTGATGGCGCCGAAATAGAGCATGGCGGCGGCGAAGGCTGCGCCCGGTTTTTTTGAAAGCGCGGGTTCGATCTCCAACAGCATTTGGCGCACGGTTTCGATTAGGCCGCGTTGCACTGAGACGATCTCGGCGCGCTTCGATTTAGGCACATTGTCCAAATCGTTGAGCAGCACTTTGTGACGATCGGCGGCGCCGACATAGAGCGCCATGAAGCGATGCGTGAGATCGCGGAGCTTGGTCTCCGCCGAGGTTTCGTCGCTGGCGATTTCCTCGGCGGCGGCTTCGAGCTCGCGCACGTGGCTGATCATCACGTCGTAGAGGATGTCTTCTTTCGAGGTGTAGTAGTGATAGATCAGCGACTTTGAGATTTTGCCGCGCTTGGCGATGTCGGCGACGGAGGCGCCGTTGAAGCCATCGCGCGCGAAGAGTGCGGCGGCCGTCTCCACGATCGCGAGTTTGCGTTCGTCATATTCGGGGGCTTGCGTGCGAGCCATTAGCGTTCAGTCAGTCCGTTTTGCTGCATGCGCCAGATCAGATGATCGAGGCGGTCTTGGCCGAAGAAGGGTTCGTCGTTGAACACGAAGAGCGGCACGCCCCAATGGCCGGCGCTGCGCTGATCGGCTTCGTTCTGCGCGATCTCGGCATCGAGTGAATCCATTTCTTCGACGAGCGCGCGTTCGGAATCGGCGGGATCGAGGCCAGCTTTGCTAAGCGCGTTGGCGAGGTGATCGCCCTCGTGCCAATTGTCGATCTCGCCGGACCAGATCGCGTGCGACGCAGCGCGCGCGAAGGCGAGCCCCGCGCCTTTGCGCTGAGCGTACGCGCCGAGGCGACTGACGCGATAAATGTAGGGCTGATCGGGCGCGACCTCGCGCGTGCCCATGTCCATGACGATCGGGTCTGGGCGCGGCCAGCGGTACGGGATGTTGTGCATCTGAGAGATGCGGAACGTGTCGCGCAGCAGATAAGGCGGCCAGAGCGGGTTCACTTGTTTGAAGAAGCCTGGAATGCGCACCGCGATCGGCAGAACGATGCGCATACGCGGCGCCACGTCATATTTGCGTGCAATTTCCTCGACTTGCGGCGCGGCCAGGTAGGAATACGGGCTGCGGAACGAGAAATAATAGTCAAACGCGAGCGTCAAAGCGCTGCCTCCCCTGATTTTGGCTCAAACTCGCGCAACCTTAGGCGTTCGTCCACGGCCCGCGCCTATATTACCTTACGTCATGCGACGAAAGCACGTATATGCCTCAAACGAGCACCAGACGCCTTGTCCGCGCCCTACCTTTGAGGTAAACAAGCTCCTGAGGAGCAAAAAATTGCGAGCGGCAGATCCCAATCAGGGGCGTTCCAAGTCGGCGACAGCCGTCATGGACCAGCACGCAATCGTAGCCCTCAGCTCGCTTATTCTGCTTAGCGTCGTACTTGTCGTACGGGCCGGAGCGATGTTGCTGAACTTGACCTGAAAGAACCCCCTCAGGCCTTCCAGCAACACCCGCTCCGGATGGAAGCGGGTTTTTTGTTGCCGGCGCGCCTGGGTCTAAACGGACCAGATGACCGACACATCTCCCCCCTCTCCAGGCTCAGCCAACCGCCGCAGCGCGGTCGTGACCCAAGGCGGCAATCGCGCGGCCGCGCGATCCTATCTGCGCGCGGCCGGCATGGGCGACGCCGATTTCAAAAAGCCGATGATCGCCATCGTGAACACGTGGTCGTCGGTGACGCCGTGCAACATGCATTTGCAGGGCGTGGCCGATCACGTGCGCAATGGCGTGCGCGAGGCTGGCGGCGCGCCAATCGATTTCAACACGATCATGGTGACGGACGGCATCTCGATGGGGACGCCGGGCATGAAGGCGTCTTTGATCTCGCGCGAGATCGTGGCGGATTCGATTGAGCTAGCGGTGGAAGGCCACCAGCTCGATGGCGTCGTCTGCATCGTTGGGTGTGATAAGACCATTCCTGCGGCGGCGATGGCGCTGGCGCGTATGGATATCCCTGGGCTCGTGCTCTACGGCGGCACGATCATGCCGGGTGTCGTCGCCGGCAAAGAAATTTCGATTCAAGAAGTGTTCGAAGCGATCGGCGCGCATGGCGCCGGCACGCTTGACGATGAAGGCTTGAAAGCGGTTGAGAGCGCGGCTTGCCCAGGCGCCGGCGCGTGTGGCGGCCAATTCACCGCGAACACGATGGCGATGGCGCTTTCGGTGATGGGCATCTCGCCGATGGGCGCGAATGACGTGCCGGCGGTGCATCCGAGCAAGAAAGACGAAGCTGAACGCTGCGGGCGTTTGGCGGTCGAGCTGACGATCAAAGGCTTGAACGCGCGCCAATTCATTACGCGCGAGTCGTTAATCAATGCGGCAGTCGCCGTCTCGGCCAGCGGTGGTTCGACCAATGCGGTGATGCATTTGACGGCGATCGCGGCGGAAGCCGGCGTGGATTTCGGCATCGAGGATTGCCACGCCGCTTGCGCACGTACGCCGGTGATCTGTGATCTGAAGCCGGGCGGGCGTTTCCTCGCGTCGCATTTGTTCTTCGCCGGCGGCACGCGCTTGGTGACGAAGCGTTTGGCGGAAGCTGGCAAGATCGTGGACGCGCCGACGGTCTCGGGCCGTGCGCTGTTTGAAGAAGCGAACGAAGCGGTTGAACCGAAGGGCCAGGAAGTCATCACCGACTTCACGCGCCCGGCGATGGCGCGCGGCTCATATGCGGTGCTTTACGGCAATCTCGCGCCCGAGGGTGCGGTGATCAAATTGGCCGGCCACGAGATCGAGAGCTTCGAAGGCCCTGCCCGCGTGTTCGACAGCGAAGAAGCCGCGTTCGACGCCGTCCAGAACGGCAAGATCAACGAAGGCGACGTCCTGATCATTCGCTACGAAGGCCCCAAGGGCGGGCCGGGCATGCGCGAAATGCTGCAAGTGACCGCGGCGCTGAAGGGCCGTGGTTACAAAGATGTTGCTCTGATCACGGATGGCCGCTTCTCCGGAGCCTCATACGGCTTCGTTGCAGGTCACGTTTCGCCAGAGGCTGCCGTTGGCGGGCCAGTCGCGCTGGTGCGCGAGGGCGACACGATCCGCATCGACGTGCCGGGCCGCACGATCGACGTGAAAACCGATCTCTCGGGCCGCAAGTTCGAACCACCGGCGCGTCCGGCGTCGCATGGCGTGTTCGCCAAATACGCCGCTCTCGTTTCATCCGCGTCGCAAGGCGCGGTGACTATTCCCAATCCACCGCCAGCCCAAGTTCGTGAGGCCAAGTAAATGTCAGCGACTGTCTATACCACCAATGATGTGAACGCGGAGGCGCTTCGCGGCAAACGCATTGCGATTATCGGCTATGGCAGCCAAGGCCGCGCGCACGCGCAAAACCTGCGCGACGACGGTTTCGACGTCGTCGCCGGCGTGCGCAAGGGCGGCAAGGGCTGGTCACACGCGACCGAAGACAAGATCGCGACGGCGGAAGTTGTCGATGCTGTGAAAGGTGCTGACCTGATCGCGATCCTGACGCCGGACATGGTTCAAGACCAAGTCTGGAAGAATGAGATCGAGCCGAACGCCAAGGAAGGCGCGACGATCCTCTTCGCGCACGGCTTCTCAATCGTGTATGGCCGCGTGACGCCGCGCAAGGATTTGGACGTGGTGTTGGTTGCGCCGAAGGGCCCCGGCGATCTGGTGCGTCGTGAATATGCACGCGGCCGCGGCGTGCCTGCGCTGTTTGCCGTCTATCAAGACGCGACGGGCAAAGCGCGCGATCGTGCAATGGCTTATGCGAAAGGCATCGGCGGCGCGACGGGCGGCCTGATCGAAACCACGTTCCGCGAAGAAACCGAAACCGATCTGTTCGGCGAACAAGCCGTGCTCTGTGGCGGCGCGAAGGAATTGGTGAAGGCCGGCTATCAAACGCTGGTGGACGCCGGCTACCAGCCGGAAGTCGCCTATTTCGAGTGCCTGCACGAACTTAAGCTGATCGTGGACCTCTTCTACGAAGGCGGCATCAGCAAGATGCACGACTTCATCTCCGAGACCGCGAAGTACGGGGCCGTCGTTTCCGGCCCGCGCGTCGTCACGGAAGAAACCAAAGCGCGCATGCGCGATGTGCTGAAGGATATCCAGTCCGGCTCGTTCGCGCGCGAATGGATCCTTGAGAACCAAGCCGGCAAGCCGCGCTACAACGCGCTGCTCAACGAAGACCGCGACGACCCGATCGAAAAGACCGGCGCTGCGTTGCGGTCACGCATGGCGTGGCTGAAATCACCGACGAATTCGTGAGCATGACATGACCACCACGAGCAACATCGCCCAGATCCACCCCGCTTCTGGGCCGACGGCCCTCGTCGGCATTCCGATGACGGGCGCGGAAATGGTCGTACGCGCCTTGAAGGATCATGGCGTGGACACGCTGTTCGGCTATCCGGGCGGCGCGGTGTTGCCGATCTATGACGCACTCTTCAGCGATGAAGACGTGCGTCATATTCTGGTGCGTCACGAACAAGGCGCGGGCCATGCCGCTGAAGGGTACGCGCGCTCAACCGGCAAAGTCGGTTGCGCGCTCGTGACCTCGGGCCCCGGCGCCACCAATATGGTGACGCCGTTGGCTGATGCGTTGCTGGATTCTGTGCCGATGGTGGTCATCACCGGCCAAGTCGCGACGCATCTCATTGGCACCGATGCGTTCCAGGAGTGCGATACGGTCGGCATCACGCGCTCTTGCACCAAGCACAATTGGCTGGTGAGCAGCGTGGATGAGCTGGCGAGCATTCTGCACGAGGCGTTCTACGTCGCGCGCAGCGGTCGCCCTGGGCCGGTCGTGGTCGACATTCCGAAGGACGTGCAATTCGCGACGGGCGCCTATCTGCCGCCGGAGCGTTCGCCGAAGCGTTCGAAGCGCACGGTGCGCCACGTGGATGCCGCGCGCATCGCGGAAGCCGCCGAACTTTTGGCGACAGCGCAACGGCCTGTGTTCTACACCGGCGGCGGCGTTATCAATGCCGGCCCGCGCGCGAGTGAGGCGTTACGCGCGCTGGTGCGTGAGACGGGTTTCCCGATCACGTCCACGCTGATGGGCCTGGGCGCATATCCTGCGCCGGACAAGCAATGGCTCGGCATGTTGGGCATGCATGGCTCGTGGGAATCCAACCACGCGATGCATGATTGCGACCTGATGATCTGCGTCGGCGCGCGCTTTGATGACCGCGTGACCGGGCGCTTGGATGCATTTAGCCCGCACTCGAAGAAAATCCACATCGATGTTGACCCCTCCTCGATCAACAAGAACGTGCGCGTCGATGTGCCGATCATCGCCGACGCGGCGGAAGCGCTGGAGCAATTGCTGGTCGCTTGGCGCAATCGCGTGAAGACGGCGAAGCCGCCATCCACGAAAGCGTGGTGGGATCAGATTGAAGGCTGGCGCGCGCGCAAGGGCTTCGCGTATCGGGCCAGCAACGACGTGATCAAGCCGCAATATGCGATTGAGCGCTTGTACGCGCTGACGCGCGGCAAGGACGTCTATATCACCACCGAAGTCGGCCAGCATCAGATGTGGGCGGCGCAATATTTCCATTTCGATAAGCCGAACCATTGGATGACCTCCGGCGGCTTGGGAACGATGGGCTATGGCCTGCCCGCAGCGCTCGGCGTGCAAGCCGCACATCCCGGCGCGCTGGTGATCGACATTGCCGGTGAAGCCAGCGTGCAAATGACGATGCAGGAGATGAGCACGGCCGTGCAGCATCGCCTGCCGATCAAGATTTTCATCTTGAACAACGAATGGATGGGCATGGTGCGCCAATGGCAGCAATTGCTGCATGGCGAGCGCTATTCGCACTCCTATTCCGACGCGCTGCCGGATTTTGTAAAAATGGCGGAGGCGTTCGGCGCAGTCGGCATTCGCGCTGAAAAGCCCGATGAACTCGACGCGAAGATCATGCAGATGATCAACGAACCCGGCCCCGTGCTGTTCGATTGTCGCGTGGCGAAGACTGAGAATTGCTTCCCGATGATCCCATCGGGCAAGCCGCACAACGAAATGATCCTCGCCGACACGTTCGTGGGCGATGAGATCGATGACGACGGAAAGAAGCTGGTCTAATGCCGCCGCACGCAGGAGAGCCCGCCGAGAGCCGCACGCTCGCGATCATGGTTGATAACGAGCCGGGCGTACTGGCGCGCGTTGTTGGGCTCTTCTCGGCGCGTGGCTACAACATCGAGAGCTTGACGGTCGCTGAGACGGATAAATCCGCACACATGTCGCGGATCACGGTGGTGACGCGCGGCGAACCGAACATCATCGATCAGATCAAATCGCAGCTCGACCGCATCGTCTCCGTGCGCAACGTCATCGACGTCACCCGAGATCCGAACGGCGTGCAACGCGAATTAGCCTTGGTGAAAGTGCGCTCGACCGGTGCGGAGCGGATTGAAGCACTCCGCGTGTCGGAAATCTTCCGCGCCAAAGTGATCGACACCACGCTGGAGAGCTTCATTTTCGAAATGACGGGCGCGAGCGACAAGATCGACGCGTTCATCGACCTTATGCGCCCGATTGGTTTGGTGGAAGTGTCACGCACCGGCGTGCTGTCCATCCATCGTGGGCCAGAATTGGATCGCGTTGTCACGGCTGAGGCCGCGGCGTCAGCAAAATGATTGAGTAGAGTCCGGCGTTCGCGTCGGCGGAGGCAAGAATGTCGTCGTTCAACGGGCCGAAAACCCTCTTCGAAAAAGTCTGGGAAAGGCACGTCGTCCAGCCAGAAACCGGCGAGACGCCCGCGATCCTCTATGTCGATCTGCATCTCGTCCACGAGGTGACGAGTCCGCAGGCGTTCAGAGAGCTTGATGCGCGCGGGCTTAAGGTACGACGCCCCGATCGCACTTACGCCACGCTCGATCACTCAACGCCTACCGCGCCGCCTAGCGCTGATGGCAAGCGGCCTTACGTCACGAAGGAAGCCGAAGATCAGGTCACGACGCTGGAGCGCAATTGCGCCAAGCACGGCATCGCGCTCGCAGGTTGGGATAGCGACGATCGCGGCGTCGTGCACGTGATGGCGCCGGAGCTTGGCTTGACGCAGCCCGGCATGGTCGTCGTCTGCGGCGATAGCCACACAGCGACGCATGGCGCATTCGGCGCCCTCGCCTTCGGCATCGGCACGTCCGAAGTCGGTCACGTGCTGGCGACGCAATGCTTGTTGCAACGCAAACCCAAGCGCATGCGGGTGACTGTGGATGGCGAGCTGCAGCCGGGTGTCTCCGCGAAGGATATGACGCTCGCGGTGATTGCCGAAATCGGCTTTGGCGGCGGTTCGGGTTACGTCATCGAGTATGCAGGCTCTGCGATCCGCGCGCTCGACATGGAAGGGCGCATGACGCTTTGCAATATGTCGATCGAAGCGGGCGCGCGCGCCGGCATGATCGCGCCTGACGAGAAGACGATCGAATTTCTGCGCGGCCGTCGCCATGTGGCGAAGGGCGATCGGTTCGAGGAGATCGCGCGCGAATGGCTGTCGCTGGCGACAGACGATGGCGCGACGTTTGACAAAGAAGTGCGCATCGATGGCGCCGCGATCACGCCGATGGCGACGTGGGGCACGACGCCGGACGCGGCATTGCCGATCGGCGCAGTGGCGCCTACGCCGGCGAACGATTCCGAAGCCAAGGCGCTGGCCTATATGGGTTTCGAACCGGGGCACGCGACGACGGAATATCCGGTCGATGTCGTGTTCGTCGGCTCATGCACCAATGGCCGCCTCTCCGATCTGCGCGCGGCGGCGGAAGTCCTGCGCGGCAACAAGGTGAAGAGCGGCGTGCGCATGCTCGTGGTGCCCGGCTCGGAGGCCGTGAAGCAGCAAGCAGAAGACGAAGGTTTGCATCAGGTGTTCAAGGACGCCGGTGCGGAATGGCGCGAGCCGGGCTGCTCGATGTGCATCGCCATGAATGGCGATTTCGTGGCGCCCGGTAAGCTCGCGGTATCGACATCGAACCGCAATTTCGAGGGCCGCCAAGGCAAAGGCGCGCGCACGATTCTCGCCAGCCCGGCCACGGCCGCCGCCAGCGCCATCGCCGGCGTGCTCACCGATCCGCGAATCTTCACGCAACAAACGCCGGAGGCCAAGCGTGCCTGAACCATTCAAGCAGCTCGTCTCACGCACGTTCGTGATCAAGCAAGAAGCGGTCGATACCGATCAGATCATCCCGGCGCGCTTTTTGACGACAACGACGCGCGAAGGGCTTGGCAAAACCGCGTTTTATGATTGGCGGTATGATGCCGACGGCAAGCCGAAGCCCGATGAACCGCTGAACACGATCGACGCGAGCGAGCATCGCGTACTAGTCGCCGGCGACAATTTCGGCTGTGGCTCGTCGCGCGAGCACGCGCCGTGGGCGTTGACCGATTATGGCTTCCGCGCCGTAATCTCGACCACGATCGCCGACATCTTCACCTCGAACGCGCTGAAGAATGGCTTGCTGCCGATCACCGTCGATAAGGACACGCATGCGCGTCTCATGGAAGAACCCGGCGGGCGCGTGAGCATCGATCTTGAGAAGAGCGAACTCACCATCGGCAACAATCCGCCGATCAAGTTTCACATCGAGCCGTTCGCGCGCCGCTGCTTGATCGAGGGGGTCGATCCGATGGGTTGGCTCGTCGATCGCGTGCCGACGATTGAGACGTATGAGCGGGAGCGCGCGGTATGAGTGCTTTCAACATCGTCCTGCTACCGGGCGATGGCGTCGGCCCAGAGGTGACGGCGCAAGCGCGCGCCGCGCTGGAGGCCGTCGGCAAACGCTTTGGCCATACGTTCGCGTTCGCCTCGCACCACATTGGCGGCGTCGCCATCGATGAAACCGGCGAACCGTTGCCGGCGGAAACACTTGAGGCGTGCCAAGCCGCAGACGCTGTGTTCTTGGGCGCCGTTGGCGGGCCGAAATGGGATTTGGCGCCGAAGCGGCCAGAGCAAGGTTTGCTCGGCATTCGCAAAGCGCTCGGCCTCTACGCGAACATTCGCCCAACCTTGATGCACAAGCCCCTCCTCGATCACTCACCGCTGAAGCGCGAGATCGTTGAGGGCGTGGATATGCTGGTGTTCCGCGAACTCACGGGGGGGTCGTATTTCGGTGAGAAGAAGCAGAGCGCGACGGAGGCGAGCGATCTTTGCCTATACACCGTCGGCGAAATCGAACGCATCGCCCGCAAAGCGTTTGCAGCGGCGCGGGCGCGGCGCAACAAAGTCAGTTCAGTCGATAAGGCCAATGTGATGGCCACGAGCCGCTTGTGGCGCGAGACAGTGATCCGCGTGCACAAGGCCGAGTTCAGCGATGTCGAACTCGAGCACGTGCTCATCGATTCGATGACGATGCACGTGCTGCGCAATCCGCGTGCGTACGATGTGATCGTCACCGAGAATATGTTCGGCGACATTCTGACGGACGAGCTTTCCGCGCTTGGCGGTTCGCTGGGCCTGGGCGCTTCCGCGTCGCTTGGCGATGCCGGACCCGGCATTTTTGAGCCAGTACATGGCTCGGCGCCCGACATTGCCGGGCGCGATCTCGCAAATCCGATTGGCGCGGTACTTTCAGCGGCGATGTTGCTGCGGCACGGCCTGAAGCTCAATGCCGAGGCGGACGCGCTCGACGAAGCGGTGGCCAATGCGTTGGAGAGCGGCGCGCGCACGCGCGATCTGGGCGGCGAACTCGGTTGCACACAAATGGGTGCGGCGATCCTCGCGCACATTTAGCGAACAGATAGGCGAACGCGGCCAGATGTGCTTTCTGTCGGTCAGGAGGCCGACATGCACTCGCGCACGCCTTGGGCCGCGTTCGCCCTGATCGGATTGATCTTCGCGCTGGGCGCCTGCTCGACGGCCATGCGCGACTTCTTCCGAGGTTACGCCGAAGGTCACGCCAGCGCGCTCGATGCCTACGACATGACGTCGCTGACACCCGCACAACGCGGCGCGGTGATTTTCGCGGTGAGCGATTTCGGCGCGCTGAACACGGACACGCTCGAAACGCACGCCGTGCCGTGGCGCCTCGCGGCGACGGCCTTGGTGATGCGTGATGTCGAGTTGAATGGCGGCGAACTTTCAGCCGCGCGCATTCGACCGATCATGACGCGGTTTGGATTCCTCTATCCCGAAACGATCGGCAATTGGCCGGAAGGCGTGGCGCAGCCGACGCATGCGCTTGAGACGCCGCACGGCCTTTCCCTCGGTGTTGTCGGCCGCGATGTGCCGCGCGTTGAGCTCACGGCGGCGAACCTTTCCTGCTCGTCGTGCCATGCGGGACATACGTTTGATGCGAACGGCGCACCGCGTACGGACGTCGCGTGGCTCGGCGCACCGAACACATCGCTCGATCTCGAACTCTATGTGCGCGAGATCTATACGGCGTTCAAAGCGGTGCGAGGCGATGAAGAGCGCTTGATCGCAAACATGCGCACGCTGTTTCCCGACACGACCGAGGCGGAGATCAGCACGATCCGTAGCTTCGTGATGCCGCGCCTACAGGCGCGGATGGATGCGCTGGAAGCCAGCGGCGATCGTGCGTTGCCGTTCGTGAATGGCGCACCGGGGCTGACGAATGGCGTCGCCGCCTTACGGATGCAATTGGGCTTGCTGGGCGACGACGCGCACGAAAACGCGCGCGGCTTCACCTCCATACCCGATCTCGGCGCGCGCGGCTTTCGTTCATCGCTATTGTACGATGGGGCCTACGCCCCGCGCACAGGCGCGTCGGACCGGGTGATACGTGCCGAAGACATCAGCACGGTGCATCTCGATGAACTCGCGACGGTGACCGCGTTCTTCACTGTGCCAAGCATGGGCGTGCACCCCGATCGCGCGGCGGCTTATCTTGATGAGGCGCGCGAAGTGTTCACGTTTCTGCGCGACTACCAGGCGCCGCGTTTTCCGGGACGCATCGATACCCGGCTCGCCGCGCAGGGTCGCGGCGTTTACGCGGCAAGCTGCGCCTCGTGCCACGGGACGTATGACGAGAGCTTGGAGAATCCCGCGCTCGTGTCGTTTCCGAATTGGATTGGCCCTTACGATACCGATCCAGGACGCTGGCAAGTGTTCGATGCGTCTGCGGCAGAGGCCGTAACGCAATCGGCCTATGGCGATCGCATCATCGCACGCGCGACTGGGCAGTACGCGGCGCCGCTGCTTGAAGGCTTGTGGCTCAGCGCGCCCTATCTGCACAATGGCTCGGTGCCGACGCTTTGGCATTTGATGCATCCAGGCGATCGGCCGGCGAGGTTTCAGGTTGGCGGACATCGATTGGACTATTCGCGCATGGGCATTGCCGGTGAGCGCGATGCGAATGGCGATTATCTCTATCCGCGCGGGTATCAACCTTGGTCTACGCCAAGCTTGATCGACACGCGCGCGCGCGGGCTTTCGAACCAAGGACACGCGTCGGAGTTCGAGGCGCTGAGCGTGGCGCAGCGGCGCGCGCTGCTGGAATATCTCAAGCTGCTCTGACAATCAGCTCGGAGACGGGCAAACGCGTACGCGGCGGCTGTTTCCAGGTGGACGGACGGCGGCCGATGCGGAACGCCGTGACGAGCTTGCGGTCAGAGCCGATACCATTCTCGCGCATCAGGCGCTGCGCGACGTGCGGCACATCCGCGAGCACGGACATGGGGCAGAGCGCGAGCCCCGCCCGCTCGATCTCCAACCATACGCGATAGAAACGGCGGCCCGTTTCAAACTCTGGTTCGTCGGTGGGGCGATGGAAGAGCGCGACGCCCGCTGCGCTACCCACCTTGCCGCTTTCGGAGATCAGCGGTTCGGCGAGGCCGATGGAGTCGAGCGCGGGGAACGCTTTCGGGCCAAGCACCAAGCCGGCGCCGAATGCCTCGATGGGCGATAGCGCCATATGCGCGGCGTTGAGGCCGTCGCGCTCGTAGTCTGGATGCTTCGGCGAAAGTCGCATCCAGGAAAGCAGCTCGGCGCGATAGGCTGGCGCGCGGAGCACCTCCATGCTCGCATCGTCGAAGACGCGCCCGACGTGCTGGAGCGCGTCAGCGCCTTGGAGGATGTGCAAGTCCGGGCAAGTTTCGGCAATTTGAGCGAGTGCGCTGCGATCGGCTTCCGTGGGCGGAGCGAAGGCGCCGCGGTAGCTGGCGCGCGTATGCGTGAGGGGTTCGAGCGCATCCGCGACGCCGCCAGTGGCGATGCGGATGCGCGCGGTTTCGCGCAGAGCGCCAGCGCCGCTGAGTTTTTCGATGTCGGCGCCGAAGCCATGCGCGGCGAGCGCGAGCATTAGACCTTCGAATGCGGCGCCCAGACTCTTCTGGTTGTCCTTGCCTTCAGGATCGCCGACGAATAGTCGACGGCTTGTGTCTTCGAGTAAAGTAATGGTGCGCTCGTCATCGATGCGGAAACGCGTCGGCTGAATATTGTGCACCGAGGGCGCGCGATTGGCGGCTTCGATCAGTGCGGTGATATCGGCGGCGTTCATGTGAGCGCCTTGCGGAAGAGATGCAGGCGGTGCAAGCGCTTGCCGCCTAGCTTTTCGACCTGCCGCAAACTCGCGGCGTTTACGTCTGCGACCCAGGTGATGCCGAGTTTTTCATATCCCGCGGCGCGGAGATTGGTGAGCACGCGATAGAGCATCGCACTGTTGAGGCCGCGACCTTGGTGCGCCTTGGCCGTCGAATAATAGATGATGACGGCGCGCTTTCGGTTGAGGCGCTGCTTGATAAACTCGATCGGTGCGTTCCAGCCATACTCGCCGCGCACGGCTTTCATGAACGGATTGAGATCAGGGATACAGACGACAACTCCCGCCGCCTGCCCGTTCGCGCGGACGCAGCACGAGACGCGTGGATCGAGAATCCACATCATCTCCTTGGCATGGAACTCATACTCCTCGCGCGTGAGCGGCACGAACATCGGGTTCTTGTCGAAGCCGTCATTCAGCGCATGGCGCGCATCCTCAAGGCGCGCGGCGAAGTTGCGACGATCAATGCTCGTCCATTCGTAGGCCGGGTCGTTGAGCGCGGCGCGCGCCTTCTCATTGAGTAGGGCCTCCGGATTGGCGCGTGTGAGGTCGATCTCCCAGGTACCGACAGGGAAAGTCGGTTCGTATTCATTGTGCTTCAAGAGTTCCGCCACATGCGGCGGCGCATAGATCATGTCGGTGTAGGGCTGTGCGGCGAAGCCTTCGGTGGTCACACCGAGCTGCTGCATGGCGGTGAGATTGAAATTGCCGGCGATCTCGTTGGCGCCCTGCTCGCGAGCAAAGCGTTCAGCGGCGCCTAGAAGCGCCGTGGCCGCCTCGACATCGTCGGCGACGTCGAAGTAACCGAAATAGGCGCGGTTCGTGTTGTGGCGCGTGTTGGACGCCTCGTGCATATGCGCACTGATGCGGCCGATGGCGCGGCCGTCGCGATGCGTCGTGAAAATGCGGAACGGATTCCCGGCCTTGAAGAGCGGGTTCTTCGTGGCGTCGAAATAGCGATCGATGTCGCTCCACATCGGCGTGACGTAAGGCGACCCCGCACCGTACGCGTTGAAGGGCGCCTCAAAGAACGCGCGCTTGTCGCCTTCGCGCAGCTCAAGCATGGGCGGCCTGCCCGGCAAGCTTGGCCAAGAGTTGGAGTTGCAGATCGACATCGGGACCGGCGCCGACGCGCGGGAGATTGACGAACAGAAGCCGCAGCGGCTCGCGCGTCACGAGGATCACGTGCGTGGCCTCCTGTTCGTCGAACAGCACGCCCAATTGTTCGAGCGCGCCGGCGCCCCAAGCGCGGGCCTCGGCGATGCTGAGCACCGGCCCTTGATCGAAGCCGCGCAAGAGCGCGGCATGGTCGTAGCCGGCCAGTGCTGCGCCTTCGAGCAGATGCGCGCGTTGGAGTTCGGGTGCGTCGAGCATGCGATCGAGGAAAGCTTCGAGATCATTCGTCGGCGCTTCCGCGAATGCGCGCCAGAACGACGAGCGCGAGCGCGCTTCGCGAAGCTCACGCACGTATTGCACGATGCGGAACACAAGCACGAGCGCTGCGATGAGCGCGAACCAGGTGAGCGCAGCGAGCAAAGGCGGCGCGCCGAACACGAACGCGAACACCGCAAAGCCGAGCGCCGCGGCGAGTGCGGCCCAGAACACCTCCTCCACCACGCTCAAGCCGCCACCGCCATGCGCGGTGACGCGGGCAACGGCGAGGATGAACACAAGCAAACCAAGACCGCCCGCACGAATGGGCGAGACCCCGGCGCCGGCTAGGAAGTCCGTGGCGCCGAGCGGCACGGCGATGATAAGGCCAACGAACAGCGCGCCGATCGCGCCATTTTCGCCGGCCGAGAGTGACGCGCGATCTCGCGCGGCGAGGAAGATCGCGAGGCTGATAAGCGAGAGCGAAACAAAGGCGCCGAGTGCGTAAGCGAAGAGTGGCGCTATGCTGACCGGACGAAGGATGGCGGCGACGATGAACACACCGACGCCAATCGCGATCGCCTTCTTCAGCCATCCTGGCGCATGACGGCGCAGTAAGCCCTCAGCAAGGAAGAGCGCAAACAGCGGCAGCAGCGCGGCAATCGCCTCTTCAAGCCGGCGCAACGCTTCAACCTCAAGCCACCAACGCAGCGCACGCACACCCACGAGCGCCATGAGCACTGTGAAGAGCGCGCCCAAACGCTGATCCACCGGCGATGCGCCGCGCGCATTGGTTTGCCCGAGCACGTAAGCGCCGGCGCCGATGAAGGCGAGCAGGTTGAGCGCGATGCTGGCGGCGGTAATTTCCATCAAGACGCCGTCATCTTCGCCATGAATTGGCGCACCAGCGCGCCTTTCAGCGTCGAGAGCGGCCACGGCAACGGCTTTTCCACCCGCGCGGCGTGTGGGTTGAAGAAATAGCCACGATAATCCGCGCCGCCTTCGTGACCGAGGATCAAGCGGATCGCTTCATAGGCCATGAGGTTGCCGGTCGTGATCACCATCGGCGCGAACGAGAACCGCTTGCGTTTGCCGGCGGCGAGTTCAGCGGCGATGCCGAGATCGACGTATTTGTGCGTGCTCGAATGCGTCAGCGCCCATTCGAGTTCTTTCATCAGGCAAGCTTGGCGATCGTCATCGGTGATCGCCCGCCAGTCCTTACCAACCGTCGGATAATTCATGCGCTCTTCGGGGCGCGGATCGTCGGGGCGCACCACATACACAGACGGCAGCGTCGCAGCGTAGGCGTCGATCACGGTCACGCGCTTTTCGCGCGCGACACGATACATGCGCACCCCGGCCTGCGCGTCGTCCGTGCCGTTGACGATAACGGGGTGGGCTGACGCGAGCGCTTCGATCTGATCGAGCCATTCGGCGCCGAGCACTTTGAGCTTGGCTTCGGGATTGATGCGCGCGGCTGCTTCTGCTGCGACTTCGGCTTTGGAACAGCCGTCAGTATCGGTGAACGCGAAGACCTGGCGATTGAGATTGGAAATCTCGAACGTGTCGATGTCGGCGATAGTGAAATTGCCGACGCCCGCGCGCAGCAGCGTAAGAAAGCACGCGCCGCCCATGCCGCCGACGCCCGGAATGAACACGTGCGCGGCGCGGAGCTTCTCCTGCTCCTCCGGCGTGACGAAGCCCATATTGCGCGTCGTCATTTCTGCGTAGGTGAAAGCGCTCATGGGCGTACCTTGGCGGGGCGCAGCGAGCCCCAGGCTGTCTCTGAATCAAACCAGTGCAGGATCGGTAGCACCAGCGATTGCAGCGCCAAGAATGCGCCGCTGAGGATCACGCCTGGCAGCGATTCACGCGGCACGACGTCCCAGACATAGGCTTGTGCGGCCGCCATGTTGACTTGGCCGAGTTGAAGGAAATCATCGCCGCGCTTGTAATCAAGTTCGCGGGCGCAGGTTTCGTTGAAGGCGTCCTTGCGATGCTTCGGCGCGTCTTCGAAGGTTTTCTTCAAATCGTCCGAGCCGCCAGTGTAGGCGTTGGTGATGACGAAGCGGCTTTCATCGAAGCCCGCATCGGGCCCGACGCCGAAGGCGTGGCGATGCGAGGCCATGATCTGGCGCGCCAGCAGCACGTGCTCGAAGCTCGGCTTATCGCCGTTCGGACTTGGATAGACTGACGCAAAACTCTCCGTGACCATGCCGAATACGGCCGGCACTTGCGTCACGTTCGACACCCAGACCGGCCGCGCGCCGTGGCGCAGAAAAAGAATGAAACATGTGAAGCCATAGAGCAGCCACGACATGCCGCGATTGCGCGCCGCTGGGTCGACCATGACCAGGCCGAGATGCAGCACGTCCACGGGGCGGCCGCGTAACGCCACCGGCAGCCAAGCGAGCGCGTTGAAGGCGATCGGTGCGCCGCTGTTGCGGTCGTAGAGCACGGTGATCACTGAGGCCGCCAAACGCGCGGGATCGCCGCCGAGCACGCCGTAGGTCAAATCCCCTTCGGGCAGTGTCGCGCGTGCGATGGTGCGCACGTCGGTCAGTAGCGCGCCGAGCCGTTCGGGGTTCATCCAGAGCCCTGGGCGATCCACGATCCGCGCACGGATGTCCGGTGAAGCGTTGAGCGCAAGATCGAGGTGCTCCTGGCCCAACGCCCGCAGCCACAACATCGCTCGCCCTCCGCTTGCGCGCGGACCATCGCCGAAGCCGCGACTCGCGACAAGCAAAACGGCCCGCTTCTGCGGCCACATAATACCACAATGGGCTAGCGGTTGGACGGCATTTTGTCCGCGCGGAACGCTTGCGGCGACGCCCCCTGGGCTTTATGTCTCCGCCCCTTCATGCGGCGCGCGCGCCTGCGGTGGGGTAGCTCAGCTGGTTAGAGCGCGGGATTCATAACCCCGAGGTCGGGAGTTCAATTCTCCCCCCCACCACCATTCTTTCAATGACTTAGCGTCGGCATTCGGCTGCTCGTAAGGTGTGAGATGTCTTTTGACACCTCATTGACACCTGGCGGGAGGAAATGGGCAAGCCGCCTGGTGCGCAGCGCCGGGCTCTTATCCACAGACGCGATGGCGGCCGCGGCTGAATTTGCGCCCCCTCGACGTGCGCGCGCGGGGCAATCTCGGGTCGCTTTTGGCGGCGTTTCGTCGGCCTATTTGGAGCCCCAGCCAGCCCGCAGATCGCGCGCGCGGCCGCTCGCGCGTGCGCGGCGTTGTCATCGATTTTCCACGGCAAGCCCAGTCAGGTAGCCAAATTCCACCACCGTCATCGATTTTGAACGCCAATACCGAGTGATGAGGCGAATTCCGATCAGAGCACGCGGGATGCTTTCGCCCGATGTCGAAAATCGCGCGCGCCGCATCAAAACGCGGTTTCCCACCACATTCGCGCTCGCAGTCGGCTTAAGTGAAACCGCCTAAGTGGTGCTGGCCAGCAAGATTACGCATCCTGCGCCGAAAACTGACTGCAATAGTGCGGGCGCGCGCACCCTTGTCCAAAGGGCTTGCTTGCGTCGTGTGGCGCCGCTTTGCATGAGCTTTCGAGTATGACAACCAACTTGGCGTGACGCTGCGCCATTTCCTCATCTTCGTTCTGATCTGCGTGGTCTGGGGCTTCAGCAATGTCCTCAGCAAGATCGTCATCGATCATTGGAGCATCCCGCCGCTATTCTTCGCGGCGTTGCGGTTCTCGCTCGTGGCGCTCGTCACCTTGCCCTGGCTGTTGCCGATGCCGCGCCCGTATGTGCGCGTGGCGACCATCGGCTTGTTGTTGGGCGCGGGCAATTTTGCACTGCTGTTCATGGGCCTGCAGAGCGCCTCGCCATCATCCGTCGCAATCGTCATCCAGATCGGCGTGCCATTCACCACGCTTCTGTCGATCCTCATTTTGGGCGAACGCATTCGTTGGCGGCGCGCTCTCGGCATTGTGCTGACACTTCTGGGCGTCCTCATCGTTCTGTGGTCGCCACAGGGCCTGGAGCTCAGCGCGGGACTTTGGTTTGTGGTGGGCGCCGCACTCTCAGGGTCGCTGGGGGCTGTGCTCATGAAGCAGACCGAGAACGTCGCTCCGCTCAGATTTCAGGCTTGGGTTGGCTTGGTGTCTTTCCTACCCCTCGCCGGCGCAAGCATCTTGTTCGAGCACGAGCAATGGGCGCTGGCGGCGGATGCTGGATGGCGCTTTGCGGCGGCGTTGCTCTTCTCCGCGATTGTCGTCTCGGTGGTGGCGCACTCTGCCTATTTCTGGATGATCGGCCATTATGAGGCGAACTTGGTGGCGCCCCTTACGCTGTTGACGCCGCTCTCGACGATCGGTTTCGGCGTGCTGATCACGGGCGATCACATCGACATAAGGATGGTCGCCGGCGCTCTGCTCGCATTCATAGGCGTTTTGATTGTGGCGCTGCGGACCAAGAAACCGGAGCCGATCCCTTGATCGGGCGCGCCGTTCGTCAATTATAATCTGGCGCCAGCGCCTTGCAGCGCAGATCCAATTGCTCCACGAGGCGAACCAGCGCTGGAGTCTCAAGGCCAGCGCTGCGGCATTGCTTCAACACTTGACGCGCAGCAGCTGGCGCGCGCGCCACGATATCGCGCACATGCGCCAATGCGTCCGCAGGTGGATAGCCGCACAAGCGCGCCGCCTTTTCCCAATGCGTCGGCCCGATGCTGCGCCAGCGCCCCTCGCCGCCGACCGTCATCGCAAGCTTGCGCGTCTTCTCCAGATCGTAAGGCAACATGGAATTGATGTCGTAGAGCGGCGCTAAACGATAGCGCCCGCCAACGTCGACCAGCACGCTGAAATTCTTGCCGTGCGCGTCGGGTCCAACGATCACGAAATTGAACGCGCACGCACGCATGAAACGCGAGCGATCTGTCGCTGGGTCTCCCGAACCCGCCAACAATTCCATGATCTTCTGCATGCCCGGCCCGCCCTCTGCCTGATACTTTTTGGCAGGATCGATACCCATGGCTTGGCACATGTCTTCTTGATGTACGCGCACCACGCGACCGCCTGACTGGGTCAGAGGCGCTCGCTTATTCTTCAGGATGCGCAAGCGGTCATAGCGCGTGGCGACAATGTTGGGTTTGCCGGCGATTTGCTCGACCGAAGTTTCGCAGGTCCGTAAGCCGAGAGCGCTTGCAAGGCGCAAACAGAAATGTTCGTTCTCGACTTGGCCTTCAAGCCCCGGCATCGGCGGCTTGATGATGTGCGTCGATGGCGTGCGACCGCGCGGCTCGTACCATTTGCCGTTGACCCAATACACCGCCTTCTTCGCTTGCACGCCGGCCAGACTGAAGAAACCCGCATCCTCGTTGATGTTGAGCTTGCCGTGGTCGGCGACCAAATCGTCGAGAAATTTCGCAAGGCGGTTCTCCGATACTTGGACGATCCCCTCGCGTGTCTTGAGTTTGTCGACGCGGTTCGGCGGCACGATCTGAACAGCCCCCGCCAGATCTTCGCCAACAGCTGATATAAGCGCGAAAGCGCTACGCACTGAGACTTTGTATTCCGCAGCGATCGCCGCCAATGACGAAGCGCGATCCGGCAACAAACCCCAAAGATAGTTGACGATCTCCGTGTGGGAATGCTCGGCCGCACCCAGCGGCATCGACAACGATAGCGGAAACGCATCAACGCTCTGGCGCCATGCGTCATCGTAGACAAAGCGCAATCGTCCGTTGGCGGCCTGATGGACCGATCCCAATTCTCGATCGTTGACGAGGACGCAAAGCTCTTTAGTCATCGACGATGCTGTCTATGTCGGTGAGCCGCTTGCTTGGCGCTGACTGCGCAAGGACAGCGCTTTTGGCTTCAGCGCCTGCCCCACGCGTAGCGCCGGCAAAGAGATCGATGCCCAATTCGTTGAGCACGCGCAGCACCAGTCCGAGCTGGAGCGTAGGCTTGCCGTTTTCGACATGTGACACCCAGCGTTGCGAAACGCCGAGCTTCTTGGCCAAGTCCACTTGCGACATGCGATGGTCGTCGCGCCAGGCGCGCAAAACCGCGCCAATATCGCTCGGCCTGGTGATGCGGATGCTTATCATGACCCCAATTTATGATCGATCGATCTTAATATCAAGTTATGATCGTTCGATTATAATGGCGAACTATAACCCATCGATTATAGAACGGACGCCGAGAACTTTGCGTGCTCTGCTGGCGCTTGTGCCGCCGCCAGCTTGGCAATACCGACCTGTGTGTAGGTTTGCGTGGTGTCGAGGCTCCCGCGTCCGAGCATCGCCTGAAGGACATTTGGCGCTTAGCGGCGGACAAAGTCTGGCGCACGATAAGGTCGCAATTGAATGTCCCGCGTCACCAGCACGCGCACCGGCGCGCCGGCGCGCACGCTCCATTCGAGCCATTGGGTGCATTCATCGCGAGCGGCACGCCATCGCCAATTTTGTTGAAAAAGTCGATGCGCATTTCAGCGAACGCTGATTCCCTTGCGTTGTGAGCAAGGGAGGCGGCGATGATGGGAGAGAAATCGGGCGCGCAGGGCCAGCTGTTCTATCAGTTCAAC